>CAIUKQ010000459.1 GCA_903899705.1 uncultured beta proteobacterium
ATCAGGGCGCGCACGATATTGCGCTTGCCATCCTTGATCTCGGCCGACAGATAGGCAGCGTCATTCCAGCCGCCGTAGGTCAAAAGGACAAATACCATGGCAAGGCCAAACGCGCCCTGCGGGCCCGAAACGGCCCCGACGGGTTCCGGGGGCGCGGTGGATGCAAAACCCACAACGGTGACCAGCACGAGTCCGGATGCCTCGACCAGCGTCAGCAGATTCTGCGTCCACTTGCCCGCGTTGAGCCCGATGATATTGACTGCGGTGAGAATAATGATCAGCAGGCCCGCATAGATGATGTTGGATGCATCGCCAAGCTTCTGGAATTGCGTGGCGTAATCGGCGAACAGGAAGGCGAACAGGGCAATGGAGCCCGGCGCAATGACCGTCATGCGCGCCCAGGCGAACAGCCGTGACACCTCGGTCCCGTAAGCGCGCTCGAGAAAGTGGTACTCGCCGCCGGCATTGGGGTGCGCGCTTGCAAGCTCCGCGTAGCACAGCGCCCCCATGAAGGAAACGACCGCGCCCAGTATCCAGGCAAACATCATGGTCTCTGCAGTACCCGTGTTCCCTGCAACCAGGGCAGGCAGGCGGAAAATACCGGCACCGATGACGATGCCAACCACCAGCGCGACGGCGTCCTTGAGATCCAGCGTGGCGCGTGGTACCGAAACTTCGGGTTTATTGGTATTGTCCATGGGTACGCATGACGTTGAGGAGCCGGCATCGTAGACTGTCGTCCCTGCAGTGGCAAGTCGGTTCCGCAATCGGCGCGCGCGCGCCATTTCCTTTCCCGATGCTCTGCCGCTTCGCAAGCTGAATCCATTTTTCTGGCACAGACATGTCGTATGACGTCGTGATCATCGGTGGCGGCCACAACGGCCTCACCTGCGCCTGCTACCTCGCCGGAGCCGGACTTTCGGTTCGCGTGCTGGAGCGTCGACACATCGTGGGTGGCACCGCGATCACCGAGGAATTCCATCCGGGGTTTCGCAACTCGGTGGCGAGCTACACGGTCAGCCTGCTGCAGCCGAAAATCATCCGTGACCTTCACCTCGCGCAGCATGGCCTTGAAATACTCGAGCGCCCCTATGCCAATTTCCTGCCGCTCACCGACGGCCGTTCATTCCGCCTGGGACCGGACACCGCCACGACGCAGGGCGAACTCTCGCGATTTTCAGCACGGGATGCGGAACGCCTTCCCGCCTACTACCGCACCATAGAAACCGTGGCCGATGTGCTTCGCGAAATGGTCCTCAAGACCCCTCCAAACCTTGGCGGCGGATTCAACGATCTGGGGCGCGCCCTTGACATGGGCCTGCGGCTGAAGAAACTCGACATGCCGGCGCGGCGCGATCTGCTGGATCTCTTTACCAAGAGCGCAGGTGAACTGCTCGATGACTGGTTTGAGAGCGACGCTGTGAAGGCGGCATTCGGGTTCGATGCCGTGGTGGGTAATTTCGCCAGCCCCTACACACCGGGTTCCGCCTACGTGCTCATGCATCACGCCTTCGGCGAGGTCAATGGCAAGCGCGGCACCTGGGGCCATGCGCGCGGCGGCATGGGCGCCATCACGCAGGCCATGGCCGCCGAGGCGCGAAAGCGCGGCGTACAGATCAGCACCGAAAGCCCGGTGGCAAACATTCGGGTGAAGGCGGGGCGGGCCGTTTCCGTTGCCCTGCAATCCGGCGAGGAAATCGAAGCCCGCGTGCTGGCCGCCAATGTCAATCCGCGCACCCTGTACCTTGACCTGCTCGAGGCCGGCGCCATCGACGAAGAGATCCGCACACGCATGCGACGCTATCGCTGCGGTTCCGCCAGCTTTCGCATGAATGTTGCGCTGAGTGAATTGCCCGATTTCAGCTGCGCGCAGGGCAAAACCGCGCATCCGCACCATGGCGCGGGCATCATCATGGCGCCCTCGCTTGCCTACATGGACCGCGCCCACGCCGACGCACGCGCCCACGGCTGGTCGCGGGAACCCATTGTGGAAATGCTGATTCCCAGCGTGCTGGACGACAGCCTTGCGCCACCGGGCCGGCATGTGGCCAGCCTCTTCTGCCAGCATTTCAACCCGCAGCTTGCCGAAGGCCGGAGCTGGGCGGATCACCGCGATGTCGCCGCCGACCTCATCATCGATACCGTTAACCGTTACGCACCCAATTTCAAGGCGAGCGTCATCGGACGCCAGGTGCTCTCGCCGCTGGATCTGGAAAACATATTCGGCCTGCCCAACGGTGACATCATGCACGGCTCGCTGGGACTCGACCAGATATTCTCCGCGCGCCCACTGCTCGGACACGCCGACTACCGCACGCCGGTCAAGGGGCTTTATTTGTGCGGCTCGGGAGCGCACCCCGGGGGTGGCGTGACCGGCGCGCCCGGATACAATGCGGCGCGCGAAATACTGCGTGATCTTCGCCGGAAAGCTTCCCGCTGATGCGCCACCTGATCGTATTTTCGACGGCCGTTGACTGGATCAATGAACGCTTCGGCCGGATTGCCACGTGGCTGGTGCTGCTCGCCTGCCTGGTGAGTGCCGGCAACGCGCTGTCGCGCTACGCCATCAGCCTGTCCTCCAACGCGTGGCTGGAGGTGCAGTGGTACATGTTCGGCGCCATCGTCATGCTCGGCGGGCCCTATACACTGAAGCTGAACGAACACGTGCGCGTTGACGTGCTCTATGGTCGCCTGTCCACGCGCGCACAAATCTGGATAGATATTGTCGGCGGCCTCCTCTTTCTGCTGCCCGCAATGGCCATCATCGGCTGGATGTCCTGGCCCATGTTTGTGAACTCCTGGCAGATCGGCGAAACCTCGGCCAATGCCGGCGGCCTCCTGCGATGGCCCGCCAGATTGTTGATTCCATTGGGATTTTTACTCATTTCACTGCAGGGCGTATCGGAGATCATCAAGCGCATCGGCGCGCTCACCGGCGACGCGCCCACGCCGCCCCAATACGAGAAACCCCTGCAATGAACCGGGGCCGGCGATGATGATCACCCGCGAATTGATGGCGCCATTGATGTTTGGCGGCCTGGTCGTGTTCCTGCTGATCGGTTACCCCGTGGCATTTTCACTCGCCGCCGTCGGACTGTTCTTCGGATTTTTCGGCATCGAATTCGGTTTCTTCCCGGTGGCGCTGCTGCAGGCGCTGCCCGAGCGCGTGTTCGGCATCCTCTCCAACGAACTGCTCCTCGCCGTCCCATTTTTCACTTTCATGGGCGCCATACTGGAGCGCTGCGGCCTCGCCGAAGACATGCTGGAGGGCATGGGGCAACTGTTCGGACCGGTGCGTGGCGGACTTGCCTATGCGGTCATTATCGTCGGGGCGATTCTTGGCGCCGTCACGGGAACCGTCGCCGCCTCGGTGATCGCCATGGGCCTGATCTCGTTGTCGGTGATGATGCGCTACGGCTACGACATGAAGCTGGCCACCGGCGTGATCGCCGCCTCGGGCACCATCACGCAGCTGATACCCCCCTCCCTGGTGCTGGTCATCCTTGCCGATCAGCTCGGCCGCTCGGTGGGCGACATGTACGCCGGCGCCATCGGACCCAGCATCGTGCAGGTGCTGCTTTTCTGCGCCTACATCGCACTCCTCAGCATCATCCGCCCCAACGCCATGCCGGCGCTGCCACCCGAGGCACGCACACTCAAAGGCTGGGCGCTGTTGCGCAAGGTGGGTTGGGGAATGCTGCCCTCGATGGTGCTGATCTTCCTGGTGCTGGGAACGATATTCCTGGGCCTTGCCACGCCGACGGAGGCGGGCGCCATGGGCGCGGTCGGGGCACTCGTGCTCGCCGCCCTGCACCGGCGCCTGACGCGCCCCTTGCTGCAGGAAGGCATGGCGACCACCATGCGAATCACTGCGATGGTGATTTACATCCTGATAGGGTCGACGGTGTTTTCGCTGGTCTTTCGCGGCGTGGACGGAGACCTGTGGCTTGAGGGCCTGCTCACATCGCTGCCGGGCGGCGTGGTGGGATTCCTCATCTTCGTCAACCTGTTCGTTTTCTTTCTCGCCTTCTTCCTGGATTTTTTCGAGATCGCCTTCATCATCATTCCGCTTCTCGCCCCGGTGGCGCAGAAACTCGGCATCGACCTGATCTGGTTCGGCGTGCTGCTGGGCGCCAACATGCAGACATCCTTCATGCATCCGCCGTTTGGACTGGCGCTGTTTTACCTGCGCGGCATCGCGCCGAAGGAGGTGAAGAGCTCGGACATTTACTGGGGGGCCGTCCCCTGGGTGGTGCTGCAGTTGATGCTGGTGGCGATCCTGATTTAC
>CAIUKQ010000460.1 GCA_903899705.1 uncultured beta proteobacterium
CTCTACCGTGCACCTCGAATCCTTTCGCCGCCGCCAGTGTCATTTGCTTCACAATTCAACCCTCCCGTTTGCGCACCTTACTTTGACAACGCAATCGGGAACTTGTTCAGTGTTTCCCTAGATAACTCACCTCGAAATGGAGATGCGCTCCAGTTACTTGACCGGTAGCCCCTATTTCTGCAATTTGCTGTCCGGCTTTAACCGCTTCCCCTTCTTTTACTTTTGCGCTTTTCTGATAAATATGTTCGTAGTCAGCAACACTTCCATCGTTATGCATAACTCGAATGCGGTTTGATTTTTCCATGCAGGATGGGTCCATTCCACATTCAACAAAACTGTCCTCAACCTCCGCTACCGTTCCATCTTTAGCAGCCAATATTGGCGTGCGTATTGGGGCGCAAAAATCTATGGCTTCAGGAGTGGCTATGTGTGAGGTCAAGATTCCATCTTTACTCTGGCAAATCTTCACTAAAGTATTTGTCGGAAACGGTAGGCCATAGTTTTGCTCAGATAAAGTTTTACTAGGATCACCTATTTCTAGGTTGGAACGATAAAACCACATTGCACCAAATGCTTTCCCAGTATCCGCAAAAACCTTGATATTTAATTCTGTTTTCGGATAAATGATTAGCTGAGTTTTTCCAATTACTTCTTCGCTATCTTTCTTGTAGGCCGTGATTGATACCGTTTGCGGAACAAAACTTGTATTTTTGACATTGAACGGGGCAAATGTTGTTTGGGATGGCTGAGGCGTTATTTGGATATCGCTCGTCTTTCCAATTGCGCCTTGTGTAGAAAGGCAGCTTCCCAACAACCAGACAGAAAGAATTCTAGAGAGATACCTCGATTGCATATCGAACTCCTGTCATGGGTAGTTATTAACCGGATATTTGCTTGGTGGGCGGGTACACCTTTATGACTTTAAGCTTCAATCCCCGCAAGCGAACTCCTCCTACTCACAGGAGACTTACTGCAGTAATGATCTCGCCCCGCCCGCCTAAGGGCACTGGCTCACTTTAGATCAAACTTAAATTTTAAAAGCCTGTTTTTTTGTGTGGCGGGGGTGGTAGGGGGTCACGCGCCCAAACACGTCCAGACCCAGTTGCTGGGCCTCAGGAGCTTCAGAAGGTTGGGAAAGGCGCGACTGTCCAAGATGTTCCACATTCGCGCTGTGGTAACAAATGGAGTAACTAACCTGCCAGCACTAGCTAAGTGCTTGTAAAACCACTTGACTTGGCGGAGAGGGCGGGATTCGAACCCGCGAAAGGGTTGCCCCTTTGCCACCTTTCCAGGGTGGTGACTTAAACCGCTCATCCACCTCTCCGTTTTTACTGCTGGACTGTCTTTTTACTGCGCGCTTGCGCAAACCTGAATGACAGGGCCGCGCAGCATAAACTAAGGCGCGGCCCCGGGCAAACCTGATCGACTCAAAGGCTGTGCTTCAACTGCTCCAGTATTGCCGGATTCTCGAGGGTTGAGATGTCCTGGGTGATCTCCTCGCCCTTGGCAATCGATCGCAGCAGGCGCCGCATGATCTTGCCTGAGCGCGTTTTGGGCAGGTTGTCGCCAAATCGGATGTCACGCGGTTTGGCGATGGCGCCGATTTCCTTGCCGACCCAGTTGCGAAGTTCATCGGCGATTTTCTTGGCGGCTTCGGCGGTCGCGGGACGCTCGCCTTTGAGGACGACGAAGGCGCATACGGCTTCGCCGGTGAGATCATCGGGACGCCCGACGACGGCGGCTTCGGCGACCAGCGCGGAATTGGCCACGAGGGCCGATTCGATTTCCATGGTGCCAAGGCGGTGGCCCGAGACGTTCAGCACGTCATCGATGCGGCCCATGATGCGGAAGTACCCGTCCATGTCGGTGGTGGCGCCGTCGCCCGCGAGGTAGTACTTCCCTTGAAAATCTTCCGGGTAATAGGTTTTCTTGAACCGCTCGGGATCGCCCCAGATGGTGCGTATCATCGCTGGCCACGGGCGTTTGATCACGAGGATACCGCCCTTGCCTTTGCCCACTGACGCGCCGGTTTCATCGACGATATCGGCAATCACACCGGGCAGCGGCAGCGTGGCCGAGCCGGGCTTGGTGGCCGTGGCGCCGGGCAGCGGCGTGATCATGTGGCCGCCGGTTTCGGTCTGCCACCAGGTGTCCACGATCGGGCAGCGCCCTCCCCCGACGGTCTCGTGATACCACATCCAGGCTTCCGGATTGATCGGCTCGCCCACCGTGCCAAGTATTCGCAGCGAAGACAGATCGTATTTTTTCGGAAGGTCACCGCCCGCCTTGATCAGCGAACGGATTGCCGTGGGTGCGGTGTAGAACGTGGTGACCTTGTGATCCTGGATTAGCTTCCAGAAACGACCGGCATCGGGATAGGTCGGCACGCCTTCGAACACCACCTCGGTTGCGCCCACCGCCAGCGGCCCGTAGCAGACATAACTGTGGCCGGTCACCCAGCCCACATCGGCTGTGCACCAGAACACATCCTGAGGCTTGTAATCGAAAGTCCAGCGCATGGTGAGCATGCACCAGAGCAAATAGCCTCCGGTGGAATGCTGCACACCCTTGGGCTTGCCGGTGGAACCCGAGGTATAGAGAATGAACAGGGGATGCTCTGCATTCACCCACACCGGATCGCAGGTGTCGGGCTGACCCTTGATCGCGTCCTGCCACCAGATGTCGCGGCCCGCCGTCATAGGAATATTGGTGCCGGTGCGCTTGTACACGAACACCGACTTGATCCCCTCGCAGCCGCCCAGGGTGAACGACTCGTCGATCACCGGTTTGAGCGCGATCTCCTTGCCGCCGCGGTACTGTCCATCGGCCGTGATCACCGCCACCGCGCCGGCATCGATGATCCGTTCCTGCAGTGACTTGGCCGAAAACCCGCCGAACACCACCGAATGCGTGGCGCCAATGCGCGCACAGGCCTGCATGGCCACCACCGCCTCGATCGACATTGGCATGTAGACGATGACGCGGTCGCCTTTGGCAATGCCGCGCGACTTCAGCGCATTGGCGAACTTGCAGACCTCGTGATAGAGCGCCTTGTACGTAATGGTCGTCTGCTTGCCGTCATCCGCCTCGAAAATGATCGCGACCTTGTCGGGCTGGGTCTTCAGGTGCCGGTCGAGGCAGTTGTAGGAGGCGTTCAGTTCGCCGTCGTGGAACCATTTGAAAAACGGCGGATTGGTTTCATCCAGAGTTTTCGTGAATGGCTTCTGCCAGAGCAGTTCCTCCCGCGCGAGTCGCGCCCAGAAGCCCTCGAAATCGCGGCCGGCCTCATCGCAGAGCGCCTGATAAGCCGCCATGCCGGAAATATTCGCCTGCTTGACGAATGCCGCTGAAGGCGGGAACAGGCGATCTTCGTGAAGAACTGATTCAATGGTTCCGCTGGACATTTTGGATACTCCTCCTTGAAATTATCCTGATTTTCAACCGCCAAGCGCCGCAGTGACTGCATCCATCAACGCCTTCGCTTTGGTCGGTTTGGAAAGATAGGCGTCGACACCCAGAGATACTGCCTGCATCAGACCGTTCGGCGCGGTCTGCCCGCTGAGGATCACCACCGGCATTGTCGCGATTTTCGGATGCGCGCGGATTTTGGTGAGAATCTTGAAACCGCTGACATCGCCCTTCAGGCGGAGATCGAGAATGACCAGATCCGGCAGCGGTGCCTTCTGCATGGCCGCGACGAATTCGGCCGCGTCGCCCGCTCGGCGCGTCTGGTAGCCGCCCCGCGACAAGAGCATGTGCAGAAGATACTGTGTGGTCTTGTCGTCTTCCACGATCAATATCGTGGTCTTGGCAACATCCACCTTGCGCGCCGGGCGGCGGCGTGACATGTTGATGAAGCAATTGCCCTTGGAGAGCTCCTGCGCGCCGATCAGGATGTCGTCCGGCACCTTCTTGGGCGGCGGCGGCGGCGGCGGATCGGCCTTGAGGTCCTGGAGCTTGAAGACACCGGTGAAATCGAGCTCGACGCCACTCTTGGCGGATTCCGGAGGTCTGCTTTTTGATGTCTGTTCCACGCTCACTGCTGAGAATTCCGTTGGTCAGGGCTGCAATTGGGTGAAACTGCGGTCAAAATCGTCTTGATAAGACTAGCATTTTCTCCTGAACGCATCGATTCAGATTACAATTTTTCAACCATGTCGGCGGGCAGGCTGCGCACCGGATCAACACTGCGTTCCAGAGGACATCATGAAATTTTTTGCATTATGCATCGCCGCCTGCGCTTTGGCTCTCTCAGGGTGCTCGATATTCAGGTTTGGCGGGGATTTGTTGAGCAGCCCGATTGAGGTGCGTCAAACGCAGAATGGATTTATTGCCACGCAGCGCGCCGGAATCGACCGGCCGGCCGGCGACCCCAGCTGGGAAACCGTGCGCCTGCAAAACCTTGCCGACAAGGCGCGCGAATCCGGCATCTGCCCGGCAGGCATCGAAGGCGTGGAGCGCAAGCTCGAACCGATGGTCAGCGTGGAATCCGGAACTGCGTACGCGGTAACCTACAGCGGCCGATGCAAAAAAGAGTTGCCCCGCATCGCGCCCGCGGCCGGCTAGCCGGAATACCTGCAAACGTCTGCGCCAGACGATAATGGCGGCGCAGAGTCCGGCGCGGCGCCGGCGACGCCCATTACCTGCCTTTCAACCCCATGTAACCTGATCGAACACCACCATGACCACCACCATCAAACGCGAAGACCTCATCCAGTCCGTTGCCGACGGACTGCAGCACATCAGCTTCTACCACTCCCCCGACTTCATCCAGCACATGGCCCGTGCCTACGAGCGCGAACAGTCTCCCGCGGCCAAGGACGCCATCGCCCAGATCCTGACCAACTCGCGCATGTGCGCCGAGGGCCACAGGCCGCTGTGCCAGGACACGGGCATCGTCAATGTGTTCATGAAGATCGGCATGGATGTTCGTTGGGAAGGATTTGGCAGCGGCTCGATTGCCGATGCCGTCAACGAAGGCGTGCGCCGCGCCTACATGAACGTGGACAACCCGCTGCGCGCCTCGGTGCTCTCGGATCCGATTTTCACGCGCAAGAGCACCAAGGACAACACACCGGCGGTGATCCACATGGAAGTCGTGCCCGGCGGCAAGGTCGACATCACCGTGGCCGCCAAGGGCGGTGGATCGGAAAACAAATCCAAGATGGCCATGCTCGAACCCTCGGACAACATTGTGGACTGGGTGCTGAAAACCGTCCCCACCATGGGCGCGGGATGGTGCCCGCCCGGGATGCTGGGCATCGGCGTGGGCGGCACCGCGGAGAAGGCCGTGCTGCTCGCCAAGGAATCGCTGATGGCACCGCTGGACATGCACGAACTGCTGGCGCGCGGGCCGCAATCGAAGATCGAGGAACTGCGAATCGAACTCTTCACCAAGGTGAATTCCCTGGGCATCGGCGCGCAGGGATTGGGCGGTCTGTCAACGGTGCTGGATGTGAAGATTCTTGACTACCCCACACATGCGACGTCAAAACCCATCGCCATGATTCCCAACTGCGCGGCCACCCGTCACGCGCACTTCGTGCTGGATGGATCGGGCATCGCCGAACTGCCGCAGCCTTCGCTGGACGACTGGCCGAAGGTCGCGTGGAAGCCTTCCGCCGAGGCGATCCGTGTGAACCTCGACACGCTCACCCGCGAACAGGTCGTCAGCTGGAACCCCGGCGACCGCCTGCTGCTGTCCGGAAAACTTCTCACCGGGCGCGATGCCGCGCACAAGCGCATCCAGGACATGCTGGAGAAAGGCGAAAAGCCGCCGGTGGATTTCAACGGCCGGGTGATCTATTACGTCGGCCCGGTGGACCCGGTACGCGATGAGGCTGTCGGCCCCGCCGGTCCGACCACGTCGACGCGCATGGACCGCTTCACGGACACCATGCTGGGCAAGGCGGGCCTGCTTGCCATGGTGGGCAAATCCGAGCGCGGACCGGAGGGCATCGCCGGCATCAAGCAGCACAAGGCTGCCTACCTGATGGCCGTCGGCGGCGCGGCCTACCTTGTTTCCAAGGCGGTGCGCAAGGCCAAGGTGCTGGCCTTCGCAGACCTCGGCATGGAGGCCATCTATGAATTCGAAGTACAGGACATGCCGGTGACCGTGGCCGTGGATGCCAAGGGCACCTCGGTGCACAACACAGGCCCCGCGGAATGGGAGAAGAGAATCCGCGAATTCAAGATACCGGTAACGGTGGCCTGAGAACAAGAACAGATTTGAAATCGGGGGCAAAGTGGAACACGAACTCAAAGCAGGCATCGAATACGCAAAGCATGACGGCGTCGCCATCACCGGCGATCTTTATGTGCCGAAGGGACCGGGAAAATTCCCGGCGGTGGTGGCGGTGCACGGCGGCGGCTGGCAGATGGGCAGCTCCGCCTTTCATCGCGCCTGGGGCGCCTACCTTGCGCAGCACGGCATCGCGCTCTTCTCGGTCAACTACCGCCTGATCAAGGACGGGCGCAAGGCCTATCCCGAAGCCGTGCACGATGTGCGCGCGGGCGTGCAGTACCTTCGGGCCAATGCGGCGCTGTACAACATTGATCCGGATCGCCTAGGCATCACCGGTGATTCGGCGGGCGGTCACCTCGCAGCGCTGGTGGCCCTCGCGGGTGACAAGGCACCCTTTGCCGGGGCTTATCCGGATTCGCCGCTGTGCAAGGTGAGTTGCGCCGTGAAGGCCTGCCTTGGCGTCTATGGCGTGTACGACATGACGGCGCAGTTCCAGCATGATCTGCTGAACCGCCCCGGAGACAACATCGCGCAGAAATTCCTGGGGGCATCGCTGATGGATGACCGCGCCATCTATTTCGAGTCATCACCGATTTCTTATGCCACTCGAGACAAGAACAAAACGTCGTTTCTGCTCGCCTGGGGAACCGAAGATGACACGGTGAATCCCGAGACACAATCCAAGGCATTTCTGCTGGCCCTCAAACAGGCGGGTTATTTCGCCCGGCCTGCAGTGCTGCAAGGTGCTCCGCATTTCTGGAACACCGAGCCCATGGACGAACCCGGCAGCTTTTCCGGGTTCCTTGCGCCGAGGGCCCTGCGCTTTTTCCAGGAAAAACTCTGATTCACTGAAAGCCCGGCACCATGAGCACATTGAAGATGGAAGTCATCATTGCCGGCGGCGGCATCGGCGGACTGGCCGCGGCCCTTGCGCTGGCAAGGCAGGGGATACGTTCACAAGTATTTGAAAAATCTGATGAATTCGGAGAGATCGGCTACGGACTGCAGCTCGGCCCCAATGCCCATCGCATGCTAACGCGCCTGGGTATCGTCAAGGAGGTCGAACAGACCGCCGTGTTCCCCAACGCGCTGGTGGCCATCGACGCCCTCACCGACCGCGAACTCACCCGCATCAATACCGGCGAGGGATTCCGAAAACATTTTGGCGCGCCCTACATGGTGGTTCACCGGCGCGACCTGCACGGTGCGCTGCTCGATGCCTGCCGCGGACATTCGGAAATCGGACTGCATACTTCGAAGCAGCTGGCACGCTTTGAGGAGACCGCCGGAAAGGTCACGGCGCATTTCGCGGACGGTACAAACGTTTCCGGCTCGGTGCTGATCGGTGCGGACGGCCTCAGCTCCTGCGCGCGCGAAGCCATCATGGGCGATGGCCCGCCCAGGGTATCCGGCCATGTCACCTATCGCGGCGTGGTGCCGGTGGACGAGGTCAAGGACAAATCGCATTTCGATGACATGACGATCTGGATCGGACCCGGATTGCACCTGGTTCAATACCGCCTGCGCGGCGGCACGGTGATGAACAATGTGGCCACCTTCCACAGCCCGAAGTTTTACGCGGGCAACAAGACCGATTTCGGCGGGCCGGAGGAGCTCATGCAGATGTACTCGCCCACCACGGCGCATGTGCGGGACCTGCTCTCCTACATCGGGAAGGACAAGAACTGGATTCTGTGCGACCGCGAGCCGCGCCCGGACTGGACGCGCGGCAACGTGGCCCTGCTGGGAGACGCCGCGCATCCCACCCTGCAATACCTTGCGCAAGGAGCGGTCATGGCGATGGAGGATTCGGTGGTGTTGGCGGAACAACTGGCGAAACCCTCGGTGGAGATTCCCGCCGCCCTGAAGGCCTATCAGGAAGCGCGTTACCTGCGCACGGCCCGCGTCCAGATCACCTCGCGGATCTTCGGCGAGATCATGCATGCGCGCGGCGGCGCGCGCGACCTGCGCAACCACCTCATGTCCCAACGCAACCCGGATCACTACCGGGAAATCGACTGGCTGTATCGCGGCATCTGAGCCGTGAATCAAACCGGAGGTAAGCGCGAGTGATCGTTGATACGCATGTGCATGTGCTGGGCGCTGACCGCGCGAAATATCCGCGACAGCTGCACGCGGTGGTTCCGCCGCATTTCGCCTGGACGCAGGAGAATTACACCGCCGAGAACCTGATCGCCGACATGGACGCGGGCGGAATGGCGAAGGCGCTGTTGGTTCAGGCGCAGAATGCCTATCGCAGCGACAATAGCTATGTTGTTGATATGGCAAAAGAATTTCCGGACCGATTCAAGGCAGTCTGCGTCATCGACGCGCGCGACGCCGACGCCGCGGACCAGTTGGAGCACTGGGTCAGGGACCGCGGCGCCGTGGGCGGACGCATGATGTTCCAGACGGCGGAGTTCCAGGTCGATGACGAGCGCGTGGCGCCCGTCATGGAGCGCGCCCGAAAGCTCGATATACCCCTGTGCATTTACGTGTGGTGGCAGGAATTATCGCGGTTTGAATCCCTGCTGCGCCGTTTTCCCGACCAGCCCATTGCGCTCGACCACATGGGCCATCCGAACCTTGAAGGCGGCAGGCCGTATACGAATACGCTGCCTTTGCTATCACTGGCGAAATACAAGAATCTGACCCTCAAATTCTCCACCACCACGCTGCTCGCCGCCGCCCGGGGCGCGAGTACGTCGCGTGACTGGTTTTCGCACCTGTTGGACTGCTTTGGCGCCACCCGCCTGATGTGGGGCTCGAATTACCCCATGAACCACGAGCATCCCGTGCCGGGCCTGATCGACATGGCGCGGCGTGAACTGTCTTTCCTCGACGCAGACGAATTCGACCTTTTGATGGGCGGCAATGCCCTGAGAATCTATCCGGCTCTCGCAGGATAAAAACGCCGTCGTGTATAGTTTCCTCTTTATCAATTTTGATCAGTCAGCATGCCCAAAAAATCACCTGTAAAAAAGAAAATATCCGGCGCGAAAAAGAGCCAGACCGCCGCCAAACCCGCCGCCTACCGCTCCACAAAGGGCAACAAGGCCGATGCGGTGCTCACCGAAATCATCCGCAATGGCGTCCTCTCGGTCACCGAGGAGATGAAGACCAACCTCACCCGCACCGCCTACAACCCGATCATCTACGAAGCGCTCGACTTCACCGTCGGCCTGTACACCGCCAAGGGTGAAACCGTTTCCATCGGACTGGGTCTGCCCTCCTTCATCCGTGGCATGGCCGAGACCATCAAGGCGAAGCTGCGCCATTTCGGCGATGACCTTGCGCCCGGCGACATCCTGGTGACCAACGATGCCTATACCACCGGCAGCCACCTCTACCACTTCACCTTCACGCAGCCGATCTTTTTCGACGGCAAGCTCACGGCGTTCGTATGCACCATGGCGCACTGGAATGAAGTGGGCGGCGTGCTCGGCGCGATGACCACCGACATCTATTCGGAAGGCATCCAGATTCCGATCATGAAATACCAGAAGGCCGGTGTCATCAACCAGGACCTGGTGGAAATCATCAAGATGAACGTGCGTATCCCGGACAAGGCGATGGGAGACCTGCGCGCGCAGATCACCGCGCTGAAAGCCGGCGACAAGCGCTTTACCGAACTGCTGGCGCGCTATGGCCGCGAACAGGTGCTCGATGCCATCCGCAACATCATGGACAACTCCGAGGCGGCGGCCCGCGTGCGCACCCGCACCATCCCCGACGGCGTCTATGAGGCCGAGTCCTTCATGGACGACGACGGCGTCGACGTCGGCAAGCGCATCCCCATCCGCGTCAAGGTGATCAAGAAGGGCGACGAGATGACCATCGACCTCTCGGAGGTGGGCAAACAGGTGCGGGGTTTCTACAATTCGGGCCCCTCGACGGGCTATGGCTGCGCGCAGGTGGCCTACAAGTGCCTCACCTCGCCCACCGACTATCCCGTCAACGAAGGCAGCCTGCGACCCCTGAAGGTGATTCTGGGCGACAGCACCGTGGTCACCGCGGTCCGACCCGCGGCGATGCGCGTGTGGATGACGGTTCCGATGACGGTTGTGGACACTGTGTTCAAGGCGATGTCGCAGGCAATACCGGGCCGCACCATCGCCGGCCACTTCGCCGACCTGGTGTCAGGCTATGTGAACGGCATCAACCCCAAGGACGGGCGACTGTTCATCGGCGGCACGGGCGGCCCCATGGGCGGCGGCTGGGGCGCGAAGATGACGGAAGACGGCATGAGCGCCACGGTGTGCCAGAACGACGGGGACACCCACAACGCGCCCTGCGAGCAGACCGAGGTGAAATTCCCGGTGCTGATTCGCAGCCATGCGCTGCGCCAGGATTCGGGCGGGCCCGGGCGCTACCGCGGCGGCCTGGGTGCGGAGAAGGTGGTGCAGGCGCGCTGCAACGTTTCCGTGGGCACGCAGATGGAGCGCGTCAATTGCCCGCCCTGGGGCCTGGAAGGGGGCCATTCCGGCATGGGCAACCAGGTGGCCATGAAAATTGACGGAAAGGACAAGGACTTCGTCAATGGCAAGGTGTTTAACATGCGCTTGAAGGAAGGCGATACGTTTACGCTTCGGGCCGGCGGCGGCGGCGGATTCGGGGCACCGGAGACCCGTGAGCCTGAGCGCGTGGCGCGCGATGTGAAGCAGGGCTATATCAGCAACATGGCGGCGCGCGAAACCTATCGCGTGGCCTGCACGGATGACGGCGTGCTTGATCTCGCCGAGACGCAGCGCCTTCGCGCAACCGCCTGAAACGCGACATACAAAGGAGCCAGACATGCCCGGCAAGACACCCAACTATCCCTCCCACGAAGGCCTTAAACCCACCGATTCGCGATTCGTGGACCTGAACAACATGCCCTGGGATGAATCCATTCCGGGCATCAAAATGAAGTGGCTGTACAAGGATGACGAGAAGAAGGAATCAGTGTGTCTTTTCGACGCGAGTCCGGGCTCCTCGATTCCTGACCACGAGCACACCGGATTCGAGCAGACCTACATCCTCGAAGGCAGCATGGTGGACGATGACGGTGAATGCGTGGCCGGAAATTTCGTCTGGCGCCCCACCGGCAGCCGGCACACCGCGCGCTTTCCCAAAGGCTGCAAGTACCTGGTTTTCTTCCGGGGTTCGGCGAAGCGTGTCGAAACCGGCCGTTTGTTTCCCAGCTACGAATAATATGGCACGGGCCAGCGCGGCCTTAGGCCTTGCTTCGGCGGCAGCGTCCGCGGCGCCTGCTGTGCCAGCGCCGCGCGTGAGCGCCCGTGTCTCCCGACTGCTGCTTCGCAATGTGCCTCTGTTTGCGACGCTTTCGGACTCCCAGGTCGAGGTGTTGACCCAGGTCATTCAGCGCCGCTCCTTCAGGCGCGGCGCCAGCATCATCCGCTCCGGTGAAAGCGCCTCATCCCTGCACGTCATTGTCTCGGGTATGGTGCAGGTGGTGGTCTCAGACCGGCACGGCGCGGAAGTCATTCTCGACATCCTCAAACCGGGAGATTATTTCGGAGAGATGGGGCTCATTGATGATCTGCCGCCTTCGGCGACGGTCACTGCCCGCGAATCCTGCGAAATTCTGATCCTCGCGAAAAACGATTTCACGACCTGCCTGCGGGAAAACGGCAATCTTGCTGTCGCCCTGCAGCGCGGCCTGGTGAAACGACTCAGGGGCGCCAACAGCAAGATCGGCAGTCTCGCCCTGCTCGATGTCCACGGCCGCGTCGCCAGGGCGCTCCTGGATATGTCGACGACGGTGGATGGACAACAGGTTGTGAACAAACTGTCCAAGCAGGACCTTGCCAAACTGATCGGCGCGTCCCGTGAAATGGTCAGTCGCGTGCTGGGTAACCTGCAGGCGCAGGGACACATTGAAATGTCGCGCTCGGCCATCATTCTCAAGAAGACATCCCCGGGCTGAGTGGTTTCTGCTTAAGAAAACACGACCGGGTCACCTTCCCGCGGCCTTGTATGGACCCGGATAATACGGGCCAAATGCAACCGGCTCAGGCCGTTTCAGGCTGCGTGTGCTTGAGCTTTTCGGTCTCCATTTCACGCTTGCCGGTGGACAGGTCGAAACGGTTGCCATCCGGATCGCGCCCCGCATCTTCCACGAACGGGCGCACGATTGTCGGATTTTCCACGCGCGGATCCCAGGGCGGCAGGTTGAGCTTTTTCATCTTGTCGTAGACGATGTCCTTCTCGTCGGCTTCCAGTGTGAAGCCAAAATGGTGGATGCCCGGCTTGGGGGACTTTTCGGTCTTGCGCGAGATGAGCGCAATGTCCATGTGGCCGTCGGTGATCCAGACATCGCCCTGGCTTTCGCCGGTGATTTTCAATCCGTAGACATCGACGTAGAACTGGGCGAGCTTCGCCGGATTGTCGGAAAAAATTGCAATATGCCGGATGGTGGCCATGGTCCCCTCCTCCTGTGTTTGGGTTCGACGCCGCAAGACTAGCGCATATTGCCGCCTGGGGCCAAACGGCGGTCACCGCGAAACGCCCGCTCCAATGAAAAGGCCGGCGCAACCGCCGGCCCTGTTCACGCTGCCGACCCTTTGGATCGGCAGGCTGCGATGCCCTAGCCTTTGAAGCGCGGGAACACCTTGCGGACGTTGCCGGAGTAGATCTTTTCCTTGTCTTCGGCGCTCAGCCACTCAACCTTGTCGACGTAGCGCCGGGTGTCGTCATAGTTGTGGCCGGTGCGGGGATCCACGCCGCGAACCGCGCCCACCATTTCCGAGGCGAACAGGATGTTGTCCACCGGAATGACCTTGGTCAGCAGGTCGATGCCCGGCTGGTGGTAGACGCAGGTGTCGAAGTAGACGTTGTTGAGCAAGAGCTCCTCCAGCGGCGGCTTCTTCATGTCCTGCGCCAGACCGCGATAGCGTCCCCAGTGATAGGGCACCGCGCCGCCGCCGTGCGGAATGATGAATTTCAGCGTCGGGAAATCCTTGAAGATGTCCGATGTCAGGAACTGCATGAAGGCGGTGGTGTCGCCGTTGATGTAGTGCGCACCCGTCGCGTGGAAGTGCGGATTGCTGGAGCCGCTCACGTGGATCATGGCGGGAACTTCGAGCTCCACCATCTTTTCGTAAATCGGATACCACCAGCGGTCGAACAGGGGCGGATCGGTCCACATGCCGCCGGCCGGATCGGGGTTGAGGTTCAGGCCGATGAAGCCGAATTCCTTGACGCAACGCTCGAGTTCGGGAATGCAGTTCTTCGGCGGCACCCCGGGCGACTGCGGCAGCTGGCAGACACCGACGAAATTCTTCGGATAGAGGCCGACGACCCGGTGGATCAGCTCATTGCAATGTTCTGTCCAGTTCTTGCTCGTGGTTTCATTGCCAATGTGGTGTCCCATGCCGACGGCGCGGGGCGAAAAGATGGTGACGTCCGAGCCGCGTTCGCGCTGCATCTTCAGTTGCGCGCCCTCCAGGCTCTCGCGGATCTGGTCGTCGGTGATGCCAAGCGAACCCTTGGAAGGAACATGATTCGGATCCTTCAAGCCCTCCTGCTGGGCCTTGCGGTACGCATCGAGCTCCTTGGGGGCGGTGGTGTAGTGGCCGTGACAATCGATAATCATGCGTGTCTCTTTTCCTTTGACTATAAATGGGTACCAACATGAGGGGATGCTCCCCCCCATACTCCCCTATATCGGGGGTTGCAAAATTCCATTTTGCAACCGGTTCTATTTTCGAATTGAACTGCTTGTAATCAGGCTGCGAGCGGTTTGCCGCCCAGATCCTCGACGCGTTCGACCTTGATCAGAACAGCGAAACCCTTCTTCTCGGGGTCGCGGTCCTTCTCCGGCTGAATAAGTTTTGTCCACACCTGATCGGTGATCGGGCCGGATTTGTGGATTTTCGCGGTGCCGTAGAAACGCGCCACGCCGCCGGCGGGCAGCACACCCGATTCGCGCAGCTTGGGATCGCGAAAAAACACGGTTACCTTCGAACCATCCTGCAAGTTGTCCGTGGTGCTTCCCTTGCCCCGCTCCCAGAGCATCAGATGTTCATCATCGAATACCAGTACGCTGCCGCGAGGCGAAACCTGCGCGAAGCCGTTGGGCAGAACGGTGCCGACCAGGCAGACATTGGCGGGAAAAGCCTTGCTGATGGGTTCATGCAACTTGACGGGAATCTTGGCCATTCATGTCTCCTGGGGGTGGTACGGACGGTGCGGGGATTGCGCCATCGGAACGGTCGGCGGCGCGGAGGCGAAATTATGCCCCAGATCGGCCACGGCCTGCAGGGGCAGGTGCACCGGATTCGCCGCGCAAGCGCTCTTGACGGGCACGAACAATGATTCCGGTTGGCAGATCATGTTACCGCCTTGCGCCTTGAAACGGCGGTGCAGGACCAGCAGTGCCTTGTCGCGGGTCAGCAGACTCGCGCCAGTGATCCAGGCGAGTTCGAGGAATTTCTGGTCGTCCGCATCGCGGCAGCGCAGACCAAAGGAATCGAGCGAGCGAACCGCCGGAACCGACTCGCAGGCCATCGAGCGGTAACGGTTGAGCAAGGCGTTCTGATCCTCACCGGAAAGCGCAAAGGCCGGGTAGCAAAGCACGCGGCGCAGTTCTTCCAGACAGTCGGCCCGGGTGACAAGCTTCACGTGGTCACCCTCCACGGCATCGGCCAGTGCGGACACTCTGCGATCGGCAAAAAGGATCAGGTCAAGAACGACGTTGGTGTCCAGAACCACAAGGGACGAAACCGACGAAGGAGGCAGATTCCCCGCGGGACTCAATGCAGGGAAGGTTTCTTGAGCAGCGCGCCTCTTTCGGCGGAACGAACCACGATCTCGCTGCGGGATCCCTTTCTGAGCAGGGTCAACGGGACTTCGATACCCGCCGCACCAAGGGACCAGTACCTGCGAAATACATCCGCAATGCCGGTGGGCTTTCCGCCGGCGACGTTGATAATGACATCACCCGGCCTGACTCCGGCCTTGGCAGCGGGGCCGCCTTCGGTGATGCCACTGACCACGAGATTGCCGTCGGACTCGGCCACGTATAGGCCAAGCCACGGCCTTGTGGGGCCCGAGGCTTTGCCATACTTTTTCAAATCTTCAAGGATGGGTTTGAGGATGTCGACGGGCACGAACATGTTGCCCTGCAATGACTGGCCTTCCTCCCGCGCTTCCTGAACCAGAAGGGAACCGATGCCCAGCAGGCGCCCGAACTCATCCACCAGGGCGGCGCCGCTCCAGTGGGGGTGCGCCGGGGCGGTAAAGATCGCTTCATCCAGCACGTATTCCCAGTTTCCCGCGAACTCCCGCTTGCCCACCACCTTGGCTTTGAGTGCGTGGTGGCGACCGCCGCTGGCGATCACAAAGACATCGTCATCGGCCTCGGTCGAGGCCATCGAAGCAAAAGGCAGCATGGGAAGTTTGAGACGCCCCAGGGGCTGGATCAATCCGAACCCTGTGGCCTGATCATAGGCGAGGGTATGACCTTGAATGACCGTGCCGTTGTTGGCCGTGAGCCAGATCGATTGGGCTTCCGTGATCAGGTAGCCGATGGTCAGGATCAATCCGTCTTCGCTGATGACCACGCCGCTGCCACTGCGCTCGGTCCCCAGAAACGACGCGGTGAAGGCATCTTCCGGAATTTCGGCGCGAACCGAAACCACCGAATCAAGCACGTGATCCAGATCGCAGGTCATGTCCTGCGCGCTGGGTTGCAGATTGGTAGGAAACGACCAGTTTTTGGATTCAGACATATGACCTGCTCAACCATTCATCAAGAGTGCATCGTATGCACAAATCATCCGCGAATATCGCACCCGCCGGCACCATGCCGCGTTATCGGGAACCCGCGAGGGCGTGCCGGAATGCGTCGCGAAAGCCGGGATTATAGAGACGCTCGAAGTCTTCCTTGTAGGAGCCGCCCTTTTGCATCTCGATGTCGACAAAGACCGGGCCCTGCTCCCGCATCAGACCGGGCAGTTCTTTGTCCCATTCCTCCAGTGTGGAGATGGTCTGCACGCGCCGGTAGCCGGCGGCGGCAGCCATTGCGGTGAAGCTCAATTTGTCCCGATTGGGAATGGGAACAGACCCGTTGGTCTCGTAGCTTCCGTTGCGGCAAAGGCAATGAATCAGGTTGCCCGGCGCTGCATTGGCGATGGTGACGAGGGACCCCAGATTCATGAGCAGGCTGCCATCGCCATCGAGGACAATGACGCGCTTGTCCGGGCGTCCCAGTGCAATGCCCAGTGCGTGCGAAGACCCCTGCCCCATCGCTCCGGTAAAGGTGTAGTTGAGCGGATGCGGCGCGATCTGGATGAATTCCTGGGCCGCGCTGTACACCGCGACCACCACTTCATCCTTGCGATGCTTGGCAAGAGTCTTGAGGAAATCGTCTCGTTTCATCATTTGGGCGATGCTCCCACCAGCAGCACGACAGAGGAGGAATCCGCGTAGGCCTTGTCGATCGCGGGACCCATTTTCGCGACATCCGCCCCGGCTTCAACCAGAAGGTGCGGCACCGACATGGCGTCAAGCACCGGTTCCACGATGCGAAGTCCGTAACGTGCGGACTTTGACGGCGCAACACCCGGTTCCTTGCCCAGCAGGCCCACCAGCATGCATATCGGGTTCTTGCCTTCCATGGCGACGCCGCGCAGGGTGTTGACGGAGTCGAGCAGACCCGTGTACTGCATCATCATGAGCGAACGGTGTCCGGCGGCATGAAGGCCCGCGCATATGGAAAGCCCTTCATCCTCCTTGCAGACCTGGATCACTTGGAAATCCGGATCAGCCAGCATGGGCTTGAGCACGTGCTCCGAGGTGGTTCTGTCCGGGAGCGCAACAATGAATCGTATTCCCGCCTGCTTGACCGCGGCAATTATCCGCGATCCGTTCAAAACGTCTGTCACGGCTTCGATTTCGGCCATTTCTCTTGGTTCTTTCAGAAAAGTCGTCAATGCGTGCGCGACATATTACGGGATAATTTGTGTTCCGATTTTTACATTCAATACAAGGGAAATCCATGAGCGAACACTGGCGAATCCTCAAGACCTGGCCTGAACTGATCCTCGATCGGATGGAAGGCAGCGGCGTCGCCCGCATCACCCTGAACCGGCCGGAAAAACGAAACGCACTGACTGGCACCCTGGTGCTTGCGTTCTTCGAGGCCCTGGAGATCCTGCGCGAGGACGACGAAATCAAGGTAATCATCACGCGCGGCGCCGGCCCGGTCTACAGCGCCGGCCTCGACCTGCACTTCCTGCGCGGCAGGAGCCACGGCAAACTGAGCGACTGGGACCGTCCCACCATCACCATCCGGCTGACCGAAGCCCTGCTCGACTATCCGAAGATCCTGATCGCCCAGGTTCATGGATATTGCCTCGGCGGATCGCTTGGGTTGATGAACGCGCATGACCTGGTCTTTGCAGCGGAGACGGCGCAAATCGGCATGCCCGAAATGCCGCGGGGAAGCTTCGGACAGATCGCCACCAGCACCCTGTTCCATTCCGGTGTTCCGATCAAGAAAGCCGCCTTCATGGCGTTGACTGCGCGCAATGTGAGCGGTATCGAGGCCGATCGCCTCGGACTGGTTTCGCTTTGCACGCCGGACGGTGAACTCGAAGCCACGACGAACCAGTACGCCATGGAAATCGCATCGCGCCACGCCGTGCCGCTGCAACACCACAAGATCGCCGTGCAGATGGGCCGCGACCTCTCTCTGAAAGAGGCCATGCGCGTGGATCAGTTGGTGGGGGCGCGCCAGGCGCGGGGCATGGATCCTGTTCTGGACATCGAGGCCTACCTCAAATCGCAGAAAGGCGGAACCAACCCCGCTTACAGGCGCCCGGACGTCTGAGCGCCCTTTTGTTCAGGCCGCAGCGTCGGGCTTGAGGCCTGCCTGCTCGATGCCGAAAATGCATGCTGCCTCATCTTCGTCGCCGGTGCCGCCGCTGGCACCTGCAGACCCGATGATGGCGCCTGCCACATTGCGGATCAGCACGCCGCCGGTTTGCGGCAGGAATTTGCCTTCTGCGGTGGACGCAAGGCTCAGGAAGAAATTGGGATTGCCCTTGGCACGATTTCCGAGCGCGCGACTGGAGGCGCCCATTGCCACCGAGGCCCAGGCCTTGCCCAGAGCGACGTCGAACCGGAACATGCTTGCGCCGTCCTCGCGCTGCGAACCCTTGACGTGGCCGGCCTCGTCAAGCACAACGACGCACAGCGGATTGATCTTCATCTCGCGGGCCTTTTCGATGGCCTTGTTGAGTATGGTGTTAGCCTGCTTCAAGGTAAGTTCTGACATGTCTGCTCCTGATGGACTGATTTTTGAACGTGGAATTCTGCGGACCGGAGTGCTGAATCCTTCGCATTTTCCGGCCTGCGAATTATGACGCGAAAAGCGTGCATCATTCGCTGGTAAATCAGCAGCCGATGGTTTGGCGGCGGCAAACCGCTTTTGAGGGAAATGGAAATTCATGGAATGGATCGCAGTCCTCGCCATCGGCCTGGTCGCGGGAACCCTCGGCGGCATCGTCGGCTTCGGCACCTCGATCATGCTTCTGCCCATTCTCGTGATTGCATTCGGCCCGCTGGAGGCGGTGCCAATGATGGCCGTCACGGCGCTCATGGCGAATTTTTCGCGCGTTGTCGTCTGGTGGCGCGAGGTTGACTGGAAGGTCTGGCCGTTTATGCCTCCACCGGCATTCCGTTTGCCGCATTGGGCGCCACAACGTTGCTCAATCTCAGTTCCAGGAGCATCGAAATGGCGTTGGCCGCATTCTTCATATTGATGGTTCCCCTGCGCCGCCGCCTTCAGGCTTCGGGCATGCGGGTGCGCCTTTGGCAGATGAGCATCGTGGGCGCGGTCATCGGTTTCCTGACGGGAATCGTGGTGTCCACGGGTCCAATCAACACCCCGTTTTTTCTGGCCTACGGACTGACCAAGGGGGCGTTTCTCTCCACCGAGGCCATGGCTTCGCTCGCGATATATGCAAGCAAGTCTGCCGTGTTCAGCCACTTCGGCGCGCTGACCTGGCCCATCCTGTCGAAGGGGATGATCGTCGGTTCGTCGGTGATGGCCGGGTCGTGGCTCGCCAAGCGCTTTGTGCTGCGCATGGACGAGGGGCAGTTCCGTTACCTGATGGATGCGCTGATGCTGGTCGCGGCAGCGACCATGCTGGTGACGGCGCTCAGGTGAACTTCGGGGCCCTGCAGATCAGCCCTTGACACGATTCCGGTATTCGCCGGTGCGGGTGTCGATTTCGATTTTGTCGCCGGTGGCGCAAAACAGCGGCACGGGAATCTCGAAACCGCTCTTCAGCTTCGCGGGTTTCATCACCTTGCCCGAGGTGTCGCCGCGCACGGCCGGTTCGGTGTAGGTGATCTCGCGCACCAGTGTCTGGGGAATCTCGACGCCGATCGGACGGTCGTTGTAGATGACGATTTCGGCAGGCAGCCCCTCTTCGAGGTAAATAAGGGCGTCCCCCATGCTCTCCGCATCAACTTCAAGCTGGTTGAAATCGGCGTCCATGAAAACGTAGGATGGGTCCGCGTAGTAGGAGAACGTCACGTCCCTCCTCTCCAGCAGGACGAGGTCAAACTTTTCGTCGGCGCGATAGACCACCTCGGTCGCGGTGCCCGAGAGCAGGTTCTTCAGTTTCATCTTGACCACCGAGGCATTGCGGCCGGATTTGCTGAACTCGGCTTTTTGCACGACCTGGGGATCCTTGCCGACCATAATGACGTTGCCGGCGCGAATTTCCTGTGCGATTTTCATGATGATTCCGAAGTTTGCAAAATAAAGCCGGCTATTTTAGCCGTTTCGCGCAAAAATTGGCCAGATTTGTCGCCAGATCAGGCATTGCCAACATCTGCTTTTCCCACCTTTTGGCATGGCCGCGCAAGACATTCGAATGTGCCTGAACCCTTTGCCAGAACCCGGGCAGGAGTTCCCCGGAGCCGTTCCATGAGCGCCACAGGCCCTTGAGCGCGATTGATGTTTCAGGATCCAGTTCCGCGCCATACAGATCCAGAAATGCGTTGAGCTTGTCGACATGAAGGTTATTGGCCTGGGGATACGGTTGCCAGACAAAGGGCCTGCCCGCCCATTGCGCCCGGACAAACGAGTCTTCGCCCCGCACAAAATTCCAGTCGCAGATCCAGAGCAGTTCATCGTAACGAGGTTGGGGCAGGAACGGGATAAAGCGGATTTCCAGCGCCCCCCGTCGCAGCTTGCTGCCATCTTCCTGGTGGCCCTGTCCCAGTTTGTCGCAGGCCAGTTGCCGAAGCCGGCTCGGTGGCAGTAGTGCGACTATTTCCTTCGTGCCGTTTGCCATGGCGTTCAGCAAGGGAATCAAATTGGGATTGTCGTATCCAAAAAGGGAAACCACCTCGACAGCCTTGTCGGGGACGTCGAATCCGATGTCTGCCCAGAGTGCCTGATGTGCCACATCACTATCGTCAAATATTCGGTGTTTGCCGTGCAGATCTGCCTCGCGGATCAATCCCCCGGAGTCGGCCGTGAATCCCGGGAAAAAAAAGTACCGGGGCAACTCGAATCGCGGGTGCGGTGAAGGCAGGCGATGATGCTCTGCCACCCACGATTCCGCGCTCAGGTATTCGAGCACTATCCAAAGGGGCGGCTTGTTGCGCGTCACCATGGAATTAAAGTACTTCTCCGGCAAACCACAGCCGAATCCTTCGATAACGACATCTCCAGGATCCTCGAAACCGATCTGGGATGACCAGTGAATCACTTCGACGCGCTCCAGGTTCTGGCGCGGTAGCGAACGATCAAGTTCCGGTCGCAGCACAGCCAGCGCATTCGGGAGGTCGATCCACAAACGGACCTGATGCGCGTGTTCATTCGCCAACTGCCAGGCAATGCGCCAGCAGACCGCGGCATCCCCGAAGTTGTCAACTATCCTGCAGAAGACGTCGTAGCGCATGGATACGGAGTATTTGCGTTTCTTGGAGGATTGCGATGACGCCCGCGAATTGGCGTTGATGCGTTGGGCCCACAGGCAAAAAAAAACAGGGCCGAAGCCCTGTCTATCGGATCGGAAGAACGATTACTTCTTCGCGCCCTTTTCGTCTTTCTTGGCTTCAGCCTTCGCGCCCTTGTCATCTTTCTTCATGTCGTCTTTCTTGGCTTCAGCTTTCGCGCCCTTGGCTTCGGCCTTGTCAGCCTTCACGTGGGAGGCGGCAAAAACGCCGGTGGAAATGGCGAACATCATGGCGAATACGGCAGCAAGAATCTTTTTCATTTGAAAACTCCTCGATTTGTTATGCAGAATGTTGCCCGGATGGACTCCGAAGCCCGAGCATATTACCAGTGCCAATGCAGAATGCAAACGATCCTGAAATCAACAACTTTCAGCACTATTGGCAAATCCCCGACATAAGAAAAGCAGGGTCGGAACCCTGCTTTCAAGGTTTGGAAGACCGATTACTTCTTGTCACCCTTCTTCGCGTCATCCTTCTTCATGTCATCTTTTTTGGCTTCGGCCTTGGCACCCTTGGCGTCTGCCTTGTCGGCCTTGACATGTGATGCAGCAAACGCGGCGCCGGAAGCGGCAAACATCATGGCAACAACAACGGTCATCAGCTTTTTCATGGTAGTGCTCCTCTGTTTCCTCGAATTTGAACAAATCACCCTTTGGATGGTCCCAATGGGCGGTCACGATGTTGCTGTGACCCACCCTGTTTGCGCTTGTTGGTTGAGCCCCCACATTCCGTAACGCTTTATAGAACAAGCGGTTGACAAATCCAAAGAAAAACTAAAAATCTCGTATAATCAAAGCATTATGAATTTTCTTCCCACCTGTTCCAACGCGCCTGAATCACCAATACCAGCGTGGTTCTGCGCCATTCTGGGGGTTGCCATCCTGTTTGGGGTTGCCCCGAAGGCATCCGCGGCGCCTTTCACTCCGGGCAGCGATGCACAGGTCCTGGAGACGCTCCCGACCAAGGCCGGTGACCCGGTCGCCAAGGAATTGCGCGAGTTGAGAGCGGTGCTGGCCAAAAACCCGGGTGACATGGAGCGCGCCATTGTTCTGGCGCAGCGCTATATCGATCTTGCCAGTGCGGAGGGCGATCCCCGGTATATCGGCTATGCGGAAGCGGTCATCCGTCCCTGGTTGAAGGCGGATATTCCTGTTGAAATCCAGTTCACGCGCGCACTTCTACGCCAGTACAGGCATGATTTTATCAATGCAATCAGCGACTTGGATTCCGTCCTCGCACGCAGTCCGGGACACGCCGACGCGCTGGCCTGGAAATGGGCGCTTTATGTGGTGATGGCGGACTATGAGAAGGCGCGCGATGGATGCGAAAAGCGTCGGGGCGTTGCCTCAGAAGCTTCGTTTGCCGCCTGCGTGGCCAGTATCGACAGCCTGACGGGAAAAGCCACCGAGGCGTATGCATCTCTGGGCGCCGCCCTCAAAAGCGAACCGGATCATTCTGCCGATTTCAGGCAATGGGCCCTCACCCGCCTTGGAGAGTTTGCTCTTCGAGCCGGGGACAAGGTCAAGGCCGAACGTCATTTCAAGGAATCCATGGCAACCGGTGTCACGGATGGCTATGTTCTTGGCGCCTACTCCGACCTGCTGCTCGACGAGAACCGTCCCCGCGAGGTCATCGCCCTGCTCAAGGACTGGACGCGATCGGATATTCTTTTGCTCCGCCTCGCCATCGCTGAAAAGATGCTTTCCACGCCGACTGAGAAGGCCTGGACCCAGGCGCTTTCGGACCGCTTTGCCGATTCCGCTCTTCGCGGCGACAAGCTTCATCTGGCGGAGGAAGCGCGATTCGAACTGGTCCTCAAGAACAACCCGACGCGCGCCGTGGAACTGGCCGTGGAAAACTGGAAGGCGCTGCAGCGCGAACCCCGCGACGCCCGCATCCTGATGGAGGCTGCGCTCGCCGCAAAAACGCCGGAAGCGGCGCGTCCCGCCATGGACTGGGTCAGCCGGAACCATTATCAGGAATTTCCATACCCGGATCTGGACAAGGCCCTTGGAAAGCTTATGAAGTGAAGGGCCGCAGCGCGTGGTTGGTGGTTCTGTACGGCCTTGCCTTCGCGTTCGCCGGGCAGGCGTTCGCGCATAAGCCCAGCGACAGTTACCTCAC
>CAIUKQ010000461.1 GCA_903899705.1 uncultured beta proteobacterium
GCTTGATGGTGGGACCGACATGCACATCCGTAATCTGCACGATCGTAAAACCATTCAACGCTTCGGGAAGCCCCGCAATCGGGATGTCCACGGGGCGCACCGCGGCCCGGCGGCGCGCGCTGAAAAATCCCATGAAGCTGAGCTCCGCTGCCAGGGCCGGCACGGCAGGCGCGCTCCAGGCGCGGAAACTTTGTAGGGCAGGTCCGATATCGACAAACCAGCTTGCAATCCAGGCGACCATCAGGGCCACATCCCTCGCCACAGTCAATACCAGCAGCGAAGAGAGCAGTCCCATGACGACGAATCCCGCCCACGCGATCAGGTCGGCACGGCGGCGATCCGGCATCCCGCGCGACATCATGGCCATGGGAATGATCGCGGTTGAAACAACCAGGGTAAGGCCGCCTGCAACGAGCCCCTGCGTGCCAAGGCCCATGTCCGGCAGAAGGCGAAGGCCAACGTACAGGTGCAATAAGGGAATGAGGCTGAATAGCCGGAATATCACAAAATTATTTAAGGAATCGCTGAATAAGTAGTCGCGCGAAGCAATGCTTGAACGCGATTTCGCTGAATCGGTGAAACGAATGAAATTTTCATCAACATTGGGGCCGTTTTGATGGGGATAACAGGGCATTCCCCGGTATTTGCCCTACGCAGGACGCACCTCTCCTGTGAGGGGACTTCCCCATTTGCTCAGATTGATCATCGCCAGCATCGCAAATGCTCGGTTGGCATTCTTGGCCAAGCCGCGATATCGGACCTTGGCAAATCCCCAAATACGCTTGAGCATCAGGAAGGGGTGCCTTTACCCAAACCAGCCCTTCTCTCGTTCACTTTTCCTTTTGTCCCGCCCGCCCCCCTCCAGCCACCCCCGTCTCGCCGTGTTGACACAGTGTCACTGTTGTTCGAGGTGATTCTTGTCAGTCTCCAACCCGGCGGTTAAACATTCTTATTCTTTGTAGATCGGAGGGCATAGCACCGCCGGCCACTGCCTCCAGCTGCGTATCCGACAGTTCACCTCTGGCTGCCGCGGCGGCTTCCGCATCTATAAATGCTTGGGCTTCTACTTCGGTAAACTCCAGTCCAAGGTCCTTGGCTTCTTTGACATACTTGGGGATGAACGCTGCCGCGCTGGCTGATGCTGCTGCTGCATCTGCATTGACTTTGTCCAACCCAAGCTTTGCCTGCAGCGCCGGATCCTTACCTACGAGTTCTGCGAATTTCTCAACGTGTGCGGTTGTCATTGTTTTTCCTTGTCTGACTAGCGTTAACAATTCGGGTATGGCAACTGGGGGCGCATACGTAAATCTAAATCTATCTGGCTGATCCGCGCAACAGTACGCTGCCACGCTGGCTGCCGCTACTGCATCCGCATTGACTTTGGCCTGCCTCGGCCCAATAGAGCGTGCCAACACCAGCTCCTAAACTATTATCGTCGCCAGCGGCTAACCTCTGCTTTGCGTCCTCGCTTACTACTTGCGTGCGTTCGCTTGGGACCAAGTTCTATAGCTGCGCTAACCGCTTTGCAGAGAGCCCCCCGGACACACCCTCTAGCTGCCGATCAGACAACTCGCCGATTGCTGCTGCTCTCTTTTCAGCGGCCATAAAAGCGTTGAGTTCGTCTTCCGTGAATTCGAGACCGAGGGCTTTGGCTTCTTTGACGGAGTTGGCGATAAAAGCTGCCGCGCTGGCTGCATCCGCATTGACTTTGTCCATGCCTAGCTTGGCCGCCAGCGCCGGGTCCTTACCTACGAGTTCCGCGAATTTCTCAACGTGAGCAGTAGTCATTGCATTTTCCTTTTAGAGCGGGTTGGATTGCCTGAGGGATGGTATAGCAGCCCCTCGGGGCTGTATATGTTATTTGCCCCATTTGTGTGCGTTAATACCGTTGTTCTTATTGTTCACATCTTTGAATAAAAAGACGATTTGAAGCAGAAAGGGCCGAGTGGCATTGCGCTAGCAGGAACGACCGCTTTGGAGAAGCCCGGATGTCTCTTGTGGGTCGTTTGCAGTCAACCGGTTCGCTAGTTGTTCTGTATGGCGCGCTGAACATTTCCGCGCGAAGTCTGCGAATGCATCGCTCTACGCCAGAAGCAAGGAACGACCCTCTTCATGGAACGAGGTCAAGCGCTATATCGATCGCCAGCGTCCCGTCCACGACAAGTAACGTCAGGACGCGGGTGGCCTCACCAGCCGTCGTCGCACCGGAAACGGATGCAGGTCGTAGCGCTTCGCAATCAATCCCCACAGACCTTCCCTTGCAGTCAGCATGACAGCCACCGCCACCACTCCCAGCAATATCAAATACCAGCTGCCGTAGTCGGCCAGCAATTCACGCATGGCAAAATAAATCAAAAGGCCGAGGATCGGGCCTTCCATGGTGCCGATGCCACCTATCACCACCATGAAGATCACCACCACGGTCCAGTCATTGATACTGAAGGCCGACTCCGGGGAAATGCGCAGTTTCTGCAGAAAGATGAAGCCGCCCAGCAATCCGGAGCAAAGAGCCGTGACGATGTAGATCATCAGCTTGGTCCGGTAGGTGTCCACGCCCAGGCTTTCTGAGGCGCTTTCGGAATCCCGGATGGCGGTGAGTGCCAGCCCGTGCCGCGATCTCAGCAGCAGGTAGACCATTGCGATGATCGCAACCGAGAGGGCCAGCGCCATCCAGTACATCAGCATCTCGCGCACAGCCCGGTCGGGCGCCACCGATCGCACGATGTCGGGTGTCAGGCTGTAACCGGAACCACCACCCAGTTTTGGCACCTGGGCGACGAACAGATTAAAGATTTCCGCAACCACCCAGGTGCCCACCGCGAAATAAGCACCGCGAAGGCGGAAAACGATCAGCGCCATCGGCAGTGAAATGATCGCCGCCGCAATGCCCGAGATCAGAATCGCCAGCAGCGGATGCACGTTGTACCAGTCGGCAGAGGCAAAAAGAACATAACCGCCAATGCCGATATAGACCTGCTGCCCCACCGAGACCAGCCCCGCATAGCCGGCGAGCAGGTTCCACAACTGGGCCAGCGCCAGGAAATAGGCCATCTCGGCGATGAGCCGCATGCTCCCGGTCGAACCCCAGTAAGGAAGCGAAATAAGTACCGCAAGTCCAAGTGTCGCGACGACCGCAGACACCTGGCTCACGCGGGTTGAGCGTTCGACGATGAACGGCGAGGCGGAAACCTGAGATTCATTCATAAAATCAATCTCTTATCCGCGGGAACAGGCCGTCGGGTTTTACGATCAGCACGATGATGAAAACAATGTGCCCGGTAAGGATCTGCCATTGGGCCGCAACCGGATTGCCAATGAGATCGGAAACCAGAGGCCCCACCACGCTGCCGCCCAGCGACTGGGAGACCCCCAGAATGATGCCGCCCACCAGCGTTCCCCAGAGACTGCCCAGTCCGCCGATGATCACCGCCTCGAACGCGAAGATGAGGTTAATGGCGCCAGAAGAGGGGTCAAAACTCGTTCGTATCGAAAACAGGACTGCGGCCAGGGCCGTGAATGCCATTGCAATGCCCATGGCCACGCAATAAAGATGCCGGTTGTTGATGCCCACCAGTTCGGCCGTGCCGGCGTCATCCGAGGTGGCCCGGAAGGCACGGCCCAGTTTGGTTCGGTACAGGAGGTACTGCAGCGAACCCAGCGAAAGCAGTGCGACAGAAAAAATCACCAGCGGAAACACGCCCACGGTGACATCACCCGGCAGCGTGATGCTCGCGGTTTCCATGGCGCCGGCGTTGAGGCGGCGCGTGTCCGCGCCGAACACTTCAAGAAGCACGTTCTGGATAATCACCGAAATACCGAAGGTGACCAGCAACGGCGGAAGAATGGACGGTCCGAGGGTGAAATTGAGCAGGCTGCGCTGCATCAGATAGCCCGCCACAAACATGACCGGCACCACCACAGCAATCGACCACAAAGGATGCACACCCGTGGCATTGACCACGATCATCGCGACATAGGCGCAAAGCACGATCAAATCGCCGTGGGCGATGTTGACCAGTCGCATGATGCCGAATGCGAGCGACAGGCCGATTGCGAACAGCGCGTAAAGGCCGCCGATCAACGCACCCTGTATGAGCACGCCGGCCCAATCGATGTCGGAGATCCAGCTCATAGTCCGAAATACGCCGCCGTGATGGCCTGCCGGTCGAAGCCGCGTGCGGGGCCCTGCAGGGAAACACGGCCCTTCTGGAAGCAGTAGAAACGGTCCGCGGCTTCAAGGGCACGGTTGATATCCTGCTCGACAATGACGAGAGTGGTGCCTTCCGCCGCTATGGTGACCAGTCTTTCGTAAAGTTCGCGAATGATCACCGGTGCAAGTCCCAGGCTGATTTCGTCACACAACAGCAGGCGGGGATTCGCCATCAGCGCCCGGCCGATGGCGCACATCTGCTGCTGCCCGCCCGAGAGCGAGGTGGCGGGTTGTACGCGGCGTTCGGCGAGCACCGGAAAAAGGTCGAACACGCGCTTGAGCGTCCACGGTCCCGTTCGACCATGGTCGCCGCCAATCTGCAGGTTCTCCTCCACCGACAGGCTTTGAAAGAGTTTTCTGCCTTCCGGCACCAGTGCAATGCCCCGTCGCAACACTTCATGCGCCGGAAGATGGCCGATGTCGTTGCCGTCATAGCTCAGCATCCCTGGCCGGGTATCCAGTGCCCCGGCAAGCGCACGCAGGAATGTGCTCTTTCCCGCGCCATTGGCGCCGATGACCGCCACGGTTTCACCCATCCCTATCTCGAAATCGATATCGAAGATGGCCTGGAAATCCCCGTACCAGGCGCTGAGCGCGGTAGTTCTTAGAAGGCTCGCCGTGCCGGTCACGATGCCGGGATCCCCATGTAGATCTCCTGAACGCGTGCATCCGCCATGACCGCACGGGGCTCGCCTTCGGCAATGAGTTGACCGAAGTCCAGAACGATCAGGCGACTCGCCACCGAAACCAGCGCGTGCACGATGTGCTCGATCCAGATGATGGTGGTGCCCCGCGCATGGATCGCCCGAATGGTCTCAACCAGTTCGTTGCATTCGTGCTCGGTGAGCCCTCCGCCGATTTCATCGAGCAACAGAAGCTTCGGGCGCATCGCCAGCGCCCGCGCCAATTCAAGGCGTTTGCGCTGCAGCAGGGTCAGTGATCCGGCCGCCGCGTTGGCCCGTTCGATCAGACCTGTGAGGCACAGCACTTCCACGCAATGGGCGTGGCTTTCTTTTTCACTGCGGCCCGCACCGAAAATGCCCCCGACCAGAAGATTCTCGAAAACCGTCATGTTCGAGAACGGATGCGGGATCTGGTAGGAGCGACCGATACCGAGTCGGCTGCGCCGGTACGGCGCCATGGCAGTGATGTCGGCACCGCCAAACCGCACGCGCCCTGAATCCGGCGCGACATCGCCGGTGATCAGGTTGAACAGCGTGGACTTCCCGGCGCCATTGGGCCCGATCACGCCGAGCGCCTCGCCATCGGCGACATCCAGCGTGATCCCGTCGGCGACCCTCAGTGCGCCATAAGACTTGTCGACCCGGTCCAGTTCCAGCAGCACTGCCATTCAAGAACCTGCCGCTAGGATTTCAGCGCATCCATCTTGCTGTCGATCGGGATGTTCTTGGCTGACAGGTTGTTGACGATATGCAGGTCGTACTTGAAATTCTTGCCCGGCTTCCACTGGCCGCCAACCAGCGGCGTGAGACACACGTTTTTCACAGGACCCGTTTTCCACTGGATCGGCCCCACCAGTGACTGGTAATTGGTGGCGACAATGGCATCACGAATCGACGCCGCATCCAGCGCCTTGGCGCGCTTCAACACATCGATCGCGACCTCCAGCGTCGCATGCTTGAATCCCAGGGGCTGGGTCCACTGGCGCTTGGTGACCTTGGTGTATTCGTCGCAGATCTGGCGGGCGGTCTGGTTGGTGAGCCCCGATTTGAAAGGGTGACTCGGGGACCACCACACTTCGGTGGTCATGCCCGCGCCGCGGGCGCCGAGCGCCTCCACAGCGGATGGAAAGAGCAGTGCCTTCGCAGGTGTGGCGATCTTCGGGCGGAAACCCTGCTGGCCGCACTGCGTCCAGAAGGTGGCGAACGCCGGCGGCGTGAACACACCCATGACAATCTCGGCGTTGGCCTTGCGAAACGCGGCAATCTGCGCCGAGAAATCATTGGTGGTGCCGGTGTACAGGCCCTGATTGACCACGCTGAATCCCCGCGCCTTGAACGCGCCGGGCAGCCCCTCGTTGGCTGCGATACCGTCCGGATCGTTGGAGAACAGCGTTCCCACCACCTTGTTGTTGGGCACTGATTCCCACATGTTCATGAACACTTCGGCGATGGTGTCGAAACCCCAGAAGAAATGGTAGGTCCACTCGAAACCCTTTTTCGGATCGCCCTTGCGGCCGAAGAAGTAGGCCTGCCACGGGTTGTCCGAGGTGATGCAGGGAACCCCGGCCAGTTCGCACTGGCTCGCCACCGGGTTGACGGTATCGGAGGTGGATGAACCGAGGATGATGTCGCACTTGTCGTTGTTGATGAGCTGGTTGGTGACTTCGGCCGCACGGTTCGGATTGGACTGACTGTCCTTGCTGATGATCTCGACGGGATAATTCTTGCCGGCGACGTTGATGCCCTTGGCCAGCGCCGCCTTGACACCGTCCAGCACGAATTTGTCAGCTTCGCCGAATGCCGCGATCGGGCCGGTCTGGGGGCTGACAAAACCGATCTTGATGGTTCGCGACTGCGCATGCGCGGGCTTCAACATCAGCACGGGCGCGGCAAGCGTACCGGCACCGACCGCGAGGGTCTTCAGGGTGTTTCGGCGGCCGCGGTTCGCGGATTTTTGTTCCGGCTTGTTTTCTGTTTTCATGGTGTCTCCTCCAAATTTTGGTATCACTGCGGTTTGCATCAACGGGCGATTCAACTGCGGTAAATCCGGACGCGCAATATTCTCCATCAATCGTTTCAGACGCGCTGATCCGGGGCAATCCGGTTCAAACGAGGGGCGATATGGGCTCCGCCCCAAGCAGCCCGCCGCCATAGATTTCCAGGCTCATGAGTGAATCGGCCACCGCATGCCGGCCGGCCACCTGCGAATCCCGCCACCATTGTTGCAGCGGGTTGGATGTCGCAAATGCGGAAGTGCCGTGCAGGGTCAGCAGCTTGTCGAAGGCCTGCTGCACCAGCCTCACCGACCAGCCGGTGTCCGCTCGCACCCGTGCGCGCGAAAGGTAGTTGAGCTTTTCGCCGCGCTCAGCGGCGCCCCAGATATCGCTCACGGCGCGCTGGGTGTGCAGGCCCGCACCGTCGATCATCATGGCCGCTTCGGCAATGCCCGCCTGGTGCAGCACCGACTGGGATTGTTTTTCGTACTTCGTATAAGTGACGCCGCGCACACCGGCTTTTTCGGTCACATATTCAAGGGCCGCCCTGCCCAGGCCCAGTTGCGGACCGGCCAGTTCGATGGCCAGTTGCGGAAACAGCGAGGTCTGGTAACAGACCTCGTGCCGGTGTTCGGTGTTGTAATTGCCTTCGATGGCGTGGCTCATGCGAAGCACTCGGTACTCGGGAATGAAGGCCTGCCCGACCACCAGGGTATTCGACCCTGTGGCGCGCATGCCGGCCATGTGCCAGGTGTCTTCGATGGCAATATCTTTCATGGGGATCAGCGCGAGGCCATCATCAAACTTGTTGCCCTGCGCGTCCACGAGCGGAATCCCCAGCACCGCCCAGTCGGCGTGGTAACAGCCGCTGGAGAAGGCCCACTTTCCCGTGACTTCATAACCGCCGGTGACTTTTTTGGTCGTCGCCCAGGGAGGAAGAACGCCACAGACCCTCGCGTCGGGATTCTCCCCCCAGATGTCGCGCTGCGCCCGGTCGGTGTGAAGGCTCGCCAGCCACGCGCAAATCGTGATGATGAAAAAGACCCAACTGGTCGAACCGCAGCCCATTCCGAGCGCTGCAGAGATTTCCATCTTCGTCGCGAGCGGCACCTCATGTCCGCCGAAACGCCGCGGCGTCTGGGCCTTCCAAAGGCCCGCATCGTGCAGGGCTTTGATGGTGGATTCCGGTATCCGGCGCTGCGCGTCGGCCTCGGGCATGTTTTTTCGCAGCAGTGGTCGCAGGGAAAGGGCTGCATCGACCAGTTCCTGCTGAGGAACGCGCGTGGGGCGGGCTTCAATGAAACTCATGCCGGTATCCATGAACAGGGAAATGCGAGATTACCCCAGCCTGCGACAGCAGGCATTTCGCCTGCCCCCTGAAACGACAAGACCGGCCTCGGCCGGTCTTGTGTCGAACGGGTCTGCGAATGCTCAGGCGGGCGCGAGCTCGCGATCCTTCGTCTTGAC
>CAIUKQ010000462.1 GCA_903899705.1 uncultured beta proteobacterium
CAAACGACTTCGTGATGACCTTTTCATTGCCGGCAATATGTTCGCAGACGGCAATCGAGGGGAAGGGTTTCTCCCCCGCGAAAAGCGCGTCCCTGGGATGGACAGGCGACGCGGCCGGAGCCGCGCCCAGAGAGCCTGCCAATCAACCCACCAGATTCTTGATGGCTTCGCGCTCTTCCTGCAATTCCTTGAGGGTGGCGTCCATCTTGCCGCGGCTGAACGCATCGATTTCCAGACCTTTGACACGCTCGTACTTGCCGTTGGCGCAAGTCACCGGCACCCCGTACATGATGCCCTCGGGTATGCCGTAACTGCCGTCAGAGGGAACGCCCATCGTGACCCACTTGCCATTGGTGCCCGCAACCCAGTCGCGAACGTGGTCAATGGCGGCGTTGGCGGCGCTGGCCGCTGACGAAAGGCCGCGTGCTTCAATAATCGCTGCGCCGCGTTTGCCGACCATCGGGATGAAGGTGTCGCGATACCAGGCTTCGTCGTTCACCGCCTTCGGTGCGGGCTGCCCGCCAATCGTGGCGAAGCGGTAATCGGGATACATCGTCGGGCTGTGGTTGCCCCAGACGATCAGCTTCTCGATGTCATCCACGGTCTTGCCGGTCTTCAGCGCGAGCTGTGTGAGCGCACGGTTGTGATCGAGGCGCAGCATGGCGGTGAAACTCTCGCGCGGCAGGTCCGGCGCGGAATTCATCGCAATGTAGGCATTGGTATTGGCGGGGTTGCCCACCACCAGCACCTTGACCGAACGTTTGGCGACTTCATTCAGGGCCTTGCCTTGAACCGTGAATATTGCGCCATTGGCTTCCAGCAGGTCCTTGCGTTCCATGCCTGCAGTGCGCGGACGGGCGCCCACCAGTATGGCAATGTCGATGTCCTTGAACGCGACCTTGGCATCGCCTGCGGCAACCATTCCGGCGAGTAGCGGAAACGCGCAGTCATCCAGTTCCATCATCACGCCCTTCAGGGCGTTCTGCGCCTTGGGATCGGGAATTTCCAGCATTTGCAGGATAACCGGCTGGTCCTTGCCCAGCAGTTCGCCACTGGCGATGCGAAATAGCAGCGAATAACCGATTTGTCCGGCGGCTCCGGTGACTGCAACACGAATGGGCGACTTGGCCATGAGGGCTCCCTGAGACTGTCTTTGGTGAATGTTTTAATGAAAGGCGATTTTCTGCCGTAGGGTGATTGCATCAAGCAAACCGGAAACTGTCCAATCCCCGGCTTTAATTGCTGCGACGCACACCGGTCGGGAGTTTAGGCGCAGCCTGTTTCCACTGTCAACGACCGGTACATTGCCATTCACGCAGCCGCGGGGCTGTCACTTCTTATCTTGCGTATCAGGCTTGTTTCAATTGGATGATTCTGCTAGCACGAGTTATCCCTTGAATCGTGCCGGTGATTATTCAGGCCAACAACGTCAGAACCGGTGGTGACGCGATTCAGGGTTGATTGTGCGGCACAAAAAAACCATGAGTCTGTATATAATCCAAGGCTTACCTCGCGTTGATTACTTCAATGGAAAGACGTTAATACATGTCTGATCCCGCAGTGAATTCTCCACGGTTACATGCAGCCAGACCGGTTTGGTACAACCTCAGCCCGGTCAATCTGCCCATTCCCGGGCTCGTATCCATTTTTCATCGTGTCAGCGGTCTGGCTTTGTTCGCGGGCATGTTCTGGCTGTTGTATCTGCTCGATGAAAGCCTTGCGTCGGCCGAGTCCTTTGCCAGATTCAAGGCGATCGCGGCACATCCCTTGGCCAAGCTGGTTTTACTGGGATTCGGCTGGTCGTTCCTGCATCACTTTTGCGCTGGCATCCGGTTTCTTTTGCTGGATGTTCATATCGGGTCCAGTCTTGAAGCGGCGCGCAGGTCCAGCGGCATCGTTTTTGGCGTGAGCTTGCTGCTGACCGTGATTTTGGGAGCGCGGCTATGGTAGGCCGTCTGGTTGTTGGCGCGCATTACGGTGTGCGGGATTGGTTGGTGCAGCGGGGATCCGCCGTCATCATGGCCATTTACACGGTCATTCTGGTCGGCTGGATGCTGATTGCTCCGCCAGCAGATTACGCCGCGTGGAAGACCCTGTTCGGCACCGGCTGGATGCGGGTTGCGACGCTGTTCTTTTTTGTCAGCCTTCTGCTGCACGCCTGGGTGGGCATGCGCGACATCGTGATGGATTATGTGAAGCCAACCTGGCTGCGCCTGTGTGCGCACGTGTTCATTATTCTTGTTCTGATCGCCTACGCCGGCTGGTCCGTCCAAATCCTGTGGAGAACCTAAGGTGAGTCTGACCGTACGCAAATACGACGCCGTCGTGGTTGGTGCAGGCGGTGCCGGCCTTCGTGCCGCTCTGCAATTGTCCGAAGCCGGTTTGAAAACCGCAGTCCTGTCCAAAGTGTTTCCCACGCGCTCCCACACGGTGGCAGCGCAGGGTGGTGTGGGTGCAGCCCTTGGCAACATGGGCGAGGACAACTGGCTCTGGCACATGTACGACACTGTCAAGGGATCGGACTGGCTAGGTGACCAGGACGCGATCGAATTCCTCTGCCGGGAAGCACCCGGCGCCGTGGTGGAACTGGAGCATTACGGCATGCCGTTCGACCGCAATGACAACGGCACGATCTATCAGCGGCCCTTCGGCGGGCATTCCATGAATTTCGGCGAGCGTGCCGTGCAGCGGTCCTGCTGCGCTGCAGACCGAACCGGCCACGCCATGTTGCATACGCTCTATCAGCGCAATATCCGCGCCAGGACGCAGTTTTTCGTCGAATGGATGGCGCTGGATCTGATTCGGGACGCCAGCGGCCAGGTGCTGGGTGTGACCGCGCTTGAAATGGAGACCGGAGAGATCTCCATCCTGCAGGCGCGCGCAACGATTTTTGCGACCGGCGGCGCGGGACGCATTTTCTGGTCCACCACCAATGCCTTTATCAATACCGGCGACGGCTTGGGCATGGCGGCGCGTGCCGGCATTCCGCTTGAAGACATGGAGTTCTGGCAGTTTCACCCGACCGGTGTCGCGGGAGCAGGGGTGCTGATCACTGAAGGCGTGCGCGGCGAGGGCGGATATCTTTTGAACAAGGACGGCGAGCGTTTCATGGAGCGCTATGCACCGAACCTGAAGGATCTGGCCAGTCGCGACGTTGTGGCGCGCGCAATGGCCACCGAAATCAAGGAAGGCCGGGGCGCGGGCAAGGATGGCGATTACGTATTGCTCAAACTGGACCACCTGGGGCCTGAGGTCATCGACAAGCGGCTTCCCGGCATCCGTGAAATCGCCAAGAAATTTGCCGATGTCGACCCGGTCAAGGACCTGATCCCGGTGGTACCGACCGTGCATTACCAGATGGGGGGCATCCCGACCAATTATTTTGGCGAAGTTGTCGCTCCTGCCAATGGCAATCCCAATTCGGTGGTTCCCGGCTTCTATGCGGCAGGGGAGTGCGCCTGCGCATCGGTACACGGAGCAAACCGACTGGGCACCAATTCGCTCACGGACCTGCTGGTGTTTGGAAAAGCCTCCGGCGATTCCGTGGTGAGGTACCTCGCCGCCAATCGCGGCCACAAGGACCTGCCCAAGGACGCCGCCGACCTGACGCTGTCGCGCTTGGCACGACTGGATAGTCAAAAAGGCGGGGAAAATGTATCGGAGGTCGCCAAGGAAATGCGCCGCACCATGCAGGCGCATTGCGGCGTGTTCCGGTTTCCCGACATGCTGGTCGAGGGCGTCAAGAAGATCCGCGCAGTGGCGGACAGGGCGACGCGTACCGAAATCAAGGACAAATCGAAAGTGTTCAACACCGCCAGGGTCGAGGCCCTCGAGGTCGACAATCTGATCGAAGTGGCCCGTTCCACGATGGTTTCGGCAGAGGCGCGAAAGGAATCCCGCGGAGCGCATGACCGGGCCGACTTTGCGAAGCGCGATGACGTCAACTGGCTCAAGCACACCCTGTGGTTCAAGGACGGTGACCGCATGGAATACAAGCCGGTGACATTGAAGCCCATGACGGCCGAGTCCATCGAGCCGAAGGTACGCACGTATTGATGGTGTGACGCAGTGAGTCGCGCGCGGCATGCCACGGCGCGACAGAATAATATTTGACGACGGCAAGTGGCATTGATCGGCTCCACGCGGCTCATTTGGCGATAACGGTTGGAAAAAGGAACAGAGATGCTTTTCAGAGTCTATCGTTACGATCCGGACAAGGATGCTCAACCCAGAATGCAGGAATACAACGTGCAGATCGAGCATACCGATCGCATGCTGCTGGACGCTCTGGTTCGCATCAAGGAAATGGACGATTCGCTGTCGCTGCGCCGTTCATGCCGCGAGGGCGTGTGCGGATCGGATGCGATGAACATCAATGGAAAAAACGGCCTGGCCTGCATAACCAAGCTGGTGGACCTGAAAGAGCCGGTGGAATTGCGGCCGCTGCCCGGATTGCCCGTCATTCGCGACCTGATTGTCGACATGACGCAGTTTTTCAAGCAATACAACTCGGTCAAGCCCTACCTCATCAATGATGATCCGGCGCCCGAAACCGAAAGGCTGCAAAGCCCGAAAGACCGCGAAGAACTGGATGGGTTGTATGAATGCATTTTGTGCGCCTGCTGTTCGACCGCATGCCCGTCTTTCTGGTGGAATCCGGACAAGTACGTCGGGCCGGCCGGCCTGCTGCAGGCCTATCGCTTCATCGCCGACAGCCGTGACCAGGCTACTGCCGCGCGCCTGGACGATTTGGAAGATCCCTACCGGCTGTTTCGCTGCCACACCATCATGAATTGCACCGATGTCTGTCCCAAGGGCCTGAATCCGGCTCTGGCGATCGGCAAGATCAAGACCATGATGGTCAAGCGGTCGGTCTGAGGAGCGGCGAAATTGGAACCGGCGGATTTTCGCCGCCTGGAATGGAGTTGCCGGCGGGGCATGCTGGAAAATGACCTGATACTGCAGGAATTCATGCGCCGCCATGGCCCGCTGCTTGCGGGTACCCGGCTGGATTCCTTCAAACGCCTGCTGAATCTCAGCGACGGCGACTTGTGGGACCTGATTGGAGGGCGCAGCGATACGACAGATGCTGCGCTTGGAGAAGTGGTAAATATGCTGCGAGACTGCGCCGTATCAATCGAATAGCAGAATCAGGGCAAACGGCGTACAGATAACTGAAAAGCGTAAAGACAGGAGAATGCGATGAGCACGAACAACAAGGCGGTTCTGACTTACGGCGAAGGCAAGACGGCGGAATTTCCCGTGTTGAAGGCGACCATCGGCCCGGATGTCATCGACATCCGCAGCCTGTACGGAAAGACGGGGCAGTTCACTTACGACCCCGGATTCCTGTCCACCGCAAGCTGCAGCTCCAAGATCACCTACATCGACGGTGACGAGGGAGTGCTTCTCTATCGTGGATATCCCATTGAGCAACTGGCCGCGAAATGCGATTTTCTCGAGGTCTGCTACCTGCTCCTGAACGGCGAAATGCCCAATCAGGAACAGAACAAGGAGTTCGTCAATACCATCACGCGCCACACCATGGTCCACGACCAGATGACGCGGTTCTTCCAGGGCTTCCGTCGCGATGCGCATCCCATGGCGGTTCTGGTCGGAACGGTGGGCGCGCTGTCGGCCTTCTATCACGACTCACTGGACATCAATAATCCCGAACACCGGCGGGTTTCGGCGATGCGCCTCATCGCCAAACTGCCCACGATGGTGGCCATGGCCTACAAGTACAACATGGGGCAGCCGTTCGTCTATCCGCGCAATGACCTCTCCTATACGGCCAACTTCATGCAGATGATGTTTGCGGTTCCCGCAGAGGATTACAAAGTCAATGACGTTCTGGTGCGCGCCCTTGACCGGATCTTCATCCTGCACGCCGATCACGAGCAGAACGCATCAACGTCGACGGTGCGGTTGTCCGGTTCGTCGGGTGCGAATCCGTTTGCATGCATTGCGGCGGGCATCGCCTGCCTTTGGGGGCCCGCGCACGGCGGCGCCAACGAAGCCGCGCTCAACATGCTCGAGCAGATCGGCGATGTCTCCAAGGTGGGTGAATTCATCACCAAAGCCAAGGACAAGAATTCCGGCGTCAAACTGATGGGCTTTGGCCATCGCGTCTACAAGAACTACGATCCGCGCGCCAAGCTCATGCGCGAAACCTGCTACGAAGTGCTCAACGCGCTCGGCCTTGAAAATGACCGCCTGTTCAAGCTGGCCATGGCATTGGAGAAGATCGCGCTCGAGGACGATTACTTCGTGCAGCGCAAGCTCTACCCGAACGTCGATTTCTACTCGGGCATCGTGCAGCGCGCGCTGGGAATTCCCACATCGATGTTCACCTGCATCTTCTCCCTGGCAAGAACCGTGGGCTGGATAGCCCAGTGGCAGGAAATGATCGCCGATCCGGAATACAAGATCGGCCGGCCGCGCCAGTTGTATGACGGCGCCCCGCGACGCGACCTGGTGCCGATGAACAAGCGATAGCAGGCAACGGCAGGGGGGCGAAAATCAAACCCGCACCCCTTTTTTTTCCTGAAACAGACAAGAATCCCCGTAGTGAAACAAGCAATTGGAAGTGATCAGCGTCTCCATGTCGTGACTCGCGTCGGACGCCGTCCAACCCAGGGAGCAGCAACATGAGCGTGATGAAACAATTTCTCGATACTTCCTATCTGTTCGGCGGAAATGCGCCTTTCATTGAAGATCTGTACGAAAACTACCTGGAGAATCCGGCCTCCGTGCCGGACACCTGGAGGGACTATTTCGACAAGATGCAGCTTCTGCCGGCAGCAGCCGGCGGTGAAGGCATCCGCGACGTGGCGCACGCCCCGGTTGTCGAAAGCTTCGCGCAACGCGCCCGCAGCGGCACCGGCAGGTCGGCTCCTGCGGCCGCGGGTTTCGACCGCAAGCAGGTGTCGGTGGTACAGCTCATAGCCGAATACCGTTTCCGCGGTGCCTTGCTTGCCGATCTGGATCCGCTGAAACGCCGCGACCGTCCGCATATTCCCGAGTTGGAGATTGGCTACTACGACCTGACCGACGCCGATCTGGACACTTCGTTCAATACCGGTTCTCTGATGGGGCCCGAGCAGGCGCCGCTTCGCGACATCATCAAGGCTATGCGTGACACCTATTGCGGCACGCTTGGCGCCGAATACATGTACCTCAGCAGCCGAATCGAAAAGCGCTGGATCCAGGAGCACCTCGAACCGACGCGCTCAAAACCCTCGTTTTCGCCGGACTACAAGCGCCATATTCTCGAGCGCCTTACGGCGGCTGAAGGTCTGGAAAAATTCCTTCATACGCGTTACCCGGGGCAGAAACGATTCTCATTGGAGGGCGGAGAAACCCTGATACCCGTTGTGGACAACCTGCTGCAGCGGGCCGGCGAGGCCGGCGTGCAGGAGCTGGTCATCGGCATCGCGCATCGCGGCCGCTTGAACATGCTGGTCAATACGCTGGGCAAGATGCCCAAGGACCTTTTCTCGGAGTTCGAGGGACATCACAGCGACGAAGTGTTGAGCGGCGACGTTAAGTACCACCAGGGCTTCTCCTCGGATATCAACACGCCCGGCGGCCCGATGCACCTTACCCTGGCGTTCAATCCCTCGCATCTGGAGATCGTGAATCCTGTCGTGGAAGGCTCGGTGCGCGCGCGCCAGCACCGCCGCAAGGACCGTGGTGGCGATCAGGTGTTGCCGGTGCTCATCCACGGCGACGCCGCGGTGGCCGGGCAGGGCGTAGTGATGGAGACGCTGAACCTGTCCCAGACGCGAGGCTATGGCACAGGCGGCACCGTGCATATCGTGGTGAACAACCAGATCGGTTTCACAACCTCGGATCCGCGCGACACCCGCTCCACGCTGTATTGCACCGACGTCATGAAGATGGTCGAGGCGCCGATATTCCATGTCAATGGCGATGACCCCGAGGCTTGCGTGCATGCCATTGAAATCGCCCTCGACTACCGCATGAAGTTCAAGAAGGACGTGGTGGTCGACATCGTGTGTTTCCGCAAGCTCGGCCACAACGAGCAGGACGAACCCATGGTGACCCAGCCGATGATGTACCGGATCGTCAACCAGCATCCCGGGACCCGCAGGCTGTACGCGGACAAATTGCTTGCTCAGGGCGTACTCGGCCCAGAGGATGCGGATGGACTGGTGGCATCCTTCCGCCAGGCCCTCGACGGCGGTTACCACACCAACAAGACCATTCTTTCAAATTACAAACCGCCGTTTGCCGTCGACTGGGCGCCTTATAAGAATACGAAATGGAACGAGAACGACGACACCAAGATTCCGCTTGCTGAACTGCATGCCCTGTCGGAGAAATTGACTGCAATCCCCGCCAATTTCAAGCTTCAGCCGCGTGTGGAAAAGATCATTTCCGACCGCCGCCTGATGGGGCAGGGCAGAATGCCGCTGGACTGGGGCATGGCGGAAAGCCTGGCCTATGCGTCGCTGCTCAAGGACGGCTATTCGGTGCGGCTTTCCGGACAGGATGCCGGGCGGGGTACCTTCTTCCACCGCCATGCGGTCTTGCACGACCAGAACCGCGAGAAATGGGATTCGGGCACCTTTATCCCGCTGCAGCACATCTCCCCCAACCAGGGTGACTTTGTCGTCATCGATTCGGTGCTGTCCGAGGAAGCCGTGCTTGGCTTCGAGTATGGCTACTCAACGTCGGAGCCCAATGAACTGGTGATCTGGGAGGCTCAGTTCGGCGATTTTGCCAATGGCGCGCAGGTGGTCATCGACCAGTTCATCGCCGCGGGAGAAGTGAAGTGGGGCCGCATCTGCGGACTGGTGATGATGCTGCCGCACGGTTACGAAGGCCAGGGCCCGGAGCATTCGTCGGCACGCCTGGAGCGCTTCCTGCAGCTGTGTGCGGACTACAATATTCAGGTGTGCGTGCCGGCCACGCCGGTGCAGATGTTCTTCCTGCTGCGTCGCCAGATGATTCGTCCGTTTCGCAAACCGCTGGTGATTTTCACCCCGAAGAGCCTGCTGCGTCACAAGGAATCGGTCTCGCCGCTGGAGGAGTTTTCCGCGAGCAAATTCAAGCCGGTCAACGGAGACTGGGACGAGGATATTCCGCCGAAGAAGGTCAAAAGGGTCATCCTTTGCAGCGGCAAGGTGTTCTTCGACCTGATGGCCGCGCGCAAGGAGCGCGGCATCAAGGACATCGCCATTGTTCGGATCGCTCAGCTGTATCCCTTCCCGCATGACGAATTCCAGGAACAGATCGACCTCTACAGCAATGCGAAGGAAGTCATCTGGTGCCAGGAAGAACCCGGCAACCAGGGCGCCTGGCACCGCATACAGCATTACATCCTCCGCCACATGAGTCCGGAGCAGATTCTCGGCTATGCCATGCGGGCATCGTCGGCATCTCCGGCCGTGGGGTATACCTCGCTGCACAACGAGCAACAAAAGGAACTGGTGGACGCCGCCTTCGCGCCGGTCACCGACAACCTGGTCCGCCCGGTGCAGGGCACGGGGCGCGCACCCCGAAAATCGCGGCGCGCTTCGTAACTAATTGATTAGAAAGCTTTTATGATCATTGAAATAAAAGTACCCCAGCTGTCGGAGTCCGTCTCCGAAGCAACCCTGCTCGCATGGCGGAAAAAAGTCGGAGAGCAGGTCAAGCGGGATGAAAACCTGATTGACATTGAAACCGACAAGGTCGTGCTCGAACTCCCGGCGCCTGCCGATGGGGTCCTGACGAAGATTGTCATCGGTGACGGCGCTACGGTAAAGGCAGGCGAAGTCATCGCAACCCTGGATACCGAAGCAAAGGCCTCGGCAGCCAGCGCAACTTCACCAGCCCCCGCAAAAGCTGCACCGGCAGCAGCTGCAACGAGTGCCGCCGTCATGCCTTCCGCGCAGAAAATAGCCGCCGAAAAGGGCGTCGATACTTCAGCCATTGCCGGATCCGGCAGGGGCGGCCGCGTGACCAAAGGCGATGTTCTCGCCCAAGGAGCCGGTGTGGCGCCCGTCGCGACCACGACACTGACGCAGCCACCTTCGCCGGTCAAGACTGACATGATTCTGGGCGGAAGGCCGGAGCAAAGGGTGCCCATGTCGCGCCTGCGCGCACGGGTTGCCGAACGCCTGGTGCAGTCGCAAAGTACCGCAGCCATCCTGACCACCTTCAATGAAGTCAACATGGCGCCGGTGATGGAGTTGCGCAACCGGTACAAGGAACGTTTTGAAAAGGAACATGGCGCCAAGCTGGGTTTCATGTCCTTCTTTGTCAAGGCTGCTGTCCATGCTTTGAAAAAATACCCGGTCGTCAATGCATCCATTGACGGCAACGACATTGTCTATCACGGTTATTTCGATATCGGCATCGCAGTGGGAAGCCCTCGCGGCCTGGTGGTGCCCATACTCCGCGATGCCGATCAACTGACGCTGGCCGAGATCGAAAAGAAGATTGCAGATTTCGGAAAACGCGCACAGGACGGAAAGCTCACCATCGAAGAACTGACAGGCGGGACCTTCTCCATCACCAATGGTGGTGTGTTCGGATCGATGCTGTCGACCCCGATCATCAATCCGCCCCAGTCCGCGATTCTGGGCGTGCATGCGACCAAGGACAGGCCGGTTGCCGAAAATGGTCAGGTCGTTATCCGTCCGATGAATTACCTGGCGCTGTCCTATGACCATCGCATCATCGATGGACGTGAAGCCGTGCTCTCCCTGGTGGCGATGAAGGATGCCCTGGAAGATCCCGCCCGCCTGCTGCTGGACGTCTGACCGCCACCATGTCCCAGAACTTTGATGTCGTGGTCATTGGCTCCGGACCTGCGGGCTATATCGGCGCCATCCGCTGCGCGCAACTGGGCCTTCGCACCGCCTGTATCGAGGAGTGGAAAACCCCGGCTGGCAAGCCCGCCCTGGGCGGCACCTGCCTCAATGTGGGGTGCATACCCTCCAAGGCCCTGCTTGAGTCTTCCGAACAATTCGAGCACATCCTGCACGGCAGCACGCAGCACGGCATTGCGGTGACCGGCGCGAGCATTGACGTGGCGAAGATGGTCGCCCGAAAAGACGGCATCGTCGGAAAAATGACCGGCGGCATTGAAATGCTTTTCCGGAAGAACAAGGTTACCTGGCTCAAAGGACATGGGAAATTCCTCGGCAAGGGTGAAGCGGGCTGGCGCGTCGAAGTCACGGGCGACGGATCAACCGAGGAAATACAGGCCACCAGTGTCATTGTCGCAACGGGATCGAAGGCCCGTCACCTGCCGGGCGCAACGGTGGACAACATCACCATCTGCGACAACGTAGGGGCACTTGATTTCAAGGAAGTCCCGCAGCGCCTGGGCATCATCGGCGCGGGTGTTATCGGCCTGGAACTCGGCAGCGTCTGGCGCAGGTTGGGCGCAAAGGTGACACTGCTCGAGGCGCTTCCCGCGTTTCTGGGGGCTGCCGACGAATCGGTCGCAAAGGAAGCCTGGAAATTTTTCACCAAAGAGCAGGGACTGGACATCCGCCTTGGCGTCAAGATCGGCAAAATCGAATCGACCAAACGCGCTGGAAAAACCACGGTCACCGTAGAGTACGAGCTTGATGGCGCCGAGCAGAAACTCGAATGCGACCGGTTGATCGTGTCGGTCGGCCGCATTCCCTATACCGACGGCCTCGCGCCGGAATCGGTCGGATTAAAACTGGATGCCCGCGGATTCATCGAAGTCGATGAACATTGCCGCACGGCATTGCCCGGCATCTTTGCGGTGGGCGACGTTGTGCGGGGACCGATGCTTGCGCACAAAGGCGAGGAAGAGGGCGTGATGGTCGCCGAGTTGATCGCCGGACAGAAACCGCATCTCGACCTGAATACCATTCCCTGGGTGATCTATACCTCGCCCGAAATAGCCTGGGTGGGTAAGACCGAGCAACAGTTGAAGGCCGCCGGTACGCCGTATCGCTCGGGACAGTTTCCGTTCCTCGCGAATGGACGGGCGCTGGGACAGGGCGACTCACGTGGATTTGTCAAAATCCTCGCGCACGCGCAAACCGACGAAATACTCGGTGTCCATATCGTC
>CAIUKQ010000463.1 GCA_903899705.1 uncultured beta proteobacterium
GGCCAGCGGTTTTCCTTTACCGCCTGCGGCCAGAGCATGGTCATGGGCGAATTGCAGCCGTGGTCAAGCGCGAGATCCTGGAACACCGTCATGTCAAACTCGTCATTCACAAGGCACTCGGCCAGGTGCCGTGCGAGCTTCGCATGACCGCGTATCGGCGGCACCTTGCGCGGCCCCAGACCTTCATCAGCGGTCGGAAATTCATCGCTGACACCAATAGCAAAGGTCGGATAGAGATCGAAGAAGAATGTGGTGGCGTGGTCGTTGTAGAAATAGACCACGACATCGGGTTTCTTTTCGGCGAGCCATGACTGCAGGGGTTCGTACTGCTTGAAAAGCGGCGTCCAGTCCGGATCGTTCTGCTTCTGCCGGTCGAAAGCCACGCCGATGGTCGGAACGTGGGAGGTGCCAATGCCACCGATGATGGTTGCCATACCTGTTCCTCTTAACGCGCCGCCGCAAACCGCGGAAACAGCGCCAGCGCATTCTCGCGAAAGATCATTTCGCGGCGTCGCGCGTCGTAGCCGTCGAATTTCTCGATGCCCGCCATGACATCGTCGATGACCTTCTCGCCTACCTGTGAAAACGGGTAGTCCGTGCCGAACAGTATCTTCGCCGGATCGGCGATGTCCTCCAGCGCCCGCATGATCAGTGGCACACTGGCCTGCGCCAAGTCGAAGTACATCTGCTTCAGGTAGTAGTCCACGCCCTTGGGCAGTTTCGCCGCCACTTCGGGGCGCTTGGACATGTTTTGAATGCGGTAGATCACCATGGGCAGCATGCCTCCGGCGTGCGAGAGCATCCAGCGGATGTCCGGAAAGCGTTCCGGATATCCGTGGTAGAACATGTTGACCACGGCACGCGTGGTGTCCGTGGTGAGTTCCACCGTGCCCGTGGGGAAATCATAGTCGGACAGGCCATCGTGCTTGGGGCGCACCGGATGCAGGAACACCACGGCCTTGCGGCGGTTGAGCTCGGCGAAAAATTCGTCGTATTCGGGCTGGCCGAGATAGGACTTGCCCACATGGGTCAAAAGGCTGATGCCATCGAGCTTCAGTTTGTCCAACGCATGCTCGGCCTCCCTGCAGGCGGCCGCGGTGTCCGGCAGCGGCACCACGCCCAGCGCGGCAAAACGCGAGGGGTTATCCGCAACCATGCCGGCCGAGAACTCATTGCATTCACGGGCAAGCTTTGTCGCAAACGCCACGTCACCGAAATAAATCCCCGGCGACGAAATCGAAGAGACCGTCGACGCAATGCCCTTGCGGTCCAGCACTTCAAGAGCTTGGGCCACGCTCCATTTCGCCCACGGGTTCTCGCCGCTGCCATGAACACCCACGCTCTCAAGGGCCTTCTTGTAGAACTCGGGAATATGGTGCTGGTGCGTGTCGATGCGGGTTGCGTTGGTGGTCATTGCTTATCCTGGACGAAATGTGGAATGCCGCGAAGGGTGCGGCAGAAATGAAAGGTCAGGCCGGATCCATGCCATTGGCGCGCTTTTCCGAGACGGCTTCGGGCGAGGCCAGAAAATCAAGCAGTGCGCGCACCGTTTCAGGCTGGGCAGACGCCGCCGCCACACCACCGGAAAAAGTGGTGATGATCTGCGCCGAGGGCGGCAGCGGCCCCAGGATGTCAACGCCTTTGAGATGAATCAGTTCGCTCAGTTGCTGGAATCCCAGCTCCATCTCGCCCTTCGCCACGAGTGATCCCACCGGCACACCGGGGGAAGCCTGAATGAAACGCGACTTGATTTCCTCGGCAATACCCCAGCGCGCGAACAAGCCGGCCAGATGCGTACCGCTCGGACCGGTGGAATAGCCGACACTTTTGGCGTTTCTCACCACCTGCTTCAGCGCATCTTCCGTGGAGATGTCGGGCCGCGCAGCACCTGCCTTTACCACCACGGCGACGCCGGATTTCACCAGATCGACGCGCTTGCCCGTGATTTTCCCCTCGGCAATCAGCTGGTCGATGACATTCGAGGCAAGGATCACCGCGTCGAAAATCTCGCCGGCCTGCACGCGCTTGGCCGCGTCAACCCCACCCACGGATTCAAGTGACACGGCGTGGCCGGTCTTTTGCTGAAATTTGTTGAACAGTTCGGCGAGAAGCTGCTTCGTCGCCATGGAAGAGATGACCTTGATGCTCGTTGCCATGCCTTGTCCGCCGGAATTTGTGATGGGCGCGAGGATACCTCAGTTCCTCCACGCACAGGCCTGCTGCGCGAACGCTGACCTTCTGCGCCCGTCATTGTGTTCAAGGATGGACTACAGCCGGACGCGCCCGCCAATCTCCACCGAGTCGGGCGTATAACGAAGCGCGCGAAACACCCAGTTACCGTAGCCGCCGCCACCCGTCGGCTGGTGGTCAAAATAGGGCGACACATATTCCCACACGATTTCGCCGCCGGGCGTCACTTCAAACAACCGTCCCCACAGTCCCTCGCAGATCAGGGTATTGCCGCTCCAGAGGCGTTGCGCCCCGCTGATGTGCGGACTGAAGAAGCTCCAGCGCGGCGAACCTTCATAGGACCACACTTCCTTGCCGCTGGCAGGGTCCAGCTCGATCACCCTCGAATAGGGCACGCCACCGCTCGGTGCATGATGCCCATTGGCGAAGAACAGCAGATTCCCGTTGGGCAGCATTTGCGCATCGTGCTGGCCGCCCCATTTGTCGTCCTGCCTCTGCCAACGCACCTTGCGCGTGGCGCGGTCAATGATGAAAAGCCAGCTGCTGCGCCGCAAGCTCACCAGCACACCACCATCGGGCAGTACAAACAGTGAATTCGCATGCGAAAACTCATCCCGGCTGTTGAGCGGATGCAGCGGGTAGTTCTCGATCTCCATGTCCTCCTGGGCATGCCACTCCCAGACCGTTTTCCCGTCGGGAGACACCTCCCGGATGTAATCGCCGAGCACCGAACCATCCTTCATCTCGCTGCCGGGTATGCCTCCGCGAAGGCGCTTCTTCGAGGCTTCTGTGAATCGCTCGAAACCGATGTACATCGTGTTTCCATTGGGCAGGCGGGTGAAGTCGTGATGCTGGGCCGCCGCCTCCACCTGACGAAGGCAACGCCCATCCCAATCGTATTCACCAATCAGGCGAAGCTCCTCGCGATGCGAAGGCCCCGTTTTGTCCGCATTCTCCGCGGAGAGCAGGTTCCCATTGGGCAACAGTTCGACAATGTTGCCGGTGCGCCCGGGAATGTTCCACTGATGCGCGATCTTTCCATCCATGTCGAGCAGGTACACATCGTCCGCCGCAAGCGGCGCGAACAGCGTGAAACCGGGCGTCGCGCGCGGATCTTTTTGGGTCAGGCCGGTTTTCTGGATCTGCACGCCATTACTCCGGTTTGATCCCGGCCCGTTTGACCACGGCCGTCCATTTTTCCGCTTCCGAGCGGAGCTTCTGCATCAACTGCTCCGGGGTTCCTCCGGCGGCTGCTGTCCCCCGCTTGGCCAGTTCCTCCTGTACCTCGGGCGTCTTTAGCAGCTCATTGATATCGCGGTTCAGCCTCGACACGATCGCGGGTGGCGTGCCAAGCGGCGCCATTACGTAGTTGTAGCCCTGAATCTCCACGTTGGGCACGCCGGCCTCGGCCAGGGTCGGCACATCGGGCTGTTCAACCGAACGCTTCGGCGACGCAACACCAAGAATGCGCAGTTTCCCCGATTTCATATGCGAACTCACCGCCGGAAAGCCGGTCATCGTCACCTGTACGCGACCGGCGATGATGTCCGGCATCGCAGGCCCCATCCCCTTGTAAGGCACATGCACAATGTCGGTTCCAGTCTGCTGCTTGAACAGTTCCATCCCCAGATGGTGGGGCGAACCGATACCAGGCGTCGCGTAGCTGAGGACACCCGGCTTTTGCTGCGCAAGGCGCACGAGGTCGGTCACCGATTTCATGCCCAGGGCATCGCCGCTCACCACCAGAAAAAAATCCGTGGCGGAGGTGAGCGACACCGGCTGGAAGTCGGTGAGCACGTTGACATCCTTGTTCGCCCCAAGGGCCATCATCAGCACCAGATTGTCATTCGTGAATAGCAGGTTGTAACCGTCCGGCGCGGCCCGCTTTGCCATCTGCCCGGCCAGAAGGCCGGCGGCCGCAGGACGGTTCTCAACCACGATGGTGGTACCCAGCCGCGCCCCAAGGCGATCTGCAATCGTGCGTCCCATCAGATCGGTACCCGCCCCCGGCGAGGTGCTCACCGACATCTGTATGGGTTTGGACGGATAGGCCTGTGCCTGCGCCCCGGCGCAGGGCGCAAGCGCCGCGAGCATTAACGACGCTTTCGCCGTTGCCATCAACATCTTCATTGCTTTTCCCTTTTTTTAAATCCGGACCGACACATTATGAGACGGCCCTGTCCCTTTTGTGAAAACGTCCGTTCTGCATGATGACCATCTGGCCGCCGTACTGCGTGAGCGCACGCAGGGCCTCCGCGGGCGTGAAGCCGTAGTCCTTCACGAAGAGCTCGGCATCCCAGGCGTTGGTGCCATGCGGATTGTGCGGAAATCCGTAGTCGCCCCCCGGCAGCACGCGGATGCCGCGCTTGTGTTTTTTTGGGATGACTCCGCGCTGTAGGCATGCGCCGCGAGCTTCACGCCCGCCTCCTCTGCCATCTGCGCCACCGCGTCCAGTTCGGCCGCGTCATAGTTCTGACGACACGGTCAACCGAGGTGGGGAACGTAAAGTGAAGATGAGGTTCCACCATGCCGGGCATCAGTGTCGCCCTGGCCATCGATCACCTCGGCGCCGTCCCGGACGATTCGCGCCCCGGGGCCGCGTGCAACGGCAGAAATCCTGTTGCCCTCCACTTTCACTTCACCGGGTACCGACGGCACGCCTGTGCCATCGAAGATGCGTACATTGCTGATGATGGCTGACGACACGTGATGCACCCTATTCAGGATTGGCGCCCGGGGGCACACAGCATTTGCAGCCCCGGGGGTTTCCTAATTTATTTTTATAATCAAACAGTTATAAATATCACACCGGCTTCTTGACGGGGCTCCCCGGCGCACCTCCGCGCGCGAACATGCCACCATCAATGGTGAGCATCGCACCGGTGATGTAGGAGGCACGGTCCGAGGCCAGAAACGCCACCATGCCGGAGACCTCGTCCGGCCGCGCGGAACGCCCGTAGGCCATGGCATCGAGATAGCGCTTGTTCCAGGCCTCACGCTCGGCGGGCGGCACCCGCTCCTCTTCGATTTTGCGCAGGTAGTCCACGCGTTCGGTGGCCACCGGACCGGGATTCACGCCGCAGACGCGCACACCGTGACGAATGCTTTCACCACCCAGCGCATTGGTGAAGCTGATCAAAGCGGCGTTGTTGGGCGCACCGCAGATGTAGCTCGCGCGCGTGGATATGCCCCCGGCGCCGACGACGTTGATGATCACACCGCTGCCCCGCTTGCACATTTCGGCGTAGATGATGCGCGTGATGCCGATGTAGCCAAAAAGTTTCAGGTCCCAGGCACGGCGCCAGGAATCCTCGTCGACCTGATCAAGGCCACCGCCCGGAATGGCGCCGGCGCAATTCACCAGGATGTCTGCAGATGCGTGATCGCGCGCCCAGGTGTCGCGCACCTGGCGGTTCGAAAGGTCCACGGCCTGCGTTTCAACCTTCACGCCGTAGGCGTCGATCAGTTTCTTCGACGCATTCTTGAGTTCATCCCCGCTTCGCGACGCCAGATGCAGATTGACACCCTCGCGCGCAAATTCCTCTGCAATGGCATAGCCGATGCCCTTGCTGCCGCCGGTTATCGCGGCTGTCCGCCCTTTCAATCCCAGATCCATGTCTGACTACCTTTCCTTGTTCGTGTCGCCCCTGTCGGGACTGGATACAGCCTGCGTTCACGGCCACTCCGAATTTGGCGGCCGCGCGGCGCAGCATAGCTTCGAATTGATCCGGTGTGGTGCTGCTGCTGCAGCTGCTGAATAGCACGGGGGTAAAGAAGGAAGCCTCCTCGCGGAGCGCCACATCACCGGGCACCCAGGTATATCCTCTGCGAAGTTCAATGGGAGACCACCATGGCGGAGAAATTCGAGTTCTGGCATGACCAGCTGGGCGTCAGCGTTCCGGACCTGAAAGCGGCGGCCGCCTGGTATCGCAACGTGGCGGGCAATCTGATCGAATTCATCGAGCGTCCCCGCCCCCTGTCGATTTCCGCGTCGGCCTAGTGCGGAGAACTTTGCGGGCCATTCTCTGATGACCAAGGCTTACGATTTCATCATCGTCGGTGCCGGCGCCGCCGGCTGTGTGCTCGCGGCGCGCCTGTCGGAGAAACCAGCGAACAAGGTCTTGCTGCTCGAGTCCGGGGGCAATGATTCGGGCATGCTGCTGCGCATGCCGGTGGCGTTCCAGCGCGCGGTTTATGGATTGAAGTGGGACTGGAAGCTGCAAAGCGAACCTGAACCTCAATTGGGCGGGCGCAAGCTGGCGCTCCTCGCCGGACGCGTCATGGGTGGCTCGTCATCTCTGAATGGCATGCTCTACATGCGTGGCCATCCCGCCGATTACGACGAATGGCGCGAGCGGGGATGCGCGGGCTGGAGCCACGACGAGTTGCTGCCGTACTTCAAACGCGCGGAAAACAGCTGGCATGGCGCCGGACAGCGGCATGGTGACAACGGACCCATCCAGGTCCAAAGAGCCCATAAAACATTTATGGATCAGATACTTATGGATGCCGCCGGGCGTTGCGGGCTCCCGCCGGCCGACGACATCAACGTCGTTGACTTCGAGGGGACGGGACCGGCTGAGCTCTCAATCGATCGCGAGGGCCGGCGCTCTTCGGCGGCAGTCGCCTACCTGAAGCCGGCCATGTTCCGTCGCAACCTGACGGTGGTGCAGCGCGCCACCGTCACACGCGTCCTGTTTGAGGGCAGCAAGGCTGTCGGCGTTGAATACTCGGGTGCCGAGGGCATCACCCAGGCACGGGCCGCGCGCGAAGTCATCCTCTCTGCCGGCGGGTACCAGTCTCCCAAGATGTTGATGCTCTCGGGTGTCGGGCCCGCTCCCCACCTTGAAGCAGTTGGCATCAAGCCGCTGGTGAACCTCCCCGGCGTCGGCAGGCGGCTGGTGAACCACGCGATGCTGCTAACGCGCTACACAACAGATCAACCGGTTCCCTTTCTCAAGGGCCTGCGCTTTGATCGCGCCGCGCTGAGCGCGTTGCAATGGGCGCTAATGGGCAGCGGTCCGTTTGCCAGCCTGCCCTGCGCCGGCCGGATCTATGCCCGCACCGAGCCGTCGCTGGATCGCGCCGATGTGGCCTTCGCGGGTTGGGCGGTGGCGATGAATGCCGCACCCTGGTTCCCCTTGTTGCGTCCCCATGCCGGAAACTTTCTCGATGCGTCGATCACGCTTTTACGCCCCTTCGGCGAAGGCTCGGTGGAACTTCGATCCTCCAACCCGTTTGATGCCCCGAAAATCACCACCGGTCTGCTCACCGACCGGCGCGACATTGACACGATGCGCCGGGGCCTGCGGATGCTTCGTGAGATTTACGCGACGTCACCGCTGGCCGACATGCTCAAGGCCGAGGTTCTGCCCGGGTCTGGCATCTCCAGCAACGCGGAAATCGATGCCTTTCTCATGAGCGCAACCAATGTGGCGGCGCACCCGGTTGCAAGCTGCGCCATGGGCATTGGCGCAGACGCGGTTGTCGATCCGGATTTGCGGGTTCATGGCGTGGAGAATCTGCGCGTCTGCGATTCCTCCGTCATGCCGACAATGATTGCCGCGGGCACCTACGCGACAACCATTGCCATTGCGGAAAGAACGGCCGAGCGGATCAACAATAGCTGAGCAAAGCTGGCTTGCCCTGATTAAAGGACGCCTTTGGTTTTCAGAAGCGGAAACACTTTCTGGGCATTGAAGTGAACCATGTCGAGCTTCTGCTTTTCGTCAACAAAATCGAATTTGTCGATGGTGGCAAGAATGTCGTCCGCCGGCTTGCCGGTAAACGGATTCGTAACCGCAGATCCGGAGCCGGGTGATTCGGTCCCGAACACCATGCGTTGCGCTCCGCGCTGGCGGATCGCCGTCGACAGCGTCCAGGGGTCGTAGGAACAGGTGTCAAAAAAGAGATTGTTGTTGAGGCTCTCATCGACCTTGACCGGTGCCCTCACTTCTGTTGCGGAAGCTTTGCCCGCGGCTTGTCCACCCGCCACCTCGCCGCTCGGATGCACCACGTTATCGTTGCCGCGCGAGGGATTGTTTGCGTCGATCAGATCGCCCTTGTCGAGCAGGCGCCGCGGCGCGCCGCCGCAATGGCAGACCACAACGCGCAACTTCGGGTAACGACCGAAGACGTCGCTGTTCTCAAGCAACAGGGTCGCAAGGGTCTCCTCGGTCAGGTTGTTGTATTGATAGGAATGCGGAATTTTCTCGATGCGTTTGTCGAACGAGATCGAGGGATGCACGACGAGAGTGGCGTCCAGTTCCTCCGCCTTCTTGTAAAGGGGAAACCAGGCCTTGTCATCCATGCCCGGAGCCGTTTTGTCGCCGCCCGGGTCGGGATTTACGAGCGCGCCGACGAAGCCCAGCTTCGTGATGGACCTCTCAAGCTCTTCAACGCAGGGCTCCATCAGCATCTCGCGCGTCTGCGGCAGCTGCGCCACTCCGACAAAGCGGGTGGGATGCATCTTGCACTGCGAGGCAATCACATCGTTGGTCATTCTCGCCCAGGGTTCCTGCAGGAAGGGGCGCTCGAACTGCATCATCGCCACCGGACGCGGCGATATCAGCTGCACGTCGACATTGCGCTCATCTAGCATGCGCAAGTGCCGGTCGAGGGCCGCCTTCACCGCATTCTCGGGCATCTCGATGCCACCCTCCCCCGGGGTGCGCAGGGCAATCAGGTTGTAGGCGGCTGCGCGGAAATGCGGCGGCGTGGAAATATGGCCGTGCACGTCGATGACCTTCTTGCCCTTGTACATAGTTTTCTCCAGCAACTGGGTTTTTGTGAATGGCTATTGTGCAATGGAGCTCGGGGAATTGCACGACTGTTTCTTGGATCCATTGCAATCGACGCACCCTGCTACTCCAGGTGCTAGCATTCATCCGACGCAAAACAATGTTTATGCCACCCTGCATTTGCCAACTGGATCCGGGATTATGCAAACCAACAAAAACAGGCTCGCCCTGGGCACCTTCGGCACCAACCTCTCCGGCGCCATCTCGGCAACAACGGTTCCCGAGCGCTGGTCCGGATCCTGGGAGGACAATCGCGAGCTAGCGCTGCTCGCCGATCAGGCGGGCCTGGATTTCATGATGCCGGTGGGCCGCTGGCGCGGTTACGGCGGAACAACCGACCACAATTCAAATTCCTTCGAGACCCTGACCTGGGCCGCCGGCCTGCTCGCCTCCACACAACGGATCAGGGTGTTCGGCACCGTGCATGTGTCGCTCTTCCACCCCGTGCTCGCCGCCAAACAGATGGCCACGGTCGATCAGATCGGCGGCGGTCGATTCGGCCTCAACATCGTTTGCGGCTGGTACGAGGACGAATTCAGGATGTTCGGCCTGTCGGCCGGCGATTCGAGCACCACGCGGTATGACGAAGGCGACGAATGGCTCGAGATCATCAAACGCATCTGGAGCGAAGACGCGCCCTTTGACTACAACGGAAAATTCTTCCAGCTGAAAGGCGTCAAGGGCGACCCCAAACCGTTTCAGCGGCCGCACCCGCCCATTTTCAACGCCGGGTTTTCCCCGCGAGGCCGCCAGTTTGCCAAGGAGCATGCCGACACCATCTTCTTCGGCGTCACCGACGTAGAGTCCGCGGCCGGAGAACTCAAAAAACTCAAGGCCGACCTCACCGCCACCGGACGAAATGTCGGTGTCTATACCAACAGCTTCATCGTCTGCCGCCCCACCCGCAAGGAGGCCGAGGAGTATTACCACTGGTACGCCGTGGAAAACGCCGACGAGGGCGCGGTGGAAACCATGCTGCGCGGCCGTGGCTACCTCAACCGTGGCCTGCCACCGAATGCCATTGCACGATTGAAAAAGCGCCTCGCCGGCGGCAACGGCGGCTACCCGTTCGTCGGCACGCCGGATGATGTGGCCGCGGAAATGCAGAAAGTCAGCGCGATCGGCATCGATGGACTGGCACTGGGCTTTGTCAACGGGTTGAAATTTCTGCCCTATATCCGGGACGAAGTGCTGCCGCGGCTGGAGCGGGCGGGCCTTCGCAGCGCCGCCTGATGTCAGTCCGACGAATCAATCACTCGGCTGTATCCCCGCCGATTTCACGATCGTTCCAACCCGATCGGTCTGCGCGCGGGTCATCGCTGTGAATCCTGGCGATGCGCGCCAGACCTGCGCGCGTCGCAGCGTGGGCGCTGCCGTGGTATTCGCGGCAGGTTTCGCCGAGGTCGGAGAAGAAGGCATGGCCGCTCAGGCGGCGCTGGTGGGCGCATTGATGCGCTCGCGCGAAGACATCACCGAAATCGACATCAA
>CAIUKQ010000464.1 GCA_903899705.1 uncultured beta proteobacterium
CAGGAACGCAAAGCGAAAGCGTGGCAGATCTTCTCCAGGGTGATCGGCCTCGAATGTGAGTTGCGGTACGCGGAAATTGAGGGGCCTCGTCTCCTTGCCCTTGTATATCGCCGGGTAAAAGTCGACGAAGTGCCAGCCGGGGTCACCCGTAGCCTGCAAAAAGACCTCGATGTCCCCCTGGCTGTTGAATCCACATGCGTAACCGATGTAGTTGTTGTCGTAGACGATGGCATAAATATTGGCGGTCTCGGTCCAGCCGGCACCTTTCAGATGAACCTTAAAGGCTGTGCCAACGGGCCCCTTGTTCACGTTCAAAGGCAAGGCGCTTGGTACGGTCCAGAAGAAACCTTGCTTCTTAAGTGTCCCATCTCTTACCAAGAGTGAATGAGCGCCGCCCAGGTCATCGGGGGCGTTAAAGCGAAATTCAATATTGCCTTGTGCATCGGCGATGGCACTCGCGATAGCCCGGGTGGATTCGTCCCAGCCGGCGTTGGCGCTGACCCGGTTTCCAGTGACCGTGCCCCATTCCAGATCGAACGGCTTGCCTGGCAGGATTCCCGCTCCGCGGACCACGACAGGAGTTTTGATGGGCGCGTGTGCGGGGGTGGCGACTAACGCCCCGGGCATGGGCAACCCGCGAATGTTTTTCTGCGTCTGCAGTTCGGCCGGTGGCGGCAGGACCGCCGCGCCAGGTGTCACGGTGATGTACTTGATGAATCGGGGTCGATCCGGCTCCGGAGACTGTTGCATGTTTCGGTAGGCGAATGTGAAGTCACCATGAAGGATTTCGAGTACGTGGCGACCGGGTCGGCCCACCGCCGGCACGGTGAAGCGTGCCGCTCCTGAAGTCGTTACCGCCGAAATCCAGCCGGTGTACTTATTGTCATAAAGCAGCATCCAACTATTCTGGAGTTGTCGCCAGCCGATGCCCTTTACTTCTATCGTGATCGGTGTCCCCGCCGGCGCGCGTGCCGGGGATATGCTCACGGTCATATCCAGATTGAATCCAACCTGAGTGAGTAGTCTTTGGCCCTGTTGCACGACGATATCGTGCATGAAACCAAAATCCTCTGGAGTTTCGAATTCAAAATCCAGCGCACCATTTACATCGGTTGTCAGCTTTGCGATTTCATACGCGACCGGAATATATTCCCGTCCGTTGTAGTCGCCATCAACGACTTTCCACTGACCCTTAACCGTTCTCCATACGAGTTGTACCTCCTGACGAGACGGAAGCCCGTTCGCCTTAACTGTGATGCGGGTCCCGGCTGGTGCGTGTGCCGGGATCACGGTCATTTGACCAACGTAGCCTCCTGAGGGCTCGGACAGGGTTGCCTCAGGCCCTAGCGCGGAGGCGACATACCCCGACGCCCCGCTGGAGAAGGTTAGAAATGCGACAACAACATTGAGGTGAATCAGACCCTGCCGAATAAGCGCGATCAAGAGCAGTCCTTCATGCCGATTACGGGATAACGGTCAGCTGCGAAAGTTTGATCTTGAAGGGCTCCCATGTCGTCGTACGCCCATCAACGTCCGTTGCCACCACCTTGTAAGCAATTGTCCCTGTCGGGTAATTTTGCGGGACCTTCCAGGAAGTTGCCCAGTGAAAGACCGCTGTAGAGGTCAACGAAAATTTTGAATGAGCGTTGCCTCTATACACTCTGACTGGATTGATTCCATTATCTATATCAATAAGTTGCAGTCTTGATTGGGGTTCGGATGAAGCCGGGTTATACTAAAAGTATGAAAACAGCCGTTTCAATTCCTGACGAAATTTTCCATGCTGCCGAGGCACTTGCGAGGCGGGGGCGCAAGTCGCGCAGCAAGCTATTCAGCGATGCGCTGCAGGAGTATGTGGCCCGCCACTCGCCCGACGCGGTGACCGAAGCGATGGATAAAGTTTGCGAGCAGGCAACCGGCGAGGACTATGATTTTGCTGCTGCCGCTGCGCGCCGGGTGCTGACGCGCAGCGAATGGTGATCTCGCAAGGCGAAGTCTGGTGGGCTGACCTGCCGGAACCCGTGGGGTCCGGGCCGGGATTGCGCAGACCCGTCGTGGTGGTTCAGGGCGATGCGCTGAATCGCAGCCGGATCGGGACGGTTGTCTGTGTGCCGCTGACGAGCAATCTTCGCTGGGCGGATGCTCCCGGCAATACCAGCTTGTCCGAAAGGCAGACCGGGCTGCCGAAGGAATCCGTCGCGAACACCTCGCAGATCATTGCTCTCGATCGCTCGCTTCTGACGGAATGCGTGGGCAAGTTGCCGCGGGCGAAAGTGGAGTTGATTCTCTCGGGGATCGATATCGTGCTTGGACGGTGAGCATGTCAGAGCGAACCCGCTTGAAGATTTGACCTCGCGAGCGGCCGTTGCCGGGGCCTGAGGCACGCCGATTCCAAGCTGGACATAACCAAAAACAACCTTTAATATAACCATGTTCTATACGGTCCAGATTCGACGTCCGGCACAGAAGAAGCTGCAAGGCCTTCCACGCAGTGAACGATTGAGACTTGTGGAAAAAATCAGCGCACTTGGCCGTAACCCGGATGATGTCACGCTGGATACCAGGAAGCTTGTCGGATCGCCTCTGCATCGTATGCGCGTCGGTGATTGGCGAATCATCTATGACCGGCAGGATACTGTGCGCGTAATCGCGATTGAAAAGATCAAACCTCGTGGAGATGCCTACAAATGAATGCGCCTCTGAATCTTCAAATCATCAAATCCATCTCCGGAAAACCCGAATTCGTTTTAATTCCGGTTGCGGTCTACGCCGCATTGCGCGAGCAGATCGAGGATGAAATGGCGGGACTTGAGGCGGCGGCCGACAAAGGGGGCGAGTATGTCCCCTTCGAACTTGCAGATTACGTCGAGAACCCGGTTGCACTGGCCCGAATGAATGCCGGTCTGACACAAAAGGACCTTGCGAAACGCCTGGGGGTTAGCCAGGCGTATGTGAGCAAGATTGAACGCCAGACGAAGGTCACGCCGAAATTGGTGTCCAAGGTGAAGAGGGCTATCGGTTAGCACCTTGCCTTGGCGATGCGCCAACCTATTTGATGAACTGTCGCTCGCGAACGGCTATTGCCGGGGCCACATCAATGGCTTCAATGAGCGAAGCGGCGACTATCAATTGACTCCGTCGGAATGCGCAGGGGACCGGGTGTCCCCGCGCAAATTCCCCGGCTGTTCCTGAAGGCGGGCTGCAGGGCGTCAACAAATTCCCAGGATCGACGTTTTCGGTGGGTACCCAGGTTTTCAGGAAATTCCATGGACTCCATGGACGCGAATCGTCCCCCTATCTTATTTGATATATCATTCCACTCGTGAACGGGAAGCAGGTTCTCGCCAGGCTGAAGGAAGCCGGATGGGAACTCATCCGGATCGAGGGCAGCCATTTCCAGATGGGCAAGGACGGCAGGCGGACTTCGGTACCTGTTCACGGAACGAGGGATCTGAAACCCGGCACGCTCGCCGGCATCCAGCATCAGACAGGAGTCAGGCTTAAATGAACCTGCTATATCCGGCGAAATTCAAACGACAACCCGACGGGGGCTATACCGTGCTGTTTGTCGATCTGCCCGAGGCCATCACCGAAGGCGATACGTTTGATGAAGCCATGATTCACGCTCAGGAAGTACTGAGCATGAGCTTGCGTGGCCGCATTGACGACGGGAAACCCATTCCTTTGCCTTCGGCATTGAAAGGCCGGCAGGCGCATTTGGTGTCGCCCGACGCGCTGGCTCAGTCGGCCGTGTTACTTCGTATTGCGCGAGGCGACCGGCCGCTGTCGGAACTGGCACGCGCCATGGAAACCTCCTGGGCGGCCGCACAGCGACTGGAAAACCCGCATCACTGGCCCAGCCTGAAACAACTGGAACGCGCGGCAAAAGTACTGGGAAAGCGGCTGGTGCTGTCTCTGGAATAGCCGACCTCAGGTCTTACCCGCGTGCGTCCGTGCGGTAGTGCACAAAGCCCCGGCGGCCACCGCCGTAGACTCCGTAGATGACTCCCGTCCTCCAACGCGCAGCCGATTTTGCCGGCGGGCCGTTCCGTCGACTGGCGGCGGCCATCCGGCGCCATCCGGTTAAAACGGCGCTGGTGCTGCCGGTGTTCGTGATGGCGTGGGTGCTGGCGCTGGTTCCCTACACGCCTGGCATCGGCGACCTCAAGAAGGCCAAGACCGCTACGCCCTCGGTGCTGCTCTCGGCCGACGGCGTGGTGCTGGCCGAATTCAAGCGCGTCAACCGGCAGTGGGTGTCGCTGGACAAGATCGCCCCCGCCGTGGTCGATGCGCTGATTGCCAACGAAGACCACCGCTTCTACCGGCACCACGGCATCGACCCGCTTCGCACCATGGCGGCCATGTTTCACACGGTCACCGGCAATCTGCAGGGCGGTTCCACCATCACCCAGCAGCTCGCCCGCAACCGCTATCCCGAGGAGATCGGCAGCGCCGCCACCCTCACGCGAAAAATCAAGGAAGCGATCACCGCGTTCAAGATCGAGTCGGTCTATACCAAAAACGAGATTCTCGA
>CAIUKQ010000465.1 GCA_903899705.1 uncultured beta proteobacterium
GCGGCTTTGGGAGACACCCGGGTCAGCAGTTGGCGTTGCTGCGATTCCAGTTCCTGTATGCGCCTCTGCGCTTCGCGCACATCATCGCCGCGCCGGTTTTCCGCCAGCGTTGGCAGGGGCGACATGGCGCGGCGTGCTTCGTCGGTGTTGCCTCCACCATCGAGACTGGCCTGTGCCAGCACCTGTGCCTTGGTGGGGACGGATCGGGTTTTCGAATTCACGATCACCACTTCCATGGGCGCCAGCGATGCCAGACGCTTGCCATCGGGAAGCTGAAAGCGGACAGACAGGAGGATTGCGTGCAGGAAGACGGAGATCGCAACGGCAAACGTGAGGATGCGTGACTGGCGATCCAGTTCAGCCCAAACTCCGGCTGCCATCGAAGGCCAAGCAAGCAGCCTTGAGAGCGAGTCTGTCGCAAATTGTTTTTGCCCTGGGCTCATTCCAATAAAAGTCTTTTAATTCATGTAATTCTATGATGTTTTTAAGATAGTACCTCAATATTTATTCGGGTTGCACCGCGTTGTCGGCTGGCTGGCGATAACGGCACTGAATCTCGGACTCCATGAGCTCGATGCCCGCCACATCCAGTTCTACGGCAGTGCCGGCCGGCAATTCCGGCATGGAAGGCACCCTGATCACCAACGGCAGGCCCTTGAGCCGCACAAGATTGTCGCGCAGCACCTCCCCACCCGCAACATGCACCTTTTCCTGCACCAACCAGCGCAGGCACCAGTAGCGCTCCATGCGCCATTGAAAATCGGCATATTGCGAATAGGTCGCGTCGAAATCATGCACCGCGCCGAGCAGCGTGGCGGCATTGGGTTCGTATGGAGCCGGCTCGCCGCGCAGCAGCGCGAGAAGCTGCCACTGATTGACCAGATCCACATATCGCCTCAGTGGAGATGTCATCCAGGCGTAGTGGGAAACCCCCAGGCCCTGGTGCTCGCCGGGCGCCGTGGTCATGCGCACCTTGCCTCCACTTTGCACGCGATAGATCCCGGCCACCTGATTGTCGGCCAGCAGGCGTCCCCAGCTCGCATTCGCATGAATCATCATTTCGGCAACCAGTTTGTCCACCGGTGTGCCGCGGGGGCGCTCGCTGATGACGATGCGTTCGTTGCTCTCTATCGCGTCCTCAGGATCTCGCAGCACCTCAAAGTTGTAATCCGCACGATCACCCGCCGCGGAAGATTTTCCGCGCGCGGCTTCGCGCGCCTTTGCAAAACGCCAAAGGAAATGCAACTCCGTGGAAAACGGCACGTCAACCGGCACCTCTCCCGAGGGGAAGGCGGTATCGAGCACCTGGGTCTGGGAATGTCGCAGATTGGCTTGGACCGGCACACGTTCGACCACCGTGTGCTCCCGCGAAATCGACATATCCGATTCATTGACCTCAAGGTAGAGCGAGACGGCCGGGCAGTCCCGCCCTTGTGCAAGTGTCGCGCGAACGACCGCATCCGGAGGCAGCATGGTGATCTTGGAACCCGGCATGTAAACCGTCGACAGGCGCTCACGCGCAATACGATCCAGCGGTGAGTCCGGCGAAAAGAACAGACCCGGCGCCGCGATGTGAATGCCCACGCGAACGCTGTCAGCGTCGATCCGCGTGACCGAAAACGCGTCGTCGATTTCGGTCGTAGTCTCGTCATCCACGCTGAAGGCCGCCACCTGCGCCAGGGGCAACTCTCCGGGGTCACCGAGCATGAGCCCGGTGGGAAAACCAGTCCCGCGCGGAAAGCACTCAAACAGAAAGCGGTTCAGGTGGTAGTCGTGGCTGGAGGGCAGGGCTCCCGCACGTTCAAGCAATTTCGGCACCGAGAGTCCGCTTGTCTCGCAGGCTTTTTCGATCGCTTTGGTTTCCGGTTTGTTCCGGTCAGGCTTGTAGAGTAATTCCGGGATCATGGGTCGCAAAGCTTCGGGGAATCGGCCGGCAAAAAGCTCCCCGGCCCATGTATCCACCGTCTGCTGCAGGAGCCGCTTTTTTTCCAGTCCAGCCAGCGCCGCCCGAAGGGTATCTTGTGGCGCGGCTTTGAAGCGGCCTTTTCCCTTGCGGTAGAAGTAAACCGGGGCTGCCTGAAGTTTGACGAGTATGCCCGCGGCTTCCACAGCGCTGGGAGTATGGCCGCAATATTCGCGAGCCAGGGCCTCGAACCCGAACTCCGGCTCACCGCAGCATTCCCATAAGAAATCGGTATCGACTCCGGCTGCGATCGCCTCGGCCTCTCGCATCAGTTCGGCAGGACCGGGCTCGCCGAAGCGAAGGAGCACGGCGTTCGCCTTGATTTTGCTGCGCTTGCCATGCGGCGCCTCAATCTGCAGCGAGGTGTCGTTGTCAGCCAGTATGGTGCCAACCTTGAAAGCGCCGCTTTCTTCGTAGATGACGTGCATGGGCGGGAATACCAGATTGGGGATGCGGAACGAGGATGCCGGGCCCCGATTCCTCGGAATTTCGCCGCGAGCAGAATGAGGCTGCATTATAGCGGCGCTGCTCAGCACATTAACGCGTTTGGCGGACCAGGGTCCCGAATCAGGTGAACAACTGGGGAGCCGCCGTCTACCCGGCCACCACCCCGGAGAATTCGAGAATCAGGGGGATCTTTTGCGCAAAGCATTGCAGCGAGTGGTCACCGCCTTCGGCCACCACCTGGCGTGAGCCGGCGTAATACTTCACCGCCATGCGGTAATCAAGCACCTCATCTCCAGTCTCCACCACAAGCAGATACCTCTCCGGCGTAATCCGGGGAACACAAAGGCTCGCCCACTCGTCGAGGTGCTTTTGCGTCAACAGGTACTTCTCACCGTTGTACAGATTGGTCTGAGGCCCCAGGTAGGCTCGCAAACCCAGATGCGGATCGATCGCCGGATTGAGCAGCACCGCGCGGGCACCATGTCGTTCGGCAAGCCAGGTCGCATAGAAGCCACCCAGGGAGGAACCGACAAAGCAGAGAGCACCGTTATCGTGTCCCTTGATGGCGGATTCGACGGTTGCAATGGCCTCCAGCGGGCCATGGGGCAGGTTGGGACAAAGGTATTGTTGCTCGAGACCCTGTCGTGCCAGATAGTCCGCCAGCATGCGCGCCTTCGTCGATTGTGCCGAACTGTTGAAGCCGTGCAGATAAACCAGCATCAGGCTTAGTGCTTTGCCTTCAGGGCGGCCAGAAGCTTTTCATGTATCCCGCCAAAGGCGCCATTGGACATCACCAGTACCTGATCGCCCGCCCTCACTTCATCTGTAATCGCCGCAACAAGTCGACTCAAATCGTCGAAGCTTTGCGCCCTCTCTCCCAGCGAAACCAGTGCCCCGGCTGCATCCCAGCCCAATCCATGGGTATAGCAAAACACCTTGTCCGCCTGGGCAAGGCTTCCGGCAAGCCGGTCTTTCATGACGCCCAGTTTCATGGTGTTGGAGCGGGGTTCCAGAACAGCCATGATGCGGCCGGTCCCGATCCGCTTGCGAAGGCCTCCCAGAGTCGTCTCGATAGCCGTAGGGTGGTGGGCAAAATCATCGTATACGGCCACACCCGCCTCTGTGCCCCGGAGCTCCATGCGTCGCCGGACGTTTCTGAACCGCCCCAAAGCTTCAATCGATTCCCCCGGTGGCACGCCTGCATGCGCCGCGGCGGCAATCGCGGCAAGAGCGTTGTGGCGATTGTGGGCTCCCATCAAATCCCAGACGACTGTGCCGTGTCGCCGTCCCTTGAAGCACACGTCAAATCCCGAGTCTGATTCTGAACAGGTCCAGTCACCCTGCGGGCCTACTGTTTCAAGCGGCGTCCAACATCCCCTTTTAATGACCCGTTCGATGGATTCATCCCCACTGGCCGCGATGACCCGACCCGAGCCTGGAATTGTGCGTAAAAAATGGTGAAATTGTGTCTCGATCGCCGCAAGATCGCTGAAGATGTCAGCATGATCGAATTCAATATTGTTCAATACGGCCGTTTTTGCCCGGTAGTGGACAAATTTGGAGCGCTTGTCAAAGAAGGCGGTATCGTATTCATCGGCTTCCACGACAAAATAATCAGCTGGCGTCAGACGGGCCGACAGGCCAAAGTTCTCGGGAACACCGCCAATCAGAAAACTCGGATTCCTGCCCGCAGCCTCCAATATCCAGGCAAGCATCGACGAAGTCGTTGTTTTTCCATGGGTTCCCGATACTGCCAGCACCCACTTACTCTGCAAAATGTTTTCTGCGAGCCATTGGGGCCCTGACAGATAGCGATCGCCCCGGTCCAATATCGCCTCCATCAGGGGGTTGCCCCGTGCGACCACATTGCCAACAACCCACAGATCGGGATTGAAGCTGAGTTGGGATGTATCGAAGCCTTCAGTGAGCGCGATCTGCTGCTCCTCGAGCTGTGTGCTCATGGGCGGATAGACATTTGTGTCGCAGCCCGTGACTCGATGACCTGCCGAGCGCGCCAACAGCGCAATGCCCCCCATGAAGGTGCCACAGATACCCAGAATATGAATATGCACTCGGGAATTCGCCCTTCCAGTTGATATCAACATCTACCCAACTAAGCGCATAACTTCGTCGAAAATGACGCCAAGTTGCCAGAGATTTTAGCCTATAGGTTGAAGGTCTTACCCTTGCGGTATGATCGCTAGTGATTGGGAATCATGCCGCATCACAGCTGGAAACACCATCAATGGCCAAACAGCAGCAAGCGCGTCTTCGAATTGCCGCCGCGGCGGCCCGGCTTATGGCGCAAGACGGCATTGATGACTTTGCACTGGCCAAACGCAAGGCGGCTCGCCAATTGGGACTGGATGATACCCAGGCACTTCCCGGCAATCATGAAATCGAAGAGCAACTCCGGGCCTATCAACGGTTATATCAAGAGCAGGAACAGCGCGAACGGCTTCGGGAACTGCGTCGTATTGCACTGGAAGTTATGTGCGAGATCGCTGACTTTCATCCCTATCTGACGGGTCCGGTTCTCAGCGGAACCGCCGGCCGTTACAGTGAAGTCGACATCCAGGTATTTACCGACGACGCAAAATTACTGGAACTGCAATTCTTGAATCGGAATCTTGCCTACGATGTATGCGAACAACGACGCTGGATCGGCGGCGAAAACCGCTTGATCAGCGTGCTGACACTGGATTGGGATGGCAACGAGGTGAATATCTCGGTTCTGGGCACCAACGACGAACGCGTCAGCATAAAGACATCCGCAAAAGGATTGGTCGTGGAGCGGGCCGCCCTGTCCGCCGTGAAACTGCTCGTGGAATCAGATGGATAAGGCCAGGCGGCGAAGCGGCGCATACATTCTCGGAGGCGTTCTTGCCGCCGCAGGTGGTATTGGGCTGCAAGTCTTTCGCCGTGGGTCTGGCAAAGACACGGCAGCCATCGACAACCTGTGGACCTGGCCTCTCCAGACTCTGGAAGGCGAACTGCAGCCGCTTGCTCGCTGGCGCGGATCACCGTTGATCGTCAATTTCTGGGCCACCTGGTGCGAACCCTGTCGCGTCGAAATGCCGTTGCTGGTCAGAACTCATCAGAAATATGCGCCTAAAGGCCTTCAAATTGTCGGCATTTCCATCGATAGTGCCGCTAAAGTTCAGGAATTTGCGAAAGAGTACAAGGTCGCCTATCCGTTGCTGATTGCGGGCCTCGATGTGATGGAAATTGCCCGAAATCTAGGTAACCAGGCCGCCGGTCTGCCTTATACTGTGGTCCTTGACCGTGACGGCCACATCCAGGCCAGGCATCTGGGCGGCATTTCGGAGACCGAGTTGGAAGCGGCAATCGCACCAGTATTTACGGTACATTCTTGAAATGGCAGTTAAATTCTGGGTTCACGTAGACAAATGCCGATAACTTCGTCGAAAATACGCTAATGGTCACTGTCAATAAATCATCGGCACCTAAACCACCCGGTGCATCAAAAGTTCGGCGGATACTTCTCATCAACGGCCCAAACTTGAACCTGCTGGGGACGCGAGAGCCAGGAATCTATGGCAGCGAAACCTTGGTTGGCATCGAAAAGCGTTTGGGCATGGCGGCAAAAGCGGCCAACGCACGACTGCAATCGTTCCAGAGCAATCATGAAGGCGCATTGATAGACCGGGTGCAGGCGGCCGCCAACGAGCAGGTCACCGATATCATCATCAACCCGGGCGCGCTGACGCATACCAGTGTCGGCCTGCGTGATGCATTGGCTGCTGTTCGCATTCCATTCATCGAGGTCCACCTGTCAAATATCCATGCCCGCGAAGCGTTCCGGCGCCAGTCCTATTTTTCAGACATCGCAGCAGGTGTGATATGCGGACTGGGCAATCAGGGTTATGACCTCGCCTTGCAAGCCATTTTGACGACTGTTAGGGCCGAGACCAGCACCGAAGCCCCGGCACGCAGAAAGTAACGCGCACATGGATCTCAGAAAACTCAAAAAACTGATCGAACTCGTCCAGGAATCCGGAATCGCAGAACTCGAAATCACTGAGGGCGAGGAAAAGGTCAAGATCGTCCTTGGTGGCCACCCATCCCGGGAATTTTCCTACGCTCTCCCTCCTGTCGCGCCGGCTCCGGCCGCCGGGATCTCCGCCCCGGCACCCCCGCAGCCCACTGCAGCCGAAACAGCAGCAGCTGCTGCTGCCACCGACGAAGCCAATGCCGTCAAGGCTCCCATGGTGGGCACGTTCTACCGGTCTGCGACGCCCGGTGGAAAACCCTTCATCGAGGTCGGCGATACGGTGCAAAAGGGCCAGGCGATCTGCATTATTGAGGCGATGAAACTTATGAATGAGATCGAATCCGACCGGTCCGGCGTTGTCAAAGCCATTCGCATCGAGAATGGGCAGCCGGTTGAATACGGCGAGCCGCTGGTCGTGATCGCCTAGCCGTGATCAAAGCGCGTCATACTCAACTCCCAGCCAGCAATTCCTTGATCGCCTAGACCTTGTTCGAGAAAATCCTGATTGCCAACCGGGGCGAGATTGCGCTGCGCATTCAGCGTGCCTGCCGCGATCTCGGCGTACGCACCGTGGTCGTGCACTCTGAAGCAGACCGCGAAGCCAAGTATGTCAAGCTGGCCGATGAGTCCGTCTGCATCGGACCGGCAGCGTCGAGCGGCAGCTATCTGAACGTCCCCGCCATCATCGCCGCAGCAGAGGTGACGGATGCCGAGGCGATCCACCCGGGATACGGGTTCCTTTCGGAAAACGCCGACTTTGCCGAAGGCGTGGAAAAAAGCGGTTTCGTCTTCATCGGGCCGCGCCCTGAAACCATAAGGCTCATGGGCGACAAGGTCAGCGCAAAGCAGACGATGCTGAAAGCCGGGGTACCCTGCGTCCCGGGATCTGAAGGATCGCTGCCCGAGGACCCGGCCGAAATCGTCAAGATCGCGCGCAAGATCGGGTATCCGGTCATCATCAAGGCATCGGGAGGCGGAGGCGGACGCGGGATGCGCGTGGTGCATACCGAAGCCGCATTGAAGAATGCCGTACAGCTCACCCGGGCGGAGGCGCAGGCAGCATTCTCCAATCCCACGGTGTACCTGGAAAAGTATCTCGAGAACCCGCGCCACATCGAAGTGCAGGTGCTTGCGGATGAGCACAAGAACTTCATTTACCTGGGCGAGCGCGACTGTTCGCTGCAGCGGCGCCACCAGAAGGTCATGGAAGAGGCCCCCGCACCCGGGATGACGCCGAGGATGCGCACCCGGATTGGTGAGCGTTGCGCCGATGCCTGCAAGAAGATCAACTACCGTGGCGCCGGCACATTTGAATTCCTGTTCGATGAGGGCGAGTTCTATTTCATAGAAATGAACACCCGGGTGCAGGTCGAACATCCGGTGACCGAAATGGTGACCGGCGTCGACATCGTGCAGGAGCAGATTCGCGTGGCTGCCGGGGAGAAACTGAAACACCGGCAGCGCGACATTGAAGTCCGCGGCCATGCCATCGAGTGCCGTATCAACGCGGAAGATCCGTTCAATTTCACGCCGTCTCCCGGGAGAATCACCTCCTACCATCCCCCAGGCGGGCCGGGAATACGCGTGGATTCCCATGCCTACCACGGCTACTTTGTGCCTCCCTACTACGACTCGATGATCGGCAAGGTCATCGCCTATGGGGAGAATCGCGATCAGGCCCTGCGCCGCATGCGCATCGCACTCTCCGAGATGGTCGTGGAAGGCATCCGCACCAACATTCCACTTCATCAGGAATTACTCTCGGACACGAGCGTGATTCGTGGCGGGGTCTCCATACACTATCTCGAGCGCAAGCTCGCCGAACGCGCCGCCGAGCGCGAGACTAAATAGCGGCGGGCAATGAGCTGGGCGTCACTCGTCTTCGAGCTGGACGCGTCACAGGCGGATGCGCTGTCCGACGAACTGCTGGAGCAGGGTGCGCTATCCGTGGAAAGCGAAGATGCGGCCGCCGGCACGTCGGAGGAAAAACCCATCTTCGATGAACCCGGCGAAGACGCAACAACCTGGCCGCGCCTGCGCCTGCGGTTCCTTGCTCATGAGGCGGGCGAAGCGCGAAAGCTGCTGGAAGCCGCGTGCGCAAAACTGCACATACCGCTCCCCGCCGAGATCCGCATGGATACCATTGAGGAAACCGATTGGGTGCGCCTGACGCAGGCCCAGTTCGAGCCCCAGAAAATATCGGAACGGCTGTGGATTGTTCCGACCTGGCACGACGTTCCGAATCCCGGAGCAATCAATATCCGGCTCGATCCCGGTCTCGCCTTTGGTACCGGAAGCCACCCCACAACAAGGCTGTGCCTGCAGTGGCTGGAGCAAACCGTCAGGGGTGGGGAAAGCGTTCTCGACTATGGTTGTGGTTCCGGTATATTGGCAATTGCCGCCATGAAGCTGGGCGCGGGAAGATCCGTGGGTCTGGACGTCGACCCGGCGGCGCTCGATGCGGCGCGCGCCAACTGCGAGGCAAATTCCGTGCATTGTGACTTTACAGATGCTGCGGCCCCCCTGAATATCAAGGCCGACATCGTCGTGGCCAACATTCTCGCCAATCCCTTGCGCGTGCTCGCGCCCGCACTGGCCCGCCATACGAGACCCGGAGGCCGGCTCGCTCTGGCGGGCATTCTCGTGTCGCAGGCGGATGAGCTGGCCGGCATTTACCGGCAATGGTTTGATCTGGATGTGATTGTGGAAAACGACGGCTGGGTGCGAATTTCTGGCGTGCGGCTCGCGACGCCGTGCTGACAACTGTCTGCAGTTCGTGCAGTACCGAGTTCCTCGTCACACCGGAACAGCTCAAGCTTCGCGGAGGGCGCGTGCGTTGCGGCAAGTGCGAAACCGTATTCGATGCACTGGCCTCGCTGACGCAACGAACCAACCAGGATGGTCTGCGGCAATCCACCCCGGTGATTTTCGATCCGGAGCCGGAAGCACCCGTCGCCAAGGCGGAATTCAGGTCCGACGACGTTCCCATGACAGGTGTGGCGGATTCCGCACCACAGGCAGAAACATTTGCTGCGCAAGCGGAGTTGACCGCTCCCGGTGACGGCGATGATTCCGTGGCCGCAGACATTGCCGATTCTGTCCCTGACGCAATCAAAGCCCCGGCTCTTTCAACTTCCGATCCGAAGCCCGCGCAACCTTGGGTCAGATGGCCCGTCTCCAATCCGGTCCACTTTCCCGCACCGGAAGTTCCGGCGAAACATACCGATACCGACATGCTGATGACCCTCGAGGCCCCGAGCCTTCCCGGACAACCTGAAATCTCGCCCCCACCGTCCCGTGCGCCGGCCGCGCCTGCGCCGGCCTTCGATTTCGGTCCTCAGGCAGCAACCCGGCGCAGCAGGTGGTGGGCACCGCTGGCCGGCGTATTTTTGCTCGTGCTCACTGGCCAGGCGACATACTATTTTCGGGGGGCCATCGCGTTCCTGGCCCCAGAAACCAAACCCTTTATCTTTGAAGTCTGTGCCACATTTGGCTGCGAAATCCCGCTGCCGCGCCGTGCAGAACTGATCAGCATTGAAACCTCGGATCTGCAGGCCGATCCCACGAATCCTGGTGTCATTGTGCTGTCGGCAACGCTGCGGAACCGGGCCGCGTTTCCGCAGACCTTCCCCGCTTTGGAACTGACCCTGACCAATGAGCGCGACCAGCCGCTTGCCCGGCGGGTATTACAGGCTGGCGACTACCTTGCCGACAAAACCGAAGCTTTCGAAGGTTCCAGCGAAAAACAGATCAGGCTGAATATAGAGGCGGGGTCGGTCAAGGCATCCGGATACCGCCTGTATCTTTTCTATCCCTGACAGGCCGCTATCGGCCGAGTGTAAATATCGCCGCCTGCACGTATCATCTGCCCCTCAAAACTTACCTGACAGGAAAACACGCATGCGCACGCTGATCTGCGGTTCCATGGCCTACGACAACATCATGGTTTTTCAAGGCCGTTTCAAGGAACACATACTGCCGGAACAGATTCACATCCTCAACGTATCGTTCCTGGTCCCGCAGCTGCGGCGCGAGTTCGGCGGCTGCGCCGGCAACATCGCCTACAACCTGAAACTGCTGGGTGGCGAACCCGTCATCATGGCGACCATGGGAGACGATGCCGCCCCCTACCTGGAGCGCATGGACAAGCTGGGCCTGGAACGCACCCATATCCGTGGAATTTCCGACTCGATGACCGGGCAGGCTTTCATCACCACCGACCTGGACGACAACCAGATCACCGCCTTCCACCCGGGCGCAATGAATTTCTCCAATCAGAACAAGGTGACCGACAGCAAGGGCGTGACCCTGGGCATCGTCGCGCCCGACGGACGCGACGGCATGCTGGAGCACGCGCACGACCTGGCGAAGGCGGGCATCCCCTTCGTGTTCGACCCGGGCCAGGGCATGCCCATGTTCGACGGCAAGGACCTGCTCGCTTTCATCGACCAGGCCGCCTATGTCGCGGTCAATGACTATGAAGGCAAGATGCTGGAGGAGAAAACCGGCAAGTCTCTCGATGCGATGGCCAAGATGGTGAAGGCCCTGATCGTCACCCGCGGCGCCGAAGGCTCGACCATCATTGCCGGCAGTGAACGCATCGACATTCCCTGCGTCAAAGCAAAGGAAGTGCTTGATCCCACCGGCTGCGGCGACGCCTATCGCGCCGGATTGCTTTATGGCATTGCCAAAGGCATGGACTGGCGCGTCACCGGCCAGCTGGCTTCGGTTATGGGATCGTTGAAGATTGCCTCTCGCGGCGGCCAGAACCATGCCGTCACGCGGGACATCGTTGCGAAGGTCTACAAGGAAAGTTTCGGATCCACCCTATGGTAAAGGAGTCACTATGAATATCTCTTTCTTATCCCTGTGTGGCGCAGCCCTTGCCGGTGCGCTTGCTGTTTCCGGCTGCGCCAGCACCAGTTCCGGAAATGTTTATGACGCGCGCCAGGCACGCCAGGAACAAACCGTCCGGCTCGGTGTTGTTGAAAGCGTGCGAACCGTCACCATCGAGGGCTCGCGGTCGCCGATCGGGGCCGTCGCGGGCGGAGCGGTCGGTGGCGTTGCCGGCTCGAACGTCGGAGGCGGTCGCGGATCGACCATCGGTTCGATACTGGGTGCCGTCGCAGGCGGCGTTGCAGGCAGCATCCTCGAGGAACGGGCCACCCGCAAGGACGGTCTTGAAATCACCGTCAAACTGGACGGCGGCGAACTGCGTGCCATTACACAGGAAGCGGACGAATCGTTCAAACCGGGTGAACGCGTTCGATTGTTGTCCGGCGGCGGAGTAACGCGCGTCTCCCATTGAGGTAAGGCCTGAAAGCTTCGGAACAGGGGAAGGGAGGGAAACCTCCGCACGTCCGAACATGCGCCCGTTACTCCCAGCCCTCCCTGAACCCGCTTTCTGACCGCACGCCCATGTGGGTGCGGTTCATCCGTATCGGTCGACTGCTGTGGCATTTGTGCAGTGGCCTGATTCTGGTCACGTTTCGTTTTCCCGGATGGAGTCCGGCGCGACGTATTCGAGAGAACCGGCGCTGGTCGCGAAAATTGCTGCGGATACTTGCTGTCCGCTTCGATGTCGGGAATCTTCCCGATTCGTTTCCCAACCCCTGCCTGCTGGTTCTCAACCACGTGTCCTGGCTGGACATCGTCCTGGTCAATGCGGCGCATCCGGCCATGTTCATTGCAAAATCTGAAATTTCACGCTGGCCGCTGGTTGGCACGCTCGTCACCCGCGCCGGAACGCTTTACATTGAACGCGGCAGCCGCGGCGCACTGCGCCGGACCAATCAACAGGTCAGTGCGACGCTGCTCTGCGGCTCACTGGTGGCCTGTTTTCCCGAAGGTACAACCACCATCGGCGAGCACGTCGGGCGATTTCATGCCGGCCTGTTTCAGCCGGCCATCGATGCCCGGGCCATCGTGGTGCCCGCCGTGTTGCGCTACTTCGATTCTGAGGGCCGGCGTTGCGATGCTGCTGCCTACGTCGGGGATGACTCGCTCGCAAAGTCGCTTTGGATGCTGGCCTCCACTTCCGGCTTGATGGCAAAACTGGAATATCTCGCACCCTTGGCATCAACAGGGCGGGAGCGCCGTGAATTGTCGGCCGAGGTCCAGGCCGCGATGTCGAGTCACCTCAAGACCCTGGAATCAGGGCCCGCGAAAAACTGACTGGCGTCATCCTCCCCTCAACTTGCGTGACCTGACGGTCGTCCAGGCGGACTGCGGTGAGCCTGCCGCCCCAAACACAACCTGAATCAAGCGCAAGCACATTCGGCATCAGGCGCAAACCCAGCGCCGACCAATGGCCGAAGATCACCGTGGTCCCCGTGCTTTTTCTTCCAGGTACCTCAAACCATGGCATGTACCCCGGTGGCGCTCCTGCCGTCTCGCCCTTGCTTTTGAGTTCCAACTCCCCGTCGGCAGCACAGAATCGCATACGGGTCATGGCATTCACGATCACCCGTAACCGGTCCCAGCCTTCGAGGGAATCCTTCCAACGCGTTGGCTTGCCGCCGTACATATTTTCCATAAATTTCAGATACTTAGGTCCACGCAATACGGCCTCTACCTCGCGCGCAAGCATCGCCGCTGTGGCCACGCTCCATTGAGGCAGCAAGCCTGCATGCACAAGTACCCTGCCGGCCTCCACGTGCATCAGAGGAAGACTGCGCAGCCACGCAATCAATTCGTCCCTGTCCGGGGCCGCGAGCACCTTTGCGAGCGTGTCGTCATCGCGAGGTGTGGCAACCCCGGAGGCCAGAGAAATCAGGTGCAGATCATGATTGCCAAGCACAGTAATCGCACGATCACCCAGGCCCCGCACATAGCGCAGGACCTCCAGTGACGCTGGCCCCCGGTTGACCAGGTCCCCGACAAACCAAAGGCGATCACGTGCTGGGTCAAACGCCAGCTCGTCCACGAGTTCGCGAAGTTCATCGTAACAACCCTGCACATCACCGATCGCGAAAGTGGCCATGACCTTTAGCAGCACGAACTGACAGCCCGAAAGCTAACACAGGCTACCCGCCATGTCGGCTGTGAACCGCACCTTTCGCACCGTACAATCGCCTCTCCCAACCACCAGTCGGCACTAACTCGCATGGAACCGCTGTTTCGCGATGCTGAAAGGCGGGTAGAACTCCGCAAGGGTCGTGAAGGAGAGGTGGAATTCCGCAGCCACGCGGAAGCGGTCCATTACCTTCGACGCATCAGCTGGCGAACGGGTGTCATCGACGTCCTGCGCAGGCTCCTCACCGAACATCGCAACATTCAGTTGTGGCGACTCGAGGAAGAAAAAGTGATCCACGTTATGGCTTCACTCCTGCTTAACAAGCATCTTCAACTCGTGGAGTTGATGGAATCGCGGGCCGCGATGAGAACTCAGGTGACGGCAAGCCGGCACGGAGTAATGCGAACGGCCCAGATCTATCGCGATTTCGACAAGCGTGTCGAAATCCGCAGCGCCCGAGACGGGGTCATCCGGTATCACCGCGATGTCGATGCCGTGGCGTTCCTGCGGGAGCATCGCGACCTGCCCGGTCTGGCCGCCGCGCTTCGGCAGGCCCTGGTGCAACACCATGACCTGGATCTGCAACGACTCACCGACGAAGAGGTTTTCGCGGAAACCGAACGACGCCTGCGAAATGGCTGGCTGCAGTTGATGGAGATATTCGAACCCCGTATCGAAGCACCCGCCACGGTAGAGGAGGAACCCGAAGAAGAAGCCCCTGCCGAAGTGGCTGCCCCTCCGGCCCCACCCCCCCTGCTGCCACTGCTGGAGGAATTGCAGATCGAAGGCGCCGAGGTGCTGCCTGAAATCACGCAGACGCTTGAACAGATCGATGTGACCATCGCGGGCATCGGCTCGGCGACGATTTCACTTGCGCCGGCGCCGTCAAAGATCCCGGCCATCAATGCAACCATGCAGAGTTCTTCCGCCTCCATCACCGATACGCTGGGGGCGCTGTGAGGCAAATCGCTGACGGAGCAACCGCCGCATGAAGCTCGTCACCAACGCTCAGACAGCCATCACCACCGGCGCAACCCAGGTGGCCGATGCCGTCACCAAGGCATCGGCCACGCTGCAGACGCAATTGACCGACGGCGTCAAGACGGCGGGCGAGGCCATCACCACGGTGTCCGACAAGGCGGGTGTCGTGATCGAGCAGGTCAGCACCCTGCCCGTGAAACTCAATCCGCAGCCCATGGTCGACAAGCTGACCGCCGCAATGACCCAGCTGCAGTCGGATCTGACCGCCATCACGGACAACGTCAGCGGATTGGGCCCGCGCATGGCCACCGCGGCGCAAAACCTCGCGGGCATCGCCACTGATGTGCAGGGCCTGCTGCCCACCTTGACGGGCCTGCCGCCGCGCATGGCCGCCTTGCAGCCGGATGTATCGGTGATTCCTCCACGGCTCTCCGCGATGGCCGACCGCGCCAAAGCCCTCGGACAGCGCGCGGTTTCGGTGAAGACGCGCATGTCTGAATTCGCCGCCCAGCTCACCCCGCTACAGCAACGCCTTGCCGCCATGCAGGCCCAAGCAAGCGACCCCGGAAACGCCCCGGACGCCGCGCGGCAGGCGATTGAAGACGTCCGCACAGAGGCCTGCACCTCAGCCGGGACGGTCCGTACGGAATTGAGCGGGACTCGCCAGGAGGTCGCCGATGTCGCCACCGGCATCCGCTCGGACATCGACGCCACGGCTCAGCTTGTCACCTCGACCATTGATGGCGTCAAGACCGAAATCAACAAGATCGTATCGGAGGTGGACGGCACCATTGACGCCGTACTTGGGCGGGTGGAGGCCACCATCTCCGCGGTCATGCAGGAAGTGAACACCATCTTTACCCAGATCGAAGGCTTCAAGGGCCGCACCCATGAAGTCGCCGTGGCGGTCAACGACCCGCTGCAGCAGGTGACCGACATGATCAATGCCGTGGCCCAGGCGATCGAGTCGGTCGGGCAGGTCATTGACACAATCCTCTCCGAAATCGAGGCGCAGATTCAGCGCCTGGAGGGCATCATCGCCACCATCAAGCAGGTCATCGATGAGGCGGTGGCGGGCGTTGACACTGCCATCAACGGTCTGGTTCAGGCCCTTGCCGACATCATTACCGAGATCGATCAGCTCAAGGTGACGCTGCTGGATCTGCCGCAACGCATGGAGCCGGTGCGCGACCAGATCACCGCCGCGGAACAGGTGATCACCGATATCAAGGCGCTGGTCGACACCTGGATGCAGGAGTCCAATGCCGCGCTGGACCAGGCCAAAGTGGAGCTGGACCAGGCCGACGAGCGCTGCGACAACGCCATTGCGATGTGCAACAAGTACCTGTCGAGGGCGCCATCGCTGTCCATGGCCAAGGCGCTGTTCTCGGGCGTCAAGGCATCGATCCCGGGAATCAAGGCCACCATCGAAACGGCGCGAAGTGCCATCAATTCGGCCGGCGGCACCGCCAAATCCCTGCTCGATCAGGCCTATGGTCTGGTGGAGAACCTGCGACCGGTTCTCGACCAGGCGATTGCCCAACTTCGAACCGCCATTGACCAGGTAATCACGGTGCTCGACCAGGTACGAGCGGCACTGGTGGAAGCGCAGACCGCCATGCAGGACGCAACCGCCCAGATGCACGCTGCGGCCGATACGATCAAGGCGCAGCCCGATCCGCTGATCGCCAAAGTCAGAAAGGTCCGCGACGATTTTCTGGCCGTGGCGCAACCGCGCGAGAAGGTGAATCTGATCGAGGATCAGGTGCTCGCACTGAATGACAAGGTCGTGGCGCCGGTGCGCGAAAAGGTCAATGAGGTGGAGGCAAAAGTGGTGGGGGCGATCGACCAGGTCATGGCAACCCTGCGCGCGCCCGTCGACCCGCTCAACGCCAGGATCGACGAAGTGCGCAGTGCGATTGCAGCCCTGCGCGACAAGGCGCGCGAGCAGCCAGCGAAGCTCGTGGCAGTGCTCGACATGGTGGCGGGCCAGCTCAATGCGGCGGTGGACAAGGTGCGCCCGCCCATCGACGATCAGGCGAACCTTGCCGATTCGCTGTTCGCCCAGGCGCTGCAGGCCATCGACGGCATGCTACAGCTGCTCAATACCCCCACCCCGGTCGACACCGCGCTGACCGGTTTGAACGAAACGGTCGACGAGGCAAGTGCGAAGACCTCCAGGATCGATGAGCAGGCGCAAAGCGCGGCGTCCGAGGCGAATGCCAGTGCTGATGGGCTATCCAGTGAGGTCTCGCAATGGCAGTCCGGCGCCGAATCCGAGATTGCATCGGCAAGCGACAATGCGAGCGCATCAGCCAATGCCGCATCCGACATGCACGGGGATTTCACCTCGGCAGGCGACGACGCGAGCAGTCAGGTCGGTGCCGCATCCGGCGATCTGGAGTCGCTAAAGACCGCGTCAGACCCGATGCAAACCGAGCTTGAATCGGTGCAGCAGGACGCGCAGCGCGACGCCGATGCAACAGATAAAGCCGGTGAAGAACCACGCGCGCGCCTCGCCGAAGCAACCAGCGCTCTCGACTCCCTGCTCGATGACGCCCTCGCCGCGATCGGCCCGCCCAAGGACAAGGCGAAGCAAGTGCAGGAAAAACTTGATTCACAGCTTGCCTCGATAGCCGCGGAAGTATCCGGTCTTGGCGAAAAAGTGAAGGCGGCTTCGGATGAAATGAAAGCGAAGACAGATGAGGCCCAGACTGGTGTCGAAGCACGCCGGGACAAGGGCACCGAACTCATCGAAGCAACGCGCACCGACGTCGAAAAAGCCAAGGCACAGACCAATGCCGCGCGTGCCGACGTCGTCAGCGCGGAATCCGTTGTCGCTGCGGAAGTCGCCAAGAACGGTGGCAAGCCGCCCGAGCCCGCAGCGAAACCCGTTGCCGCCACGGCGGAATCCTCGGCTGCCGCAGGAGCGTCAGAAACCGCGCAGGCAGGCGACTCAAAGTCAGGCGGAGCAGCGGGTGCCGGAGCGCAAGCGCCCGGGGGCAATGCTGCAGCAGGCGCGGGCTCGTCCCAGGGCAAAGCCCCGGGAACCGCCTCCTCCGATGCAGCCTCGGACACGACGGCCGCAGGCGACAGCACGGCGGCGGATTCCGCTCAACAGACATCCGCCGAAGCAAGGCCGGATAGCGAGAAGGCGGAAGACTCGACGGCATCCAGCGATGCGCTGGCGGCAGATGCTTCGGCGGAGGCGACAGCTGACGCCCAGCCGAGCGGAGATACCACGGATGCCGCGGCGACAGGTGCAGACACCAAAGCTCCTGTCGCTCAAACAGCACAAGTTGACGTTCCTGAAACATCCGCTACCGAGGTTTCGGATAAGCCCACCGTCGATACATCCGGCACGGGCATGAATATTCCTGGCTCTCACGGGGCAGAGTCACCGATATCCGATGGCGCTGGTGGTTCCGGTACTCCGGCAGATCTGCAGAAGGATTCCGGCGCAGCCATCCGCGGCGCTGAACCGGCGACCGCGAGGCCGGGAACCGCAGACATGGCCAAAGGAGCTTCGGACGCGACCACCGGCGCCGCTACCCCTAAGCCAGGCATTGCGACTCCCGAAAATTTGGGCACGCCCTCCAGTACTCCGAATACGACGATTCCGGGAACCGCCGGCAACCCCGCCGCCAATACGGCGCAGACGGGTGCAAAACCGAGGCCCAAACGCTCCTCGCTGCTGGATCAACTCAAGGATGCTGCGCCCCGCGACGGGGGTAAGTAAGAAGCGCGTCAGGTCTGCTGAGGTTCGATCTCGACCGGAATCTTTCCAGTGCGTATCGCGCGTTTGAAGACGGCAAAGTCCTTCTCGCACTGGTCCGCATAGGCAAGCGAGAAGTCCGTTATTGCGCGATCAATCCGGTCAGAATTGCCAAGATACCCCGATATGCGCGCACCATCGCCGGATTTGGCATGGGCACGCGCCAGCGCCCAGCCGCACATGTCGGCGAAGTTGAACAGCACCGGTCCGCGCAGCGCTTCAGGTGCCACTGAAGTCTTCATGTCGCGAAGCTGTCGCACGTAGTAGTGCTGGCCCTCGTCGTCATTGGCCCAGCCAAGGAAGATGTCGCTTGCGCACTGCATAAGCCGCTGGCCGACCACCACGCGCTCCCCCTGATGCGTATGCGGCCCCTTGCCGGCATAGGGAGCAAGCACCGAGGGGCAGGCTTCCTTGACTTGCAGCACGAGCCGGTCACCGCCGTCGGACAGATACAAAGCCACCGCACAGCGGGTTCCAACACTGCCCACGCCAACGATCTTGAACGCGAGATCGGCAAGGTGGTAGCGCGACAGCAGGTAACGGCGATCCTCGGACAGGGTCTGAGGATAGCGTTCCAGCGCCTTGCGAAAGGATTTCTCCAGCTTGCCGTTGCGCGGCAGATGCGCAATCGTGGGCGGCTGGTCGAGAAAACGCAGCTTGCCTTCGCTTTCAACCAGCAACTTTCCAATGAGGCTGTCAGACGTGCGCCGTCTGGCCTTCTGCTCGAACTCGATGCGACGCTGCCTCGTCGCCGCATCCGGTGCCGTGCGAATCAGGATTTCCGAATCGATGATCGCATACCAGGTGTCAAGCGGTGCCGTGGTCGCGTAATCACGGATGTGGCATCGATACGCCTCCAGCAGCGTCAGCGTGACCTCGCGCGCGGTGGTCGCATCGTAGCCCCGGTCCCGGCAGAGCAGCACAAAGCTCACCGCGAGCCGCTTCACGTCGTACTCCCAGGAAGCAGGCAGCGTTTCGTCGAAGTCGGTGATGTCGAACAGCACGCGGCGCTCCGGTGATGCGAAGGCGCCAAAATTCCCCAGATGACAATCCCCGCAGGACTGAACCGGGATACCGGTCACAGGACCTGCAGCAACATCGGCCGCCATCATCGCCGCGGCACCGCGCATATACGTGAATGGCGAATGGCTCATCCGCCCGTAGCGCAAAGGCAAGAGTTCGCGCAGGCGGTTCTTCCCCGTCGCCAGCAGCAATTCCATGGGATCCGCCGTGCGCATGGCCGTCTTCCAGGCCGAATGCGCGGCTCGCGGCATTTTTTCGCGGAGGGAGCGCCCCTCGCGCTGCGCCGTGTTCCTGGCGGATTTCAGACTGACGGGTGTTGCGACCGTTGTTGCAACTGGAGCACGAGCCATGGTTTAAACCTTATCCCGGGAGTTCGGCGCACCTTACTGGGGATTCCTTCCGGGGGCAACGGAACCCTTTCGGCGATACCCTTTCGGTGAATTTCCCGATGCGACGGGAATCCGCTTCTACCGGCAGCATCTCTGACGGTAGAATGTGCATCAACTTGAAGAATTGGCCACCGCAATTTTCGAGTTGGGCCATCTCACAACACGATCCATAAGTAAGCCCATGACCCCAATTGCACGCGCCGCGAACAGCCTGGTCGAAGACTCGATCATTTCGCGCAGCCTCAATGAAAGCCTTGCGCGCATGTTGCGCAATGTGAAGGAACTGAAATTCAAGGCCGGAGAAATCATTTACTCCGCGAACGCCGACGCGAAGTTTTTGTATCTTGTACAGCAGGGGACCGTCGAACTCGCAACCCTGACCGGAAAGCGCGTTCGCATCGAATCAAACCGGTTCGGCGAGGAGGCGGCGACGGATGTGCCGCACTATCTTTCGCATGCACTGGCCGTAACCGAGGTCATTGTCTTCGCCATCCCCAGGGCGAGCCTTGCCGGGCTCAACCAATTCAATCCGGGCCACAAGGCCCAGTTTTACTTCTCGCTGCTCACCAATATTGGCGGCGAGCGCATACGACCAAATTCGGCAAGTTCCGCGGCCAAAGAGGGCGGAAAAGAAGCCCTCCATGCATTTGGCTGGTTTGTGACCATCCTGCTGCCCTTGCTTGTGCTGTTTTTTGGCCGGGATTTTGGTTTGGACCGGGAAACCACGGTTTTCCTTGCGATATTCGCTGCAACCGTCGTCATGTGGGTGTTTGAGCTGGTTGATGAATACATACCGGGACTGTTTGCGCTGCTGGTGACGCTGGCCCTCGGCCTTGCGCCGACAAAGACGGTGCTTGCGGGATTTGCTTCCGACGGCTTTTTCATGGCCATGAGCATTCTTGGCCTCGGCACGGTGGTGGTGCTTTCGGGTCTGAGTTTTCGATTTCTCCTCTGGTTGCTGCGCTTCCTGCCGAGCACCCCCTTTGGACACAACCTCGGTTTGATGCTCACCGGCTTGCTGCTGACCCCGATCGTACCGTCCATCAACGCCCGCGCCGTGCTCGTGGCGCCGTTCCTGGTCGACATGGTGGAGACGGTCAAATTCAGTTTCTCCGGAAAGGCCGCGACCAAGCTGGCCATTACCGCATTCACGGGGGCCACGCTGCTGTCGGCCTGTTTCATGACCAGTCGCTCCGTCAATTTCGTGATTTTCGGGCTGTTGCAGCCGCAGCAGCAGGAGCAATTCCAATGGGTGTATTGGGCGTTTGCATCAGCAGGCGCGGCATTCACCATGTTGCTGATTTATTTCATCTCGGTATCGATGCTGTTTCCCAGCAAGGAAGTAAGCAAACTGTCCAAAGAACAGGTCCGAGCCCAGTTGTCCCTGCTCGGGCCGATCAAGAACCGCGAATGGGCGGCCATCGCGGGCGTGCTGATCTTCGCGCTTGGCGTGGTCACGACAGCCATCCACGGCGTGCCGCCGTCCATGCTCGGCATGGCGATTCTTTTCACGCTGTTGCTGTTCGGATCATTGCGCAAGAACGAGTTTCGCGAAAAGACTGACTGGCCATCACTGGTGTATCTGGGCAGCCTGGTCGGAATCCTCAACGTGTTTGGTTATTTTGGCCTGGACAAACTCATCAGCACCCATCTTTCGGGACTGGGTGAGGTGATGCGCACCGATTTCAACATGTTTGTCATTATTCTGTTCGGCGTGGTGGCCGCATTGCGTTTCGTGATCCCGAATACCGCGACCATCGCTTTGTGCGCCACCATCTTCATGCCGCTCGCCTCGCATGCCGGCGTTCATCCCTGGATAATCGGCTTCATCCTGCTGCTGCTGGGCGACATGTGGATACTCCCCTACCAATGCCCCCACTACCAGCAATTCTCCGAACTCATACGCAGCAAGGGTGTGTATGACGAAGGCGCCTTCATGAAGTTCAATTTTTTCATGAATCTGGTCAGGCTGGGGGGCGTTTACGCCAGCATCCCGTTCTGGACGTGGCTGGGTCTGCTATGAGCTGGAAGATCAAAAACCTCCTGATGTGGGTTTTTGTGACCCTCGCCCTGTGCGGCATGGCCTGGTACAAGCTGACCCAGCCGCGCATCCTGGTTTTGCACAGTTACGCGACCGATTACACTTGGGCGCGCGACATTGACATCGGACTGAAACGGGTGCTCGACAAGAAGCTGGGCTACAAGGTTCTGTGGCATTACATGGACACCAAGAACCATCCGGACAAGGAATTCAGACGCAAGGCCGGCGCGATGGCGCTACGGGCGATCAATGCCCTGAAACCTCAACTGATCATTGCCATTGACGATGACGCACAAGCTTATGCGGTGAAGGAGTTTGCCGGCAATCCGGAAGTTGCCATTATATTTGCCGGTATCAACGGCTCGGTCGAACCTTATGGTTATGACAAGGTCAGCAACGCAACAGGCATTTACGAACGAAAACCATTCGATGACCTGCGCCGTGCATTGCTGGAGATGCGCACCAAGGAGGACGCGGAAATGGGGCGCCGCATTCTGCAGCTGGGAGACGAGTCTGATTCCGTTCGAACCGACGTGAAAGAGATCGCCGCATTCGATTGGGCGCCCTTCGAGGTGACCGATTCGACCCTGGTCAGCACCTTCGATCGCTGGAAGAAGGCGGTAATGGAATCCAAAGACAAGGCTGACATTATCCTGATTTCCAATTACCGGAATATCTACGAAGACGCCGGAAAGCAGAAACTGGTGCCGCCCACCGAAATCATGAAATGGACTGAAGCCAATTCACCCCTGCCGGTGGTGGGCATGGGTGGATTCATGGTCGAGGAGGGAGGGATGTTTGCCGTTGGCGCCTCCGGATTCGAACAGGGCGAGGTGACCGCACGCATGGCCATTCAGGTGGTCGACAAAGGGGTTGTCCCCAAGACGATCCCACAGGTGATGCCGCGGCAGTTTCTCGTCTACATGCGGCGGCCGCTTCTGCAGAAACACGGGATCGTCCTGCCGCCACTCTACGAAGCCTTCGCGCGTGCATCGAACAATTATTACGAATAAATCCCTGACGACCCGGCGTTGATGACTTCGGCCAGTACGCTGTCCCAGTCCCCGGGGGCCGGTTGGCGAAACAGCCTCGCAGATTGATACCAGGGACTGTCCCCCCGGTCCATCAACCAGCGCCAGTCGGGGACGCACGGCAGCATTAACCAGACCTCCTTGCCCATAGCGCCCGCCAGATGGGCAACGCTGGTGTCCGCGGCAATAACCCGATCCACACATTCGACCAGCGCCGCGGTGTCGCTGAAATCCAGCAGCGAGTCCCCGACATATTGCAGGCCCGACAGCGACTGGAGCATCTCCCTGTCCGCGGGTCTCAGCTCGTTTTGCAGACAGATGAAGTCCGCCTGCTCGTCGAGGATCCGGTGGAATTGCGACAATGGTATGGATCGCTTCCGGTCGTTTTCATTGGCACCGCTGCCGCTCCAGGCGAGACCTATTTTTATCGGGCGGCGCCCTCCCAATCGTGATTTCCATTCGGCCACTTTCCCGGGATCGGCGCGAAGGTAAGGCTGGTTGGTGATGTTGGATAGATTCGCACCGAATGCAAGCGGCAGGCTCAGGAGCGGAATGTGGAAGTCAAAATCCGGAAGGTGCTCCCCCTGGGTCAGTACGCTGGCAACGCCCTCCAGCGATTGCATCAGCATTTTCAGCGAGGGCTGCACTTCGAGAATCACCCGGGCGCCCAGAGCCGCGACCTGTGTGGCGTAACGACAGAACTGCAGCGTGTCACCCAGCCCCTGCTCGGCATGCAGGAGAATGGTTTTGCCCCCGAGCGATTCGGATCCCGTCCATTGCGGCTGCCTGAATGGCCGACGTGTGCTGCTCTGCGGTTCAACCTGCCAACGCCATTCATATTCCTTCCAGCCGGCTTCGAAATCGCCCGCGAGCAGCCTGCACAGGCTTGCGTTCCAGCGCACCGTTGCGTTGCCGGGTTCGATTGCGAGCGCAAGCTCATAACTCTGCTGCGCCTCGGTGAGTCGTCCCGCTCCCTGCAGTGCATTGCCGCGATTGCCCAGCGCTTCCGCGTAGGCCGGGCGGATGCGCAGCGCGTGTTCGTAACATGCAAGCGCTTCGTCCATCCGCTGCAGATCCTCCAGCACGATGCCACGGTTGTTGAGTGCGTCGGCGTATTCCGGCCGGATGGCCAGTGCGCGATCAAAGCTCTCCAACGCCGCTTCGGGACGATCCATGTCGTCAAACGCCTTGCCGCGACTGTTCAGGGCTTCGGCATATCGCGCATTGATTCGCAGGGCATCATCGAAACCTACGAGCGCCTCGGCGGGCCGCCCGAGTTCCAGCAGCAGCTCCCCTCGGTTATAAAGAACCTCCGCGTGTTCCGGTTTCAACCTGAGCGCCCGGTCGTAGCTTGCGAGCGCCTCGTCAGGGCGTTTTAACTCACGCAGCGCGACGCCCCGGTTGTTGAGCGCGTCCACGTAATCCGGCTTCACGCGCAAAGCCGCTTCATAGCTTGCGAGTGCCTCGACGAGGCGGCCCAGGCTGCGCAAGGCATTACCGCGGTTATTGAGCGAACCGGCATGGTCCGGTTTGATGGAGAGGGCACGGTCAAACAATTCGATCGCCGTGGCAGATTTATTTTGTTGCACAGCGATCGTTGCCAGCAGTTGAAGCGCATCGAAATTCCGGGGCTGCATCTGCAGAATTTCCCGGTAAACACTTCCGGCAAGATCCAGCTGCCCCTGCTGGTGCATGGCGAGCGCGGCCCGCAACCGGCTGGATATGTCCCGGGTTGTCACGCCGTCAGGGTCAGCTGGTTGTCCGACTGGCGTATCTGCAGGAGCGTCGGATCCGATGCATGAACCGCAAGCATGTTGATGCCGATCGGAAACACCCGGTAGCCGAGTTCCGTCACCAGTGCCTCCAGTGCCGCCGCGTCGGATTTGATGACTTCGACAATGAGGATTGGCCGCTGGCGGGCGAGAACATCATGTGCGCCGCGCAGAACCTCCAGTTCCATGCCTTCGACGTCAAGCTTTACCAGATCCAACCGATCCAGTCCGAGTGCATCCAGGTTCACCACCGGCACCGTGTTCCCCCCCTCGTAGGAAACCGGCTGCCCGATGAACTCGTTGTCGGCGTGCTGGCGCAGCTCCAGGCTGCCAAAACTGGCGGGACTGAAATAATCCGGCTGTGGCACGCTTATTTCGCCGCGACGCTCGCCCAAGGCGGCCAGACGCACGCGGGCGTTGAGGCAGTTGTTCAGGGCGACATTGCCGGCCAGTGCATAGAACAGAATCTCCTGCGCTTCAAAGGCGAAGACCTTTCCCCAACCGTGCATGCAGCGCGCCCACTCGATGGTGTGCACGCCCACGTTGGCCCCTCCATCGACGGCCACCACGCCATCGCCAAAATGCATGCGGCGGCGGCGGAGCAGCGCCAGCGCCAGGCCAACCTCGTCCGGATCGAAGCTGGACTGCTCGAATATCTGGTAGCCGACGCCCACCCCTTCGTCAGGGGTATTCATGCGGTAGTCGTTGCGGTTGACGATCATGCTGCCGTGATCGCTGGCGGCAAGGACAAAGGCTATGGGTCGTCGTGGATAGGACATGCCTTGAAGTCTACGCGAAGTAAACCAATGCGCTGGCTTGAGCGTTGCCGAGGACTTGAATGCTCATCCCACTGAGTGGGGCGCGCCAACGATACTGCTGGGCCAACCCTAATTCTTCTCCTTTTCAAAGTCCCCGCCCTTGACGGTAACGAAGGACTCATACGTATACGGAGAAGTCAAAACCCTTGTCCCTGTGGCGATCCATTGGCGTGCCGCAGCAAGATTGGTGTTGACGCCGCTGACACTGTTTGGATCCTGGAATTGACACCAGTTTTTGCAAGCTTCTTTGTGACCCTCCAAGGCTTGCGCCTGGGCTTGCGGGGTCAACTGATCCCATCTGTTTTTCCTGTCGGAGAGCATTGTACGAATCTCGTTCTTGAGATGGATGACTCCCGAAGCAGGCTGGATGGATGGAGTATGCGTGGCTGCATTCAAGGTTGAGGCCGTCGCCAGGGCACCCGCTTCGCATTCGGCAAGCCAGTCAAGGGTGACCGAGCACACGGCCAGGATGTCTCCCATCTCCTTCTTAAGGATGCGAATCCTGCGCTCCGCTTGTGCAACGGTTTTGACCAGTTCGAAAATCTCCTCGCAAGTGCAATATCCGCTGTTGAAAGCTGTGACTTTGGCGTTGGCCTCGGTTACCGCTTCGCTTACCTTCCAGCGATAGCGATCCAGGTTCTCGACCGACAATTCCTTGAGTTCGAACTTTACCCGGTCGACCTTGGTCGTCGCTTGATTCAGACGATTCTTGTGGTGTGCGCCCCTGGCCCAACCTTCAGCTTTCGCCACCGCTGCCGCGGTAAGGTCGCCAAGAATGGGGATCGGAATCAATTTCAGGGAAGCTTTGCCGAAGGACATGCCGATTTTGAGTACTTTGCTCCCCGCAGAACCGGGACTTGATAAAGCACTACGAAACATGTGCAGCGAACTCGAGTGTGCTACTCGTGCGGCAAAACCCTTGTCATCCACCCGCTTCATCGCCTCCACAAAAATGTCTGGATCAATCGGCATTTCTAGCTCCTTTCTGAGAATTGCTAATTAAGTACGGAGACGAGACCGTACTAGAACGCGATTTCATTGAAACGGCAAGGCAATTTATTGCACCGCCTTTATCATTGCCTCTTCAAGTCCAGCGGCTCGAATTTCCGGGAGCGCCGCCTGCGCATCGGCTTTGGCGTCAAAGGGCCCGATCCAGACACTCACCAATGGCTTTTGACCCGGCTTGTCAACAACGCTGGTTTGCGCGGCCAGATTGCGGCCGCGAAGTTGTTCGGCAAGTTTCTCCGCCCTGGCCCCGCTGACGTAGGCGGCCACGTAGACGACGTAACCTCGCGCCTTGGGTTCGCTGGAGGAGGTCCGTTCGTAAGTCATGGTCGCGGCCGAGACTTTCATGGGGGCCGCTCCGGACCCTGCCTGATTGGATTGCCTGTCCGCATCCGGCGTCGCACTAGAGGACTTCAACGGTGGCAACTTGGGCAATGACGGCGCCTTGGGCACCGGCGGAATTTCGGGTGCCTTGGGTGGAGCCGGGATGACCGGAACAGCAGGCGCTACCGGCGTGGCTGGCGGAGCCCCGGCGGCAGCATTTGCGCCGGGTGCAGCGACAGTTGGTGCCTGTGCAGGCGCGGGCGCGGGAGCCGAGGACGCGCGCTCAGCGGCTTTCGCGCGTTCGATGGTCTCACTGGCGCCCCAATCGCGCCCTACCAACAGACCTGCGGCAAATACCAGCGCTGCCAGCAGCATCAGTCCGAATACAAATATCACCAGCATTCGGGTCGTCAGGGAGTAGTGATGTTCCACGTTTATTTTTCTTTACAAATCAAATAGTTAGATTAAGGGATCATGGTCGTGAACTGGCCCGGCACACTGATCTGGATGACGCCGCCCCAGTTACACATGAGCTTCGAGGAATTATTGAGCGCGGGCATGTTGCCAATCAGTACCGTCGGGGCTCCGGGTGCCCATGGCGCCGCCGTGACGGGTATGCACGGCATGGGGGTGAGCACGCCCAGGGCCGCTGCGGTCGCCGCCGCAACCATCGGATTCGCCGGACTGTTGCACATCCCGAACGGGGGTATGTTGACGATGGGTTTGTTGTCCATGATGTTGGCCGCCGGCGTGCCGGTCATGGTTCGGTTGGCGGGCAACACCACGAGGCTGCTGGGCGCCACGCCGAAACTGCACATCATCATTGCTCCGGTGCAAACCTGTATTCCCATGTTGCTATCCTTTCACCAGTTTTTCCAGGAAAGTTGAAATCCGCGATTGCGTGGGTTTTCCGTCTGCGCCGACTGGCGCCTTGAGATTGCCCGACTCGTCATATTCTTCGACCGCTTCGGCCAGCTTGCCTTCCTTGAACACCGCGACTTCCTTCAGCTTTCCGTTCGGGTGGTAACGCCTGCGCTCACCTTCCAGCCTGCCTTTGCGGTAGAACGCCCGTTCCAGTACGCCACCTTTCTCGTCATATTCGGTGGCCTCGCCCTCGAGAAGACCCAGCACATACTTCGCGCGCTTCGCCAAATTGCCGCTGGGGTAGTAATAAAGCGCCTCGCCATGCGGCTTGCCCTGTCGATAGATCATCCGCATGCTGGGATCGCCCAGCTCCGAATAGATCACGAACTCGCCATCCCGCACGCCCTTGACGTAGTTCAGCATGGCAACGAGGCGTCCCTCCGTGTAGAGGAGCATGCGCCCGTCCAATTCGCCCGCCGCATAGGCGGCCTTTTGAAAAAGCTCGCCATCCTCGTCGTAGATGCGCATCTCGCCATCAAGCACGCCTTCGCGAAAGCGTGCGCTGCGCGTGAGGCCTCCTTTTGGTGAAAAGCTTTGCGACTCGCCTTCGGGAAGGCCGTCCTTGAGGTGGGTTCGTTCGCTGACGCTGCCGTTGTCGTGGAAAGATTCGACAGTTCCGGTGTGGTGGACATCAGCGGACACCTGAGTCTCCTTCGCAGGCTTCCCGGAGGTTTGCGCAGGTTCTGCCATGGCTAGTTGATCTTCACCAATCCACCCTTGAGGGTGAGCATGCCGCCGCCATCAACGGTCTGGGATGCCGCAGCCTTGTTTTGCAGCTGAATCCCGGCATCGTTGGTCAGGTTCATCCCCGCCTTGTTGGTCAGATTCATACCGGCATCGTTGGTCAGATCGGTCCCCGCCTTGTTGGTGAGCGCAGTGCCCGCCTTGTTGGTGAGCTCGGTGCCGGCCTGATTTGTCACCGACGAGGCCGACTTGATGGTGACCGTGCCGGTGACATCAATGAGCAGATCGCCGGTGACCTTGAGCGTGTATTTGCCGGTGACATTCTGGGTGTAGTCGGCCTTGTCGGTGTGCGTCTCGTTGCCGGTGACGGTCAGCAGGCGCTCGCCCTTGACCTCGTGGGTTTCCTTGCCGGTTTCCACCTGCACCGTGCGGTCCCCCTTGGAGACCACCAGCTTCTCGTTACCCTCCTGGATGGTGGTGGTACGGTCATTCTTGATGGTGTTGATCTCGTCGTGCAGCACGTCCTTCTTGCGGTCGTTCTCGGCCTTGATGGTCATGTCCTTCTGCGCGTGAACGTAGACTTCCTCCGAATCCTTCTTGTCCTCGAACCGGATTTCGTTGTTGCCACCGCCGCCCTTCGAGGAGTAGCCCATGATGGTGCTCTTGGTCTGCTCGCCCGGCAGCGCATAGGGCACCGTCTTTTCGGCGTTGTAGACGCTGCCGGTGATGATGGGCCGGTCCGGGTCGCCTTCCAGGAAACTGACGATAACCTCCTGGCCAATGCGTGGGAGGAACATCATTCCCCAGCCCTGACCGGCCCAGCCATGGGCCACGCGAACCCAGCAGGAACTGTTTTCGTCTTTCTTGCCCTGCTGGTCCCAGTGGAACTGCACTTTCACCCGGCCGTACTTGTCGGTCCAGATTTCCTCCCCCGATTTGCCAACCACGGTGGCGGTCTGCGCGCCCATCACGCGCGCTCTTGGGGTTATCCGTGGCGGGCGGAAGGGCACCGACAGCGGATAGGCATCGAATGTGTTGCTGTAGGCCTCGTGCGTTGCCGAATGGGCCACCCGGCGCAGCACATAGTCGGTGTTCATGTCTTCGCGAAAATGACCGGTCAGCGCGAACTTGTAACCGGGCACGAAGGCACGGCAATAGCTGTCGCCTCGCATGGTCAGCGCCGGATGCTGGAGTTCCTGCAGCCGTATCGCGGCTATGCCGTCTCCGGCGCTCTTTGCCTTGTAGCCACCGGGATATTCATAGACCTCCATGCGGCCCGCACTGCCCTCTTTTTTGGCAAGCAACTCGGCACTGGGTGTCTCGAAATTGAAGTCTTCTGTGGAAAACGTCTTCGGCACCGCCTGCTGCTCGAGGGACCATCGGTAGACGATATCGAATTCGTTCTGGCTGCCCGAGGCGGGATGAAAGCGCGCCTTGGCGAGGTTGGGACATGCGGCGTTCGCCGAGGAGGCATCCGCAAGCACCAGCGTATGCTTTCCGTCCTCGTGCTCGAAGAAATAGAAGATGCCGTCTTCCTCCATGAGGCGGGAGATGAAATCAAACGCGCTCTCCTGGTACTGGACGCAGTACTCGCGCGCCGTGTAGGTGGCCGACGTCGCAACCCTGTAATCCGTGAATCCCAGATCAGCGAACACCGCCTTGATGATGTCAGGGGTCGTTTTTTCCTGAAAGATGCGTGAATCGGTGCGAAGCGTCAGCCACCATAGCCAGGGGCGCATTTCGGCGTGGTAGGTCGCGAAGTTCAGGTTGCCACCGGTCTGGACAAAACGCGTGACAACACCGTTGATGCAGCGCGCGTTGCTGTCATCGAGACTGAGCGAGACGGTTACCGATTTGCCAACGATCTGGCTGAAATCAAGGCCCGCATCCGTCGAGACCATTTCAAGATCAAAATAAAACAGGCTGGACATGCCCTCCTCGCCGTGCATGCTGGTGAGCATCAGCACGTCGGCACCCAGCGGTGTCGTGACCGTGAGGTAGGTGTTGTCCTGGGTGTAGGTGGTGGCCATGCCCGCTTGGCTCAGTGAGTCCCGGTGGGTTTTCCACTGCCCGGGGCATCGTCATCCGCCACGCCGGAATGCTCGCTGAATGCATAGGCAAATCCTCCCGAGGGTTCAAGCGAGACATGCACCGAACGAAAGGTTTCAGCCACGGAGATGCGTTCAAGTATCTGCGTGGACAGCTCCGGCAACAGGCTGTGGGTCAGGATATGGTCGACATTGCGCGCCCCGCTGTCGACTTCCGTGCAGCGCGCCGTGATCGCCTTGAGCAGGCTTTCGTCGTAACTCAGGCGGGCCTGGTGGTTTCGATGGATCCGGTCCTGGATCTTTGCGAGTTTGAGTTCCACGATGGAATGGATCTCCGCATCGCCCAGCGGGTAGTAGGGCACCGTCACCAGTCTCCCCAGGAACGCGGGTGCGAAATGCCGCAACAGCGCTGGCCTCAGTTTTTCGACCAGGATCTCAGGCTCCGGACGGGTTGTGCGCCCCTCGCAGGCGCCGGTGATGATTTCCTGTCCGGCATTCGAGGTGAGCAGAATGACCGTGTTCTTGAAATCCACCAGTACACCCTCGCCGTCCTCCATCACGCCCTTGTCGAAGACGTTGTAGAAAAGCTCCATCACGTCCGGGTGCGCCTTTTCGACTTCGTCGAGAAGCACCACGCTGTAGGGCTTTCGCCGCACCGCTTCCGTGAGCACACCGCCGCGTCCGAAGCCCACGTAGCCAGGTGGGGCGCCCTTGAGACTCGAGACGGTGTGCGCCTCCTGGAATTCGGACATGTTCACAACAATCATGTTGCGCTCGCCTCCGTAGAGCTGGTCGGCCAGGGCACCGGCGGTTTCGGTCTTGCCCACGCCGCTCGGACCCACCAGAAGGAACACGCCGACCGGCTTGCCGGGATCGTCCAGTTCCGCGCGCGCGGTGCGGATCCGCCTGGCGATCGCGTCCAGCGCCTGGGGTTGTCCGATCACCCGCTCGCCCATCCGCTCCTTCAGGTTGAGCACGGTGCGCACTTCGTCCACCATCATCTTGCCCACCGGTATGCCGGTCCATCCGGAAATGACCGAGGCAACCACCTTGGGATCGACGCATACGGGGACCATGGGTTCGTCGTTCTGGATGGCTTCCAGCCCGCGCTCAAGGCGAGCCAGGTTGGTTGAGAGCTCGGTCACTATGGATGAGCTTTCGGTCGGATCGACACCGTCGGCAAGCGCCTGGTCGATGCGGCGCCTGAAGGCGAGTATCTCGGCGACGGCCTGGCGTTCCTCCTGCAGGCGCGCGAGAAGCTGCTCGCGGGTTTTGCGTTGTTCCTGGATGCCCTGGGTAATTTCCCTGATGCGACGGACATGGTCCGAGCCGGTCAGAGACTCCTGTCTTAGGATGCGCAGCTCCGCTTCCAGGCTTTCATAAATGCGCGTTGCTTCCTCGACCTCCGGAGGCGTGCCGGTCTGACCGATGGCAACCCGGGCACAGGCCGTGTCGAGTACGCTGATCGCCTTGTCCGGCAGTTGGCGGCCCGTGATGTAGCGGTGCGACAGGCGCACAGCCTCGCGTACGGCGACATCGAGTATGCGCACCTGGTGATGGCTCTCCAGGTTTTCAACCACGCCTCGCAGCATGTCGATGGCAATTTCCTCTGTGGGTTCGTCCACTTTGATCACCTGGAAGCGGCGCGCGAGCGCCGGATCCTTTTCCACATACTTCTTGTATTCGGCCCAGGTGGTTGCCGCGATTGTGCGCAGTTCGCCTCGCGCCAGCGCGGGTTTGAGCAGGTTGGCCGCATCCCCCTGTCCCTCGGATCCGCCTGCCCCGATCAGCTGGTGCGCTTCGTCGATGAACAGGATGATGGGCTGCGGCGAGGCCTTGACCTCGGCAATGACCGATTTCAGCCGGTTTTCGAATTCCCCCTTGATGCCGGCTCCCGCCTGCAACAGGCCCAGGTCCAGAGTGCACAGTGTCACATCCTTGAGCGCGGGAGGCACCCTGCCTTCCGCTACGGCCAGTGCAAATCCCTCCACCACCGCCGTCTTGCCAACGCCCGCTTCTCCCGTGAGGATGGGATTGTTCTGTCTGCGCCTCAGAAGGATGTCGATGATCTGGCGGATTTCCGCGTCACGGCCGCGGATTGGATCGATTTTCCCGGCTCGCGCCTGGGCGGTGAGGTCCAGTGTGTACTGGTCAAGAGCAGGTGTTGCCGCGCCTTTGCCCGCAGGTCTGGGCGTCGCGCCGGCATACGCCGGGGATCCGATGGCGGGTCGTGTCCGTTGTGCGGCTGCACTTCCCACGCTTTCGGTGGATTCAGAAAGGAGGCCGGGAAGCGCAGTGCGCAGTGATTCGCGGGGTATCTGTAGCAGGGCTGGCGCGGATTCCAGCAGCATACTGCGCAAACTGTCGACCTGGAGCAACGCAAGTACAAGGGTTCCGCAGCGGATCATGGGCTCGCCGAGCTGCATCGATGAAATGAGCCAAGCTTCCTGGATCAAAGTGATGAAGTGTGGCGACATGGCGGGCGTTCTGCCGTTGCCACGTTTGAATCTGTCGATGGCCGCGGTGAGCTGGGCCGTCAGGGATTCCGATTTGATATCGTAGTGCCTGAGAATGACATCCAGATCAGGCGCCGGCAGTTCAATGAGTTTTATGAGCAAGTGCTCGATTTCAACGTTGTAGTGCGTCTGCCGCACGCACAGCTCCGCGGCCTGCTCGAGCGCCCTTCGGCATTCGGCGTTGAGTTTCGCGAGCAGAGAGCGCAGATCAATATCCATTCGTTTGCGTGGCCTTTACGGGTTGCCGTTGGGGAGGGGATGTAGCGAGGGCAGACGCAGGCGCACTGGATCATTGTTCGGGCGGCTGACCCCGCTGTTCAGCCATGAAGTCCATGCCAGGCGCGCATTACCCGGCCGGCCAAGGCGCGTTCCCGATTTCTGGCCGGGGGCAATAGTGAGCCGCAGATCAATATCGAGGTCCTGCTGCAAATGCAGTCGTGTGATGCGGTTCATCTCTTCGTAGGCGCTGCCAGGGGGCAGGAATTCGCGCAGACTCGTCAGGTTTGGCAGCGCGACATTCAAGCGGATCTTCCCCATCTGATCCCAGGCGCGTTTTCCGATGACCGTGTTCATGCCCAGTTTCTGGTTGGCGCCGAGCCGCTGGCCGATTCGTGTGCGGTCCCTGGGTTCTATGACCAACCAGCGGCCCAACAGCTGCTCGCCACGCACCGGCGTCTTGAAGAAATCCGACAGCATGGTTTCAAGCGCCGTCATCGAACGGACCTGGTGCGCGAGTATCCCCGCATAACGAAGTAGCGATCGCGCCCATTTCCGGGTGTCGGCGCGCCTTGAGGCTAGCTCCAGTCCCGCAAGGGTGAACAGCCAGCGGGCAAATGCGGTTCGCTCCGGCGCCATGTTGTTGAGAGCAAGACGGTGTTTTTTACGCGACCGGTACAGAAAGGAAATGAGCCTGTTGTTGAATATGTCCAGAAAGTCGCGCGTCGCGTAGTCCCGCGCCGCCGTGCGCTGGATAATGAGTTCGGTGAACGGCGTCGGCAGCGGTCCGGAACCTCCGGCGAGACCCATGAATGCGACCGTGATGCTGGCTGGCTGGCTGTCGTCCAAGGGAATTTCCGCATTGACGATGTCACTGGGCGGGAAATCAAGCCCCACGTGGGACTTGAATGCTACCGCCTCCAAATTGCTGCCCCCGTGCCCCGCAGGCATCATGTCCGGGCGCAGCAATTCCGCCAACCTCGCCGCTTGGAAGAAATCAAAGCGGTAGGGTTCGCTGTTGAACTGGTCGATTAAAGGACCGGCTGGCGACCTGTCATCGGTTCCCATCTCTTCCATTCCTCTTCATCGCGTTTTACCACCACACGGGTAAACGAATTGACCGACGTGTATTGCGCAAAAAAACGGTTCAGCACCGCGGCAAGCAACAGTGCCGATCCGCCCGCATACGCCCCTTCATCAAACTCCAGCGTTATCTCATAGCCCCGGCAGAAACCACGCCAGGCGTCGCGCCCGATGCGCCCCACCACGCTCGCGCATTCCATGCGTCGAATGCCGCGGATTTGCTCATTCGCGCGGGCCGAATCAGTGACGTTGTACAGCGCAAGCATTTCCTGCAGGGCCTGCAAGCGTGTCTGGGAGTCCAGCAGTGAAACATTGTTGAGCGTCAACAGTGAAATCAGACGCCAGTGCTCACGGCCGCTTTGCGGACTCAGCTGCGTCGTCGGTTTGTAGAGGCAGCTTATCCGCGATGACGCCACTGCGGCTTCCGGAACGAGCGCTGCGCCCGCCGGCACTTGTTCGGCAAGCTGCCGGTTGGTGCACAGGGTATGAGCGTAGATAACCGGAAAGTCGGGTCTTTGAGGTCTGAATTTCAGATCGAGGAAAGACAGCCACAAATCCGTCCCCGCGATTTCTGGGCGGTGGCAGTCGTCTCGGCGTGCAAACCAGTACGGCCCGGTTGTTTCATCACGTGCGGAATGGTCAAATGCGTAATAGGGCTGAACCGACGTCGCGCCTGCCGACTCGCGGTCTGTCGCGGTCACGTTGGTGATGGTGTGGATTTCAGTGAACGCTTCATCGCGCCAGTCGGGCACGAGCCGGTATTCATATTTCCGGTGGTCAATGCGCAGCGGCTCGGTGGTCTTCTTGAACAGATTGATGATCGGCGTGCAGCCGATCTTGAAAGTGTCCCTGCTGATGGCCTGTCCGCGCGGCCTGGGCTTGTCCAGAAGGAAGAGGATGTCCGTTGAAGTGTGGGGCCCCCTTGCCGAATCGAGATGATTCACATCGAAGAAAAGGAATTTTCTAGGGAACGCAAAATATTCCTGCAGAAGCTGGTAGGCCGGATGCACGTGGCTGGACCTGGGCAACACTTCTTCATCGGCACCGAACCCGACCTCCTGGAAGGAGCCTTCGCGCAGCTTCACCGGTTGACCCTTGGCGGGAAGGACTATGACGCCCCGAAGGCCCGACACCAGCAGTTCGTAGAGCGGCATCACCTCCATGAATTCACCGTTGAGGTGAAACCGTAAGCGTTTCAATTCTAGCTCCTGGAAATCGGTCTCGCCAATGCAGTCGAGTCGGACCCGCAGGACTGAGGCCACGCCCGGATCCTTGCGCAGAAAATCGTATTCGTTGACCGGAACAAATCCCGCGTCTGCAATTTCAAGAGGCCACAGTGTCAGTGGGTAACAGGTGCGAAAGCGGCATTGCGCGTTGCCGCCCGGTGTATTCCCTTCCGGCGTGTACCCCTGTGCCCGCGCCGCAAGCGCAGTGTGCTTGGGAACGGTGAACCCGCTCGTAAGCTTGCCCTGCGTCGGGTCGACCTGAAAATGCGCCACCGACATGGAGGGCAGCGGGCTTACAAGGCTCGGGTACAGCGTCTCCAGCAGTGCCGAGGAAATCTGGGGAAATTCGTTGTCCAGGTCCCGATGGACGCGAGCGGTAAGAAAAGCAACCGCTTCAATCAGACGTTCAATGTGGGGATCGGCCGACTGGCCAGGGCCAAGTTCAAGGGATTGGGCGACCTGCGGATAACGCCGGGCGAAGTCCGTGCCCTGCCCGCGCAAATAGGCGAGCTCGCGTTTGTAATAGTCGAGCAGGTCCTCTGCAGACCTAGCTGCCAAGCCTGCTGCCTCTGAGATCTTCGCCGGTCACCTGAAGCGAAAAACTGACGCGCTCCATCAGACGCCCGTTGGCAAGGGTTCCCGACACCTTGACCATCATGGTTTTGTCGCTGTTGCCCAGCACCTCGGCGTCAACCTTGACCTGACTCAGACGCGGCTCAAATGCTTCGACGGTGCGACGAACCAATTCAGCCAGTTTTTTCTGATCCTCGGTGCTTCGGGTGTACATCGCGGAATAATCCGGCAGGCCGTAATCGACGACGGTTCGCTCGTCTTTCTGGCCCTTTTTACCGGTTGAAAACGTACTGCGGGTGTTGAGCAGCCGGCTGAGTTCCCGCTGCAGGGATTCGCGCTGTCCGGCGCGATCCAGCAATCCTGCAGCAGCAACCCCCGCACCCTTGACTTCAGGCGTCAGCGAAAGGCGATCGAAAAGGGGGGCTCGCACCCCCTCCTTTATGCCTAAGCCGGACATTCGCCCGTCCGCGCTATCACGCGACCTTGTTCAGGGCAATGTCGTAGCTGGCAACGACGTTGCCTTTATCCGCCGCGCTCTTGTCCTGTTTGTGATACGTCCACTGGATCTTGCTGAAGTTGAACGTGACGTTTTCCATCGGCTGGTCGGAACCGCTGGCCGACACGCTGGTAACCAGCACGTCGTTCAGATCGATGGTCATCAGCACCACCGCCGCGTCGCCGGCGGTATCCGCGCGCAGGTGCCGAAGCGTCATCGTGGTGATGAGTGTGCCCTTGCAGCAATATTGCAGGAAAATGGGCGTGGTCATGTCGACATACTTGGAAATCGACAGATCCTGCACATTGGCCTGGCCGTGGGTACGCTGACCTTCCGCGACACTGTGTGTCACCGGCATCGAGACGCCGTAGCTGTACGACAGTATTTCAATTTCTCCCGCGCCGTGCGAACTGGTGCTCGCGCCGGCAATACCATTCGGTTTTAAGAATATCTGTTCCATTTTTTATCCTTTGTCAGTAATTGGAGAGCCGCTGGAGGGACGCCCGAGATCAGCCCGCGGGCGGCGGCAGTTCCGCAACCAGTCGAATGGAAGTGGTCAGTTCCTCCAGCTGGAAGTGCGGACGCAGGAACACTGTCGCCTTGTACACGCCCGGCTTGCCCGGAACTTCGCTCACGTCGATGCGTCCTTCCCGCAGGGGATACTGGGCCTTGACGTCCTGGCCTGCACCGTCATTCAGCAGGACGTACTGCGAAATCCAGGTGTTGAGGTATTCCGAGACGTTTTGCGCGGTGAGGAAACTGCCGATCTTGTCGCGCATGATCACTTTGAGATAGTGCGCGAAACGCGATGCCGCCAGTACATAGGGCAGGGCCGATGACAGGCGGGCATTGGCCGTGGCCAGGTCCAGATTGTAGACCTTGGGCTTGTTGACGGTCTGACCGCCGAAGAATGCGGCGTAGTCGGTTCCCTTGGCGTAAACCACCGACAGGAAGCCCAGATCGTTCAACTCCTTTTCGCGGCGATCGGTAATCGTGATCTCCGTCGGGCACTTGACGGCGATGTCGCCCTCGTCGGTGAGGAACTTGTGGGTCTTCATCGACTCGACCTTGCCGCCGCCTTCGACGCCGCGAATCGCGGTGGTCCAGCTGTATTTGGCAAAGGCGTCGGTGAGGCGAAGGCCAACCAGATAGGCGGCATTGCCCCACAGGTATTTGTCATGGTCCTTGCCGTCGACATCTTCCTCAAAATTGAAGTTGTCGACCGGGACGGTCTTGGCGCCATACGGCAGGCGCAATGCATAGCGCGGCAGCGTCAGAGCCACGTAGCGGGAATCCTCGCCGTCGCGGAAGGAACGCCATCCATCGAGCTCCGCGCTTTCGAAGATTTTCGACAGATCGCGTGGCACGGAAAGATCGGTAAAGCGCTTCATGTCGAACAGGGCAGGGCTTGCGGCCGAAATGAACGGCGCATGCGCGGCGGCTGCGACGTGCGAAATCTTGTCTAGCAGCGTGATGTCCTGAGGGTGCCGGCCGAAGTAGTAATCACCGATCAGGCAGCTGTAGGGGTATCCACCGAAGGTGCCATACTCCTCCTCGTAGATCTTCTTGAACAGGCTGCTCATGTCGTGGTCGACCGCTTTTTCCAGGTCGCGAAGCAGCTCTTTCTTGGTCACGTTCAGCAGCCGCAATTTCAGGCGCGTGCTGGTTTCAGTGTTCATCACCATGTCATGCAGGCCGCGCCACGAGGATTCCAGCGCCTGGAATTCCGGTGCATGCATGATCGCATTCATCTGCTTGGACATCAGCTCGTCGATCTGGGCGATGCGCTGATTGATCATGTCCACGACGCCCTGGTCGGGATTTGCCTTCATGCCTTCGTCCAGAATCTGGACGGCGAACTGGCCGATCAGCTTCTTTGAGTACTCACTCTGGGAGGCCTCGACCGCCATGTTGCCTTCCTGAACGATCGTATCGATCAGACTCAAATCGCCTTTGGCGACCGTGCCGCCTCCCGCTGATTGTCCTTCTGCTTCTGCCATTTCAATTCTCCTTCAATTTGTGAGGGCCGTCGCCGGATTGCGGCAACGATTCCGGATGTGCTGGCCGATCAGGCTGCCGGCGCGGGTGGCTCAGTCGCCTTCTTCAATTCCTGAAGACCCTCGGTGTTCGCAACAATGCCTTCGAGCAGTTTGTCGAGTTCGTCGTTGCCATCCAGCTTGGCGAGCAGGTCGCGCAGCTGTTGCCGGGCTTCGAGCAGGCGGGCAAGCGCAGGGACCTGCTTGACGATGGGCTCCGGACAGAAATCGTCGATATTGCTGAAATGAAGCACCGCTTTCATGTTGCCTTCACCGGTAATCGCATTGGGCACCGACAATTCCAGACGCGGCGCAATCTTCGCCATCACGTCCGTGAAGTTGTCCCGATCGATTTCGACAAAGCGACGATCTTTCAATTTGGGGAGAGGATTCTCCGGCATGCCCGACAGATCGGACAGCATCCCCACCACGAGCGGCAACTCGCGCTTTTCGATTGCCCCACCCAGCTCAACGTCGTACTCGATTTGTACGCGAGGGGGACGGTTTCTGCTTATCCATTTTTGCAAACTTTCGGCCATTGGAGCTTCTCCTGTGCAATGCAGATCGAAAAATACTGACTAATAACTAACTGTCGGGATCTCGCTATTTTTGCCCTGAAACGGGCGGTGTACTTACGGTCGATTTCTTGAATCGACTTGAAGTATGCCCAGAACTTCAATGACGTTGCAAGTGAATTTTTGGTAACGGAATGCGTTGATTTGGGTTCCAAATGTGCAGGTTTGGGGCTTCATAGAACGTTGCAAACCCATGGTCGTATCAGGGTTGGGCTAAGCTCGGCGCATTCCCAAAAGGGTATAGAGCTCCTTCAGATCGCCTTCGCTGTTGACCAATTCCTGTAACAATTCGTTGAGCGGCATCCGTCCCCAAGCAACCGCCCGCATGACCAGATAGGGGGTGGGGCTGTGGGGTTCAGTACGTAGCAGGTAATCGGCCGCGTCTGACAGGCGTCGATAGGCCTCTTCCCGACTGCGTATGACAGAAGCATGGGATGGTCCCTCTTCCCTTACCATTGTATTTTCCGTGGGTTGCTGCTCAGCCATGGGCTGTTCCTCCCTGTTTCCTTCCGGCACGCCCTCATCGGCGGTGGTGTGAGCTGGTGTGCCGGTTCCTGCAGCCTTAGGCACCGGCGCGGAAACGCCGCCGAACTCCCGAACCACTTTGACAATAGAATCGAGCACGTCCTTGATCCGGGTAAGTCCGGGTGAATCCTCACCCAGCTTTTCCCGCATCACCTGTTCAAGCCCGGTCGCCGCCTGCATGCATTGTGCGAGCTCGGCGAGCAACGCATTGAAAAACACCGGCGGAGTCATTGAAACCGTCGCCATGAACGACGAACGGTTAACCTTTCCGCTGGACGCCGCCGCTTTTTCAAGGCGGGAATCCTTGCGGATCAGATTTTCCATCCGCAGGACCTCGTCCCATTTCGCCAGCGTCAGCCCGGTTTCAACCAGATCGCTGGTTCCTTCGGCAATGGTCAGGTTCAGACGCAATGCGAGCGAAATGTTGTCATTGGCCCATTCAAATGGACTGACACGGTAATCGATATCGCCATCCTCAATGCGAGGATGAATGCCCTCCCAATAGTCCCGACACAGGCATTCCAGCAGGTTCAGGCCCCGGGTGAGGCCATTCAGCCCCTCAAGGTGCAGCCACGCTTCCGCGAGCCAGACGGCAATCTGGATATCTTTCGACTGCCGGGCAAGCACCTGCGAACACAATTGCGCGACGGCGTGCCAGTCGGCCTTTTTCAGGTCCCGCTGCCAGTTTCCCTGGGGTAGGTTGGGGTCTTCTTCGCGCCGCGCCTCGGTGATGTTTTGATAAATGGTTTCGTATCGCAGCGAAATGCCGGCCGGATCCGGTCCGGGGATCGGCGCAAGCAGTTCAGCAGGCACGGTGGGGATCACTTCGCTCATGGTGACTTTATCGTTGTGGCCTTCAGGGCCGACTTGGCAGGCGTACGGCGGACGCTGAAGACCCCGCCGTATGCGTCTGGCCATCCCGGCCGGGTTCCTGGAACCATGCCGCCAAACGCATCCGGCCATCCCAATCGGGCGCTGGGCGCCTGCACATCCGGGGTCTGGCTGGCCGCAGGCTCAGGCGTCAATCCGGGAACCGCCGTCGGAAACACCGGAAGGCTCAGAACATCCTTTTTGCCGCCCGCCGTGACGGTTACCCGCATAAATACCCGTGAGCGGCCCTCGGGCGCGACCGAACGGAACTGGCCACCTGTTGAGACCGCCTGTGTTGCGAATTCAAATTTGAGCAGGTGCGGCCTGACTTCCGCCCGGGTGGGAGCGTCCGACGAGGCTGCCTGCGATTTAAGGAGGCTGACCAACGCCCAGTCGCCAGTGAACCGGTAAGTCACGTTCTTGCCATCCACCGACATGTTGGCCACAGTTCCGTCATTGACCGGCGCCGTGGGCGCATCCTTGGCCCAGCGCAGCGTCAGGGCAATGGGCATCCCAGGACGCCAGCGGATGGTCCGGGGCGGGTCACGAAGTTTCAGGGCTTGCTCTCCGACTTCCAGATGCCAGTCGACGATCTTGTTGCCATCCACTTCAACCCCCTGATTGACGCGGAATTCAACCGACAGATCATACCCCAGGGGACCTGCCGCTTCTTCAGGTGGCAGCAGCGGCCCCAGGAAAACTCGCACCCGGCTCATCTGGTCCATGAACCCGGCGGCGCTGCCACGATCATTTGCAGACGGTGCCGGTAACGGGGCGAGTCCGGCGGCGCGACCGCCGAGTAAGGGCAGCACCGCTTTCGAATAGCGCTCATACAGCTTCAAAAACTGGACGACGTCCTCGGGGTCGGCTTCGCCGCCGGGGCCCCGCACCGACACCGCGCCAAAAGGAAACCTTCCTCTGAGTGGATCAAATCCCCTGTCGATCGCCGCATAAGCCCGGCGTGCTTCTATCGTCGCGAGTTCGACGCAGCGTGAAAACAACTGCTGGCGCAGCGCAAACTGGCGCTCCTGGAAGTAATCGGAATCGCGCGCAACGCCCATTTTCGACGACATCTTTTCGATGCAATTCTGGCCGTCAACCTCGGCGAGTTCCGTGCGGATGAAAGCCTCCAGTTCCGCCACGGAACTGCGGGGATTCTTGTTCTTGAAGCGATCCACCTCACGGATCAGTCCGCGCAATCGCCTGACGGACTGCGTAGTGGCCGTATCCAGGCGGATGCCGGCATTGTCGACCACCGCAAGCAGGGGTGCACTGAGCGCGGCGAGCGACTCGGCCTGCCCGTATTGCTGGCCGAGAAGATCCGCCAGAGCCTGGACGTCGGCGACGCGGAAAGCGCCCAGGCCCGGATTGCGGGCACCCTGCCACCAGAGGAAATTGCCGTCGCGCACCGAATACAACTCGCTGCCATCCAGTGTCCGATTGATGGCAACCAATCCGCGCACCGCGTCCCGCCTGAGCAGGCTTGTCAGGTCATCATAGGTTGCGTTTGCGCCGATCTCCTTGAAAAGGGTTAGCAGACGCACCAGTTGTGCCCCCGACTTGTCAAAGTCATTCGTTTCGGCAGCCGTGTCGTTTCCACCTGTGCGCGCCCGGGGCAACTCCGGGGTCAGCAATTCGGCCTTGGCCACAAGATCGGTCATTCGGCGCCCGAGATGCCGGTCTGCAATGGCACGTATTTCGTCCTGCAAAGCATTGGGAAATTTGGTGAGGTTGTCCTTGAGGAAGCGGCGCTGCTCCTCGGACATTGCGATCGCGTCATCCAGGCGCTTGGCATCCCAGCGCACCGTGGTTCGCGGGTCGACGCGCACTTCGAGCTTGCGATTTTCGCCTTCCACCATGAAGCGCTGCTTGAGCAACAGTGCAAGCGCAGACTGGAACGACGTTACATCGGGGGAGAGCGCCATTGCGCCGTCGGCGCCGCGAACGACGATGGGTCCGACGGCCTCCGACGAAGCGGCGCTGATGTTTTTGTCGAGCTTGTCAATTTCGGACTGGGTATCGGTTCGCGACCGCTCCACGACGCTCGATCCCAGGGCCGATACCGTTGACACCAGACGCCACATTTCTACGTAGGCTGGGCCGAGGTCACGCTCGCCGCCCACCAGCCAGCGGGCACGCGGGTTCTTCAAAAGAGCGTCCAGTGCGTCGATCTGCTTCAAGATATCTGCATAGGGCTCATCTTCACCGTCCGTCCGCCCAGCTGCCGCGGAAAGTGATGAAATTTTCGCGGCTACCTCCAGGCTGAGTCCCAGAACGGGATTCTGCGCAAAAAACCTTGCATTTATCCGGTCCACGTTCTGCCTGACCGCACAGGCCGCCGCTGCCCGCAATACATCACCGGGGGCCTTGGTGGTGAAGGGATATCCCTGACGCATCGCGGCAATCTGGTATCCGCCCTTGTCGAGGCTGTCCGGCAATTCAATCTTCCATGTATAGCGCAGCAGCGCCCGCAAATCACTGATTTCGGCTTCGCCATTCCGCAAGCGCGTGAATATGGCCAGGTTCGATTCCAGAACGGCCATGCTCGCCACCTGATCCCGCAGCATGCCAAATTCGGGCAGGTCCTCAATTGCAATCGTCACCAACGGCGGTTCCGCCGATTCGCCATCCTTCCAGGGAATACATTCACCGACGTCGGCCAATTCAGTGCTGATCTCGTTTCGCTTCACCCCGGTCAGTTCAGAGACCTTGACATTCAGCCCTTTGCGAACAAGATTAAATACAATGTCCTGAAAACCCTTGAAAAGAACTCGCTGGATGTCGCCGTGCAGTTCCGTCACGCCGGGCCAGGATCCCGGTATCGAGAACCACCACAGTTGCACATCCCCCAGGGGCGCCATCTTGTCCAGCAACACTTCGGTGCCGCGTTTGTAGAAATTCAGGTCGAGGCTCTCGCCCCGGGCATGAACAGAGTCCCGCTGCCGGGTCGCCTTGACCATGACTTCCAGGGCCTGCTCAAAGGCAAGAATTTTAGAATCCAGCTGAAAAGCCGCCAATGCCAGCGTAGCCATCCAGAACAGGCCGATCGCCAGCGTGCTCCACCGCAGGACGCGCACCGTCTGGTTACGCGTGGCGAGTGCCTCTCGTGACGCCCGTGCCAGACCGAATTCTGCAAAAACCTTTTGTTCGAAAAGGTCCTTGATAAAAGCCGGTTCCCGGATGATTGCGTCGTCCGGCATGAAAGGCTCGACCCTGCCATCGGAGCCGCTCGGGACGGTTGACGTCGATGCCGAAGCATCTGCCATTGCCGCCTCGGCTTTGGCCGCCTGGCCTGCGTCGCCTGTCAGGTAGATGCCGCGAAAGTAAAACGTTTCATGGTAGGCACTGGGACGGAATAGCTGGTCCATGTAGGCCCTCAATCCCTGGTGCAAAGCCCCAAGTTCGGAGGGGAACAGGACGAAGGCATCCGTCTCATCAACCACCCGGCCTGCGGCCAGCAACTCCGCCTGCACCACGGAGATGTCCTGCACGATGGAACTGACACCCTTTTGCGCCCAGTCGGTCTGGTAACCCGCCTCAAAATCATTGGGGTTGGACCAACCCAGCATGCCATCACGCAAGTGCGGCGGCAACGCGCGCGCAAAGCTCGTAAACCCGGGAATCCGGTCGCATTGGGTGACCACCACATACACAGGAAAACGGACACCGAAACGGCTTTGTGCCTGCCAGAGACGCCTGTGAATCAATTCGCCCTGCTGTGACAGCTTGTCGGTTGAAGACCGGCTCACGGCCAGTAGGTCCATTGCGGAAACCGCCACCACCACACTGTCAATGGGTCGTTGCGGGCGGTATTTTTCGGTCAGGTGCAGCAGGGTCTGCCACGGATGCTCCGATCCGCCCGCCCCTCCGCCGAGATACTCCCCGGCGATATCGAGAACCACGCCGCGGTTGAAATAGTTCCAGCCCACACCGACATACTGCACCGTGCCTGCCGCAACCTTGTAGGCACGGTCGATCCCCGAGGATTCAATCAGCGTGCTTTTGCCGGCGCCGGACTCACCGACCAGCATGACCCATGGAATGCGGTAGCGGCGCCAGCGCGAGGCCAGATTCGCCTCGATATGAGCGATCGCACTGGCGAAGGACCATCTCAAGGTGGACACGCTGCGGCGGGTCGAAGTCTCCGAATCACGACCTGTTTGCGTGGCTGCCCGCTTTCTCGCAAGGAGGACCACATACCACAGCAGCAGCACGGTCAGCAGGATGAGAACGGCAACACCGATGATGTAATAGTTCATCACCGCGATGCGCTCCGTTCTGATTCAGTGAGTCCCATGCTGTCAGCCGACCTTATTTCCCGGGAGTCTGTTGTTTGGCCTGAACCACTGGACTCGTTGTCCCGGTTACCTTGAGGGCCTGGGACAACGGTCCCGCCTTCCATTCCCACAGAAGCTGAGACAGGCCAAGCATGCAGATCATCACCACGATCAGCACCGTCACCGCCCGACCGATATACGGCATCTGCTGTGGCACGGCATCGCCGACCGTAAAGGAATAAGTCTGCGGCGCGACCTGCAGCGACGGACTGGTGGGGTCGGCATCGCGGCCGAATCGCAGGCGATAGAGCGCCGCCCGGTAGTTCTGCATGCGCGTCGCGCAATCGGTACCCCGATAGCGTCCCTCGAACCCCAGCGAGAGCGCGAACAGATAGATGAGTGTGAGTTCAAGACGCGCCGGATCGCGCGTGCGCAACAGATCGTCCAACCGGTCGAAAAAAAGATCTCCCGCCACACGCGTCTGGAACAGGGCTGATTCAATCAGACATGAGGTCCAGACATGGCGCCCGGGCCACTCTGTTCGCAGCATCGCCTCATCGGCAAGCGCCGCCATGACGTACTGCGCCTCGCGATTGATGTCAAAAGAATGGCTTCCACCTGCGCGCTGCGCTTCTATCGCCTGCAGTTCAAGCACACCGAGCAACTGCCTGCTAACCGACTGCGCCATTGCAAGTACCACTGGGTCGGGCGCAGCCGATTCCTCGGCCGCAAGGCTCGGGTGCGGCGCAGCAACACTCTTTTTTATCGCCATCAGTTCCGCATAGAACGCGCGGAACTGGTCAACAAGGTAAGACCCGCCGCCCGACATCGACAACAGAGTGGCTGAACCCGCAGGCATCAGCGTCTCCCGCCTGTTGCCGGGGCACCGCCACGCCGCGCAGGTTGTCTGCAAGCGCTATTCGGTGACATAAAGAATGAACTCCGCTGGTCGCAGTGCGCCGGCGCTTGCATTACGGTTGGCAATGATCAAAGGGCGCCCGGGCACAACAAACGCCGTATCTGCCCGGATGGTGAAAAGCGTCATGCCTGCCACCCCGGCCAGGCCCAGTTCCGCAGCACGCTCGATGCGTGAACGCGCGGCACCCAGAATGCGTTTCTCGCGCAACCCTCCAAGGACGGTGTCCGAGCCGATCAGGGCCCCGTCCATCCACGCAAGAATCTCGCGCTCGGAGGGACCGCGCGCGCCGACGACCAGACGTTCGCCCATCCATTGCGGGTCGATCAACAGCGAGAAGGCATCGTTTTCCAGCGTGAATTTGATTTCTCGGTAGGTCTGGCTCACCGCCTCCAGCATTTCACCCACCTGGGCGAGCAGCACATCGAATGAACTGCGCAAATCCAGATGACGATAGGGCACCGGCGCGGGAGGGACGGACCCCGGATGCAACAAGCTGAGCGGCCCGAACAGGCTGGACAGCGCCACATACAACGGGTAGGGATGTATGGAATCGGTACCCAGCACCGCTTCATAATAGGGAAGGTTTTCGACGACGCTGCGCAACCGGTCGCGGATCTCGAGAAACTGGAGCCGGTCCTCGATCCCCGAGGAGGGCACCGATGTCTGCTTGGCGAGAAATACGCTCTTCTCCCGCATCCGTGCCGCCAGGGCATTGCACGATTGCCACAGCGGCATCTCGCGGGAAAGACAAATCAGGGGCGGAACAAATTCGCCGAGTTTGAACACGCCGTTTTCACGCTTTATCGTGGCTAGCGGAAAGCTCACATACCGTGAAGAAGGCGCATCACCCGCGAGCAACTGCAGCTTCGGCACGAGCCTCGGAATTTCGATGGGCTCTGAATCGGCCAGCTCATCCACTACAAGTTCGCCTGCTACGGAATTGAACCGGTCCGAGCCATAAGCAACGGCCAGATAAATCTTGAGTTCCCCGGTTTCAAGCCGTTCTGCGAAAGGCCCCAGCTCCAGCTCTAGCGGCGAACCATCGGCCGCGCCCTGTGTGCGCGATACCACCAGACCGTCCGGCATGATGGCTTCGATGCGGCTGACGCGAAGGGTTCCGGCACCCAGCATGTCGCCGTCAAAACCGACATCCCGCACCCCCCAGGAGAACGGCAGACCTGCGAGCACGTGATAAGCAAGCAGTTGCTCCTGGCGCAGGGCGAGCTGCTGGAAATGCTGGGGCGCGAGCAGCAACCCCTCGTGCCATTGAATCGCGTCGGGAAGATCTTTCGCGTTTATCATTTGCCCGCCTTCTGCCGCACAATCACCGGGACGCCTGTGGCCAGATTACTCATTTCACAGACCCTCCACGCCGCGCCACGGTAAATCCTCTTTCAAGCAATCGAATGATCGCGCCATCCTGAAAATTATCGATGCGTGCCCGGTGCTCACCCGGCGTTAGATAGTTTGCAAATACGACGACCGCGAACGCTCGTTTGTCCTTGAGGCGGTCACCGCCCAGCCGCACATCCTGCCCGGGAGAAAGTTCCCATTTGAAGGATTCAAATCCGCCCGGATAGGTATTGCGAATATCTTCACGCTGCTCAAACCACTTTGCAGCGGTGAGTTCCGAGATTTTTTTCAGTACGTCAGGGTCCTGAACCAGCACAATTTCTATTTCAAGCGCGGTATTGAGATTGGCGCCGGTATCGGTAAATATATTGATGTCGCCCAGTTCCACCCTGGGAATGCTCGGAACGAACACACTCTTGACCATTTCGACGGCGCCGCAGGAGGCGAGCAACAGCGACAGCCCGCACATTGCGACTGCAATAGCGCGCCTTGCCTGAACCCCAAAGCTAGTTGTTCGAATCAGATGCACGTGTGCAGCCATCCCCAGATACGCCCCATGATAGAAATCGCCTCATATTTTCAATAAGCAACCCCCATCTCCTTCGATATTTTTTAAAAGAATATCACAACTATCTGTATTTACATATTTATTTAATAATTGGCACGGGTCCAAACACCTGCGTATAGCCCCTCAACCGGGTGAATCAGGCTAAGCGGTTATTCTGTCAAGAAAAAATGACACTTTGACCGCTTCCGCCAACTCCTTCCATCCTCTCCTAGGCCCGCACGAATATGACAAAGCCCTTCCCCGAGCGCATTGCCCTGATGAATGCCATGTACCGGCTGCCCGCCAGTGAACGACCCAACCTGCCTGCCAACGCGGCCGAACGTCTGCTGAGGTTCAAGGCAACCCTGATGGATGAGGTCCACGAAATCGACGAGATTTCGGCCCAAGTCGCGGCCGGAGCCGATCCTGCCGATGTCTTAGTGGCAATCGCCGACCTCCTTGGCGATGTCATCGTCTATTGCCGCTCCGAGGCGCTCAAATACGGGCTTCCGCTGGAGGAGGTTCTCGACGTGATCATGGACAGCAACGAAAGCAAGCTGGGCGCGGACGGCAAGCCGATCTACGACAGCAACGGCAAATTCCTCAAAGGCCCCAACTACTGGAAGCCGGAGCCCCGGATCAAGACGCTTCTCCAAGCCAAGGGTATTGAGGTGGGCGGGGAACACTAGGGCGGAACAAGGACACAGGTGGCGGTTCTGCCACAATTGTCACTCCACTTTCCAACCCGCAACGGTCACCCATGAGCCGCAAAAAGAAGGACGACATTCGGGACGAAACCCGTGCCGTCCACGCAGGACGCCACCCGCAGGACTTCCATGGAGTAGTCAACCCGCCCGTGTACCACGCCTCGACCGTCATCTCGCCCAATCTGGCCGACTGGAACCAGAAGGACCGCGACTATGCCGAGGACAAGCCCGGCGTCTACTACGGGCGGCACGGCACGCCCACCACCGCTTCGCTGGAAGAAGCGGTGGCTGAACTGGAAGGCGGTTACCGCGCCATGGTCTACCCCTCGGGGCTGGCCGCCTGCGCCTGCGCGCTGATCGCCTATGTCAAAGCCGGCGATCACGTCCTGATTTCCGATTCAGCCTATGGCCCGATGCGGCGCGTGGGCTGGCGGCTCCTCGCGCGCTTTGGCGTCGAAATCCAGTTCTACGATCCGCTGATCGGCGCGGGCATCAAGGCACTGATGCGCCCCAACACCACCGTCGTGGTGGTTGAGGCCCCCGGTTCCCTCACCTTTGAAATGCAGGACATCCCCGCAATCGCCGAGGTCGCGCACCGCCAGGGCGCAACCGTCATCATGGACAACACCTGGGCGACGCCGCTCTATTTCAAATCGTTTGCGCACGGTGTCGACGTGTCGATACACGCCGCCACCAAATACATCGTCGGCCACTCCGACGCCATGATCGGCGTCGTATCCACCACCAAAGAAGCCTGGCCCAAACTGCGGGAGACCCACACCGACCTCGGCCAGACCGTCGGCCCCGATGACGCCTACCTCGCGCAGCGGGGCCTGCGCACCATGGCCACCCGCCTCAGACAACACGGCCAGACCGCCCTCGCACTCACCGAATGGCTCGCCACGCGCCCCGAAGTCGAGCGGGTCCTCTACCCCGCCCTCCCAACCGACCCCGGCCATACCATCTGGAAACGCGACTTCCTGGGCGCCTCAGGCCTCTTTAGCGTCATCCTCAAACCCGTGGACCGCAAAGCCTTCGCCGCCTTCATCGACGGGCTCGACCTCTACGGCCTTGGCGCCTCGTGGGGCGGCTACGAGAGCCTCATCATGCCCTTCAATCCCGCGCCGATCCGCAAGGCAACCCATTGGCCGCACACCGGGCAGGCGTTTCGGATACATGCGGGGTTGGAGCATGTTGATGATTTGATTGAAGACCTGGAAGCAGGTTTTGTGCGGCTAAATCAAACCAATGCGGAGAGCAAGTAGCCATGCATGAAATCATCTGTCCGCACTGCAGTAAAGCTTTCAAGATCGACGAAGCCGGGTACGCGAACATCCTGAAGCAGGTTCGCGATGGCGAGTTCGAGCAGCAGTTGCACGAGCGGCTTGAGTTGGCCGAGCAGGACAAGCGGAACGCCGTCGAGCTCGCCAAAACGAAGGTTGCCAGCGAAATGCAGCGGGCTACCATAGTCAAGGACTCCGAGATCCAGGAACTGAAAGCCAGGCTTGACGCCGGAGAGGTCACGCGCAAGCTCGCCGTGACAGAGGCTTTGAGTACCGTTGCAAAACAGCGTGACACCCTGGCGAACGAACTTGAGCAGGCGAAGCGAGACAGGCAAGCCGCTTCGAAACTGGCCGAAGCGATGCTCGCGAATGAACTCCAGAGGGCCGCCACTCCGAAAGATGCCGAGATCCAGGGTCTGAAGGCCAGGCTTGACGCCATCGCGGTCGCGCAGAAGCTTGCAATCTCCGAGGCGGTCAATGCAGTGGAGAAGGAACGCGACGAACTGAAAAGCGGCCTCGAACGCGCAGGGCTTGAAAAGCAGCTCGCTGAGAAGTCTCTCAAGGACAAGTACGAGACCCAGATCAAGGATCGCGATGACGCGATCGAGCGCCTCAAGGACCTGAAGGCCCGCTTGTTGCGTATTTCGCGCAACGTGACCGCTGATTCCGCGCCATCGTGACCGCTGGCGGGTTGTTGCATGGAATTTGAAATATGTTACCTCAATCGGTCACGATGGCCGTGGAA
>CAIUKQ010000466.1 GCA_903899705.1 uncultured beta proteobacterium
CGGCGCGATCCCAGAGTTCGTCCGCGCCAACACGCTTTTCCGGCCGTGTTGCAACCTTGTAGACGATTTCGCCGAAACCGAAATCCCTGTAGACCCGCTGCAGCAATGCGGTGAAGGCGGCGCACTCCTCAAGTATTTGCGAGTCCGTGCAGAAAATGTGGCCGTCGTCCTGCGTAAAACCGCGGATGCGCATGATGCCGTGCAGGGCTCCCGATGGCTCGTTGCGATGGCAAACGCCGAACTCGCCGTATCGCAGCGGCAGGTCGCGGTAGCTGCGTATGCCCTTGTTGTAAATCTGGACATGGCCAGGGCAGTTCATCGGCTTGACCGCGTAGTCGCGACTCTCCGAGGAAGTGGTGAACATGTTCTCCTTATAGTTCTCCCAATGGCCGGATTTTTCCCACAGGCTGCGATCCAGGATTTGCGGGCAACGCACCTCCTGGTAGCCGTTTTCGCGGTACACGCGGCGCATGTACTGTTCCACCTGCTGCCACAGCGTCCAGCCCTTCGGATGCCAAAACACAAGGCCGGGCGCCTCATCCTGCATGTGAAATAGATCAAGGAGCGTACCAATTCGGCGATGGTCGCGCTTCTCGGCCTCCTCCAGCATGGTGAGGTAGGCGTCCTGATCTTCCTTTTTTGCCCACGCAGTGCCGTAGATTCGCTGCAGCATCTCGTTTTTCGAATCGCCGCGCCAGTACGCTCCTGCCACCTTCATCAGCTTGAAGACCTTGAGCTTGCCTGTCGATGGCACGTGCGGGCCCCGGCACAGGTCCACAAAATCACCCTCCCGGTACAGGGAGACATCCTCGCCCTGCGGGATCGAGGCGATGATCTCGGCCTTGTAGTGCTCACCGATGGATTTGAAAAACTCCACCGCTTTGTCGCGCGGCCAGACTTCACGCGTGACCGGCAAATCCTTCTTCGCAAGATCCGCCATGCGCTTTTCAATTGCCGTGAGGTCTTCCGGCGTAAATGGCCGCTTGTAGGAAAAGTCGTAGAAAAACCCGTTTTCGATGACCGGACCGATGGTGACCTGCGCGTCGGGATACAGCTCCTTGACGGCATAGGCGAGCAGATGCGACATGGAGTGGCGCAGGATTTCCAGGCCGTCAGCATCTCGCTCAGTGACAATGGCGAGTTCCACATCACGGTCAATCAGGTGGCTGGTATCCACCATTTCTCCATTCACCCGTCCCGCCAGTGCCGCACGAGCGAGGCCTGTGCCAATGGAGGCCGCAACCTGCGCAACCGTTACCGGCGATGGATAGTCTCTCTGGGAGCCGTCAGGAAGTTTGATGGATGGCATGTGGGAAATGCACCTTTAAAGGCAAAAAAGCGCGGAGTGGCCGCGCTTTTTTTGCAGGGTTCTTTCGGAATCTGGCTGCTTGCGGCTCAACCCAATTCGATGATTTTCTTCGGCGTTTTGTGAATGCTCTCGCCGGGACCATTGGGACCGATGATGTAATTGTCGGTATTGGTCATGAACAGGCGGTCGGTCATGATGCCCGGATGAACGACGATGTTCATGTTCTCGAGTATGGGCAGCGGTTCGTCGTCGCGGATCAGGGGCCGCTCGACCATGTCGTAGCCCTGGCCGTGACAGTAGAGGCGCTTCTCCTCTGCCAGCCCCTTGCTCTTCATATACACATTGTGGGCCGCGTAGACATCCGCGCAACTGGCGCCCGGTTTAAGGCGATTCAGGCTGGCGGCTTGGGCTTCGAGCACCAGTGCCAGCGCATCCTGCAGTTCCTGGGCGGCCTTGCCGAGCACGAACGTGCGCGAGAGCTCGGCGAACATACCGCCCGGCCCGTTGTTCTCGACCAGCAGGGTGAACGTATCGCCCTTTTGCATGGTGCGGCCCTGCTGGGCACGCGGCATGAAACGGGCGGGCTTCCCGGGTGGTGCGGAAGAGCACAGAAAAATGCCCTGCTCGCTGCCTTGCAGCTGGCCATGGTACTGGGCAAATGCCGCTACTTCGAAATCCTTCATGCCGGGCTTGACGTGCGCCGCGACTTTTTTCATGACGTCGTCCTGCATCGCCGCGGTGGCGCGAATCATGTCCAGTTCCTCGGCGCTCTTCACCACTTTGATGAGGTCGACGAGGTCGGTGGCGTCCACAAACTTGACACCCTTCGCCTGTGATTTCACGGTATCGACGATGCCGTGGTACATGCCGGCTGGACACACCATGCCCACTGTCTTGTACCCGGCCTGATTAATTTCACGTGCCAGCAACTCGCCGTCATAGCGCCCGGTGTATTCAACCCCGCCCGGATAGCTGGGCGTATAGAGTTTCTTTCCGATACCGCGGCTGGCAGTGTCCTTGCCGTCAAGCTTGGCAATCGCGTTGACCGGACCCTGTTCGCAGACGGTCATCAGACCTTCCAGCGGGAATATTGCCGAGCGCGGGTAGCCGTTGTTGGCGGGCAAGGCGGCAAACCAGCGGATGGTTCCGTTCATCCAGTCCTGAGCACCTGATACGAGCAGCGCGTCGATCCCCTGTTCCCGCATCTTGGCGCGGGTCGCAGACCAGCGGCGGTTCAGTTCTGCGTCAGATACCGGATTACATACACGCTCGTCATGTGCCGCCATGTCCATGCTATTGCACTCCCAACAATAATTTGATGAATATTGCACCGGTCAACTTCCGGCACTGACAATTGTCTTGCGGGTATTCCTGCCACTTATCGAACGACGGCAGGGCCGTCGCGATGAATTGGTAGGCGCGATTGGATTCGAACCAACGACCCCCACCATGTCAAGGTGATGCTCTAACCAACTGAGCTACGCGCCTAGGAGTTCGTTCCGGAAACGCAAGAGGCACATTTCCGGATGCGCACCGGGGTATTGCCAATCAAACTTCGCTTCCTTCGCCGGTGCACGAGGGAAGGCAATTCTACAGCAGATCGGATTTCTGTTGGCCTTCGCTAGCCTTGCCAGCCGCGCGTGCGGGAATCGTAGACGTAGGGCTTGGTCTTGAAGGCGATATTCTGGCAACTCAGGGTGTAGTCGTTGCCGGTGAGCTTGAATTCAAACGCGTCTCCGGCGGGACATTTCGGCAGCGAATCGGCATACTTCGGTACAAGCTTGTCAAGCGAGGCGGGATAGGATTCGGTCTCCATCCTGTGACGGGACAGTGCCTGCACGAGTTGCATGCCGCGCGATTCCGCTATCGCCTTGTTTTTTTCGCCGTCACCGTAATAGTCAAGTGCCACATAGCCGATGCCAAGAATCACCGCGACCACGACAAGGGCGATCACCTGACCGGCCCCACTACTATTTTTGTCCTGCGCCATCGCGCCCTCCCAGAGTGCAATCGATGATGAATGTACCAGAAACGAACGCTTCAATCACGCCATTTGACGCATACAAATTCACGATTTTCCCGCGTTCAACATTTCGGCTGCATGGCGGCGGGTGGTTGCAGTTATTTCAAGACCACCCAGCATTCGTGCAATTTCCTCGACCCGCGCCTTGGCATTCAGTGGCGCCACCTTGCTCGAGACCACCCCTCCTTTGCTGCCGTCGCCGGTCTTCGACACCGACCATTGCTGGTCCGCGAGTGCCGCCACCTGCGGAAGATGCGTCACGCACAGCACCTGCCGCTGCCGTCCAAGCGCCTTCAGGCGCCTGCCGACGATTTCCGCGACGCCGCCCCCTATGCCTGCATCCACTTCATCGAAAATCATGGTGGGTACCCTTGTTGCCGCACTGGTGATGACCATCAGCGCCAGACTGATTCGGGAGAGTTCCCCTCCCGAAGCCACTTTGGCGAGAGGGCGCGGCTCCACGCCTGCGTTCGCGCTGACGGCAAACTCTATGGACTCGTCGCCGGCGGCACTGCCGGATTCCGAAAGAGGAACCAGATTGACCTGAAAAACAGCGCCCTTCATTGCCAGGTCTTTCATAACCGCCGTCACTTCGCGGGACAGTTTCGCCGCCGCTTTCCGGCGTCCGGAAGTCAGACGCGCGGCAAATCCCCGGTAGCGCGCCCTCGCCGACTCTTCGGCCGCAACCATCGCGGCAACATCCGTGGATAGCTCAAGCTCGACGAGACGCGCCCGCTTCTGTTCCAGCAATGCCGGCAACTCGCCTGCCGCCGCTCTGAAACGACGAGAGGCCGAGTGCAGCGCCTCGACCCGCTTCTCAACTTCCGCAAGCCGGCCGGGATCCAAGTCGACTTTCTCGCCGTAACGCCTGAGCGTCTGGGCGGCCTCGCCGATTTGCGCGCTGGCCGATTCGAGCAAATCGACGGAGTCGGCCAGGGAAGGATCGTACTGGACCAGTCCGCCCAGGGAGGCAATCACTTCGGACAGCGCGTCCGAAATCGCATCGTCGTTCTCGGACAGGCGCTCCACTGCCGAACTCGCACCCTGTATCAGGCTCGCCGCATGAGCGAGTCGCGACTGCTCAACGTCCATGGCTTCCCACTCACCCGCAACCGGGGAGAGCTTACCCAGTTCTTCCACCTGCCAGGCCACCTGTTCCCGTTCGGCAAGCCTCGACGCCGCGTGGATGTCATGCTCCGCGCGCGCCTTGACGAGCCGCTGCCACTCCCGGTGTGCCCTGTCGGCTTCGGCCGCCAGATCCTCCAGCCCGGCATGCCCGTCCAGAAGCCGGCGTTGCGCGTCACCGCGCAGAAGGGATTGATGCGCATGCTGCCCGTGGATGTCCACCAGATACTCTCCTGCCTCGCGCAATTGCACCAGCGTCGCTGCATGGCCATTAATGAAAGCACGCGACCGGCCGCTGCCATCCACCACCCGCCGCAGCAGTACGCCGCCGGGGTCGCCGTCCAGGGCCTGCTCCGACAGCCACAGGTTCAACGGGCCTTCCGCAGGCAGGGCAAATTCCGCGCAGATGTCCGCACGCTCCGCGCCGCTACGAACATGTTCGGCGCCTGACCGTTCCCCCAGCGTTAGTGCCAGGGCGTCGATAAGTATCGATTTGCCCGCGCCGGTCTCGCCGGTGAGCGCGGTAAATCCCGGCTGAAAATCCAGATCAAGCGATTCGACAATGGCAAAGTTGCGAATTGAAAGGTGGCGCAGCATGGGAGTCCTGGCCCCGCTCAATACATCTCGCTCCAGTGCAGCTTTTCGCGCAGCATCGCGAAATAGCTGTACCCGGGAGGATGAACAAAACGTATCGGGTGGTCCGCCCGCCGCACGATGACCTTGTCACCCTCCTGAAGTTCGACCTGGGGCTGGCCATCAAAATGCAGCAGGGCATCAACCGCAGTCTTGAGCGTGATCTCGATGCGCGAGCGGTCGCTGACCGCGATGGGCCGGTTGGACAACGTGTGGGGACAAATCGGCACGAGCGCCACGCCGGGCACGGTCGGCTGAAGAATGGGACCGTTCGACGACAGTGCGTATGCCGTGGAACCGGTCGGCGTCGCGACAATCAAGCCGTCTGCGCGAAGATCGTAAACAAACTCGTCGTCAATGTGCACGAGAAACTCGATCAGCCGGCCGACCGCCCCCTTGTTCACCACCACGTCATTGAGCGCGATAGTTGAAAAGGTCTTGGTTCCTTCCCGAACCACCTCCGCAACCAGCAAAGTCCGGTCCTCGACCGAGTACTTTCCGTCCAGAATCTGGGCCATGGCGTCGAGCATGCTGCCAGCCGTAATATCGGTCATGAACCCGAGCCGGCCCTGGTTGACTCCGATTAGCGGCACCTTGAAACGCGCCAGATTTCGCGCGGCATTCAACATGCTGCCATCCCCGCCGAGAACCACTGCAAGATCGGCACGCTCGCCCAGAGATGCGTAATCCGCGATTTCAAATCGATCGACGCCGATCGACTTGGCGCTGTCTTTTTCGACCAGCACGCGACAACCAAGCCCGACAAGGAATGAGCCCAGGGCGTTGAGGGAATCGGCGCCTTCACGGCCGTTATAGCGGCCGATCAACGCGATGGAATTGAAAGAGGGCATGGGAACCAAGAAATTTGTTGCCGCATTAAAACAGAAATTAAGCAAACGACAAAATTTCAATCCGGCGCTGTCCATTCGCGGGGCAATGCAAAGCGCTAGCGTTCCCGCTTCTTTTCGGTAGAATGGATTTCATGCTTGATCGTCGCGCACAAATTCTCCTCAAGACCCTGGTCGAACGCTACATCGTTGAAGGCGAGCCGGTGGGCTCCCGCGCGCTGTCCCGATACTCGGGCCTGGACCTGTCCCCTGCGACCATACGCAACGTCATGGCCGACCTGGAAGATCTTGGCTTTATCGCCAGCCCGCACACCTCGGCCGGGCGCATACCCACGCCGCGCGGCTACCGGATATTCGTCGACACGCTGCTCACCACCAAGCCGCTGGACCTCATTGAAATCAACCAGCTTGAGGGCAATTTCAATGTCGATCATCCACAAAAGCTGATCAGTTCGGCGTCCCAGTTGCTGTCTGAGCTCACCCATTTTGCCGGTGTTGTGGTGGCGCCCCGGCGCAAATCCCAGGCCTTCCGGCAAATCGAGTTTCTGGCGCTGTCGGAAAAACGGGTTCTGCTGATCATCGTGACCCCTGAAGGCAATGTCCAGAACAGGATTTTGCAGACCGAAAAGATCTATTCGCCCTCGGAACTGACTACGGCCGCAAATTTCCTCAACCAGAACTTTGCGGGACTGACCTTCGACCAGATCCGAAGACGCCTGCAGGACGAACTCAAGCAACATCGCGAAGACATGACCTCACTGATGACAACCGCGCTGGAAGCCGGCGACCGCGCCATCACCGAATCATCGGAGGAGTATGTGATATCCGGCGAAAAGAACCTGCTGGATTCGCACGACCTGTCATCCAACATGACCCGCCTTCGCGAACTTTTCGAGCTGTTTGACCGCAAGACACAGATCATCCAGATACTGGACAGCAGTTCCCGGGCGCAGGGCGTGCAGATTTTCATAGGGGACGAGTCCGGCATTGCTCCGCTGGACGAATGCAGCGTGGTCACCGCCCCCTATGAAATGGACGGCCAGGTGGTTGGAACGGTGGGCGTCATCGGTCCTACCCGTATGGCCTACGAACGGGTCATTCCCATTGTCGATATCACAGCCCGGTTGCTCTCCAGCGCGTTGTCGCAACATTGAAATCCGAGCGGTAGGCGTCGCATCCGCGAATTGCAGGAATTACACGGAATGATGCCATGAGCTACCTTCCCGAGCCTTCGTTTGACCACGGCTCATACCGAAAAACCGCCATTCTCCTCATCAACCTGGGCACGCCAGATGCTCCAACGTTCGGGGCGGTCCGCCGTTATCTGAAGGAGTTCCTGTCAGACCGCCGGGTTGTTGAAATTCCGCGCTTGTTGTGGTGGCTCATCCTGAACGGAATCATCCTGTGGGTTCGTCCGGGAGCCTCGGCACGCAAATACGCCGCGGTCTGGACCAACGAGGGTTCGCCCCTGCGGGTTCACAGCGAAAAACTTGCGTCGGCCCTGCGATCCAAATTCGCAGCGCGAGGCGCCGACGCGCCACTGGTCGAATATGCGATGCGCTACGGGAATCCATCCATTGACGCGGTCCTCACCCGCCTCAAGTCCGCTGGGGCCGACCGGTTCCTGCTGGTGCCGATGTACCCTCAATATGCGGCAAGCACCACCGGCGCCGCCTATGACGCCGTGGGAGACTGGTTGCGCCAGACGCGAAACGTTCCGGAAATCCGCTGGATCCGGCATCACCATGACCACCCCGCCTATATTCGTTCCCTTCACCGGCTGGTCAGCGAGCACTGGGAAAAACATGGCCGGCCCGCGCGCCTTCTCATGAGTTTTCATGGGCTTCCGCGCTACACCCTCGACAAGGGCGACCCCTACCACTGCGAATGCCACAAGACTGCGCGATTGCTGGCCGAATCGCTAGGTCTGCCCCCCGACGAATGGCAGCTGTCTTTTCAATCCCGTTTCGGTCGTGCCCGCTGGCTCGAGCCCTACACAGCGGCGACGCTGCGCGAGTGGGGCCAGGCCAAAGTCGGCAGGATTGACGTGGTGTGTCCAGGGTTTGTTGCGGACTGCCTTGAAACCCTGGAAGAAATCGGCATCGAGGGCCGGCAGGATTATCTGGATTCAGGCGGCGCCGAATTTCATCTGATTCCCTGCCTCAATGAAAGGGATGACTGGGTCGATGCCGTCATGAGCATCGCCTCGGATCACCTGGACAACTGGACTGCGCCCGTGCCTGCATCCCCGGACGCGACGCGCGCGCGCGCGCTGGCCATGGGCGCGGACCGATAACGCGAACGCGGTGCTCAGCGCAGCTTGAACCAGGCCTCCGACATTTCCTGGCTGACATTCCCGGCGTAAAAACCCTGAATGGGAGCGCGGAAATCCGATTCCGCGGCACCCTTTTTCATGATCGCGTACAGGTTGGCATTCCTGCCCAACGCGCCCGACTGGGCCATTTCCACGATCTGCTCGCGTCGAAGGAGTTGCACCACCTTGGGAGGGTTCAATTCGGTATAGGCAAGAACCATCAGCGTATATCCGTTGGCCATCGCGAGGTCCCAGTAGAAGGTCGGATTGAAACTGTAGAAGCCGTGCTCGATCCAGCCCAGAAACGGCATGACATGGACCATGATGCCGCCCGGCTTTGTCACCCGGTGGCAAGTCCGGAAAAATTCCCAGACATTGAACACGTGCTCGGCGGTCCCGATATTGATCAGGACGTCATACTGCTCGCCCAGATCGACCGGGTTGTTCAAATCCAGCGCAAGTGCGGCCGGCGATCCGTGAAAATCAATGGCGGCAATTTTGCTGTAATCAAGGAACACCTTGTAGAAGATCTTCGCCAGATCCCATCCCCGGGTCTCGGTTTCCGCACAAAGAGCATGGACCATGCGCTGATGGAGTTGTTCACGAACCGCCGCGTCCGCCACCAGTGAATCGATGCAATCGGAAAGCCATTCCGTTGGCATGTCGCCATACCAGTTTGACTCGCCGAGTTCCAGCACGGTCGGCCGGGGCGGAAACACGCCGGATTCCCTGAGACGGGAAAATATCTGGTATTCAATTTGCGTGATTGACATGCGCGTCGTGCCGCCTTGTTGATGGTATTGAAAGAGCCGGTTCAGACCAGCATGGCCGCCATACTGGCGCACTGCGACAAAGCGCAGAGAATCCGCGCCTTGTCGCAAATATCATTCGTGAGCTTTCCGTCTCCGAGAAATGCGGAATGGTAGGTATAGGGCCCGGGTCTGGCCTTCAAACGCGAAAGTTGTTCTTCATTCGGTTCAAATCCGGTCACCCGTGCCATACCCTGCCCAACCAGTACCAAGTAGCGATCGGCATCCTCTTCCATTGCTAAGATGTCCATGATTTCCAGCAAGGGGCCGGCAATGCCGAGTATTTCATCCAGCGACTCGAATTCTGGCCATTGCGTATCAGGCACGATCAAAACTCCCGTCGAAATAACGTCCAAGGCCATAATAGCGAATGGGGGAAGATTTCCAGCCTGACCCACTTGAAACCCGCAGAATCGCCCCCATCTCCTTGCCCTGTCGCCTAAAACCATTGGTTAGCCCATCATCATGTCAGACCCATTGCAGCAAGACGCAAACACCGCCCCCCCGCAATCCGGCCCCGGCCAGGAGCCGGATTCAACGACTGCCGGCGCTGAAAACGCCACGCCCAGCCTGGAGGAACTCCTGCGCCAGTCCGAAGCCCGCGCCAAAGAGCACCACGAGTCCTGGCTTCGCGCAAAGGCCGAAACGGAAAACGTCCGCAAGCGGTCGCAGACCGACGTGAGCAACGCGCACAAGTTTGCGGTCGAGAGCCTTGCCAGCGAACTGCTCCCTGTCAGGGACAGTCTGGAGGCGGCGCTGGCCACTGAAAATGCAACACCCGAGACCCTGCGCAGTGGCGTGGAACTGACATTGAAGCAGCTGGCGCAGGTTTTTGAGAAAAGCAAGCTGAAAGAGATCAATCCCGTCGGCGAAAAGTTCGATCCGCATCGCCATCAGGCCATCTCCATGCTCCCCTCGGACAAGGAACCGAACACAGTCATCAATGTGCTGCAAAAGGGATACCTGCTGCACGACCGGGTGATCCGTCCGGCTCTGGTCACGGTTTCGGCCGCCAAGACGGCTTGAAGACGACTGTCACCGCCCCCATATTCAACGTTATCTGCATGAAAAATAAGGAAATTCAATGAGCAAGATCATCGGAATCGATCTGGGAACCACCAACTCTTGCGTGTCCATCATGGAAGGCGGCAAGCCCAAGGTCATCGAAAACTCGGAAGGCACGCGCACCACCCCGTCCATCGTTGCCTATCAGGAAGACGGTGAAGTGCTGGTGGGCGCCTCGGCCAAACGCCAGGCCGTGACCAATCCCAGGAACACTCTGTACGCGGTCAAGCGCCTCATCGGCCGGCGTTTCGAGGAAAAAGAAGTGCAAAAGGACATCGACCTGATGCCCTTCAAAATCAGCAAGGCCGACAACGGCGACGCCTGGGTGGAGGTTCGCGGCAAGAAAATCGCGCCGCCCGAAGTCTCGGCACAGGTTCTTCGCAAGATGAAGAAGACCGCCGAGGATTACCTGGGCGAGGAAGTAACCGAGGCAGTAATCACGGTGCCTGCCTACTTCAACGATTCGCAGCGTCAGGCCACCAAGGACGCCGGCCGCATCGCCGGCCTCGAGGTCAAGCGCATCATCAACGAGCCAACCGCGGCCGCGCTGGCTTTCGGAATGGACAAGAAGGAAGGCGACCGCAAGATTGCGGTATACGACCTTGGCGGCGGCACCTTTGATGTCTCCATCATCGAAATCGCGGCGGTTGAAGGCGAACACCAGTTCGAAGTGCTCTCAACCAACGGTGATACGTTCCTGGGCGGCGAAGACTTCGATCAGCGCCTCATCGATTACCTGTGCGACGAATTCAAACGCGAACAGGGCATTGACCTTCGCAAGGACGTGCTCGCCCTGCAGCGCCTCAAGGAAGCCGCGGAAAAGGCAAAGATCGAGCTCTCATCCGCGCAGCAGACCGAAGTCAACCTGCCCTACGTGACCGCCGATGCGAGCGGCCCGAAGCACATGGCCATCAAGATCACCCGCGCAAAGTTCGAGAGCCTGGTCGAGGAACTGGTTGACCGCACCATCGAGCCCTGCCGGATCGCCATCAAGGATGCCGGTGTCAAGCTCACCGACATCAGCGACGTGATTCTGGTCGGCGGCATGACGCGCATGCCCAAGGTGCAGGACAAGGTGCGCGAATTCTTCGGCCGTGAGCCCCGCAAGGACGTCAATCCGGACGAGGCCGTTGCCGTTGGCGCGGCCATCCAGGGCGGTGTGCTCAAGGGAGACGTCAAGGACGTTCTGCTTCTCGATGTGACGCCTTTGTCCCTGGGCATCGAAACCCTGGGCGGCGTGATGACCAAGCTCATCCAGAAAAACACCACGATTCCGACCAAGGCGCAGCAGGTGTTTTCGACTGCCGAGGACAACCAGTCGGCGGTGACCATTCATGTACTGCAGGGCGAGCGCGAACGTTCCATTGGCAACAAGAGCCTTGGTCAGTTCAATCTCGAGGGCATTCCCACCTCGCCGCGCGGCATGCCGCAGATTGAGGTGATGTTCGACATCGACGCCAACGGCATCCTGCATGTGTCGGCCAAAGACAAGGCCACCGGCAAGGAAAACAAGATCACCATCAAGGCGAATTCGGGTCTCTCGGAAGAGGAAATCCAGAAAATGGTGAAGGACGCGGAAGTTCACGCGGCCGAGGACAAGAAGATCATTGAACTGGTGACCTCGCGCAATCAGCTCGACGGCCTGGTGCACTCGGTGAAGAAATCGCTGGGCGAGTATGGCGACAAGATCGAGGCCGATGAAAAGGCGAAGATCGAGGCCGCGCTCAAGGAGGCCGAGGAAGTGCTGAAGGGCGATGATAAGGAGAAGATCGACGCCAAGGCGCAGGAACTCGGCCAGGCCGCGCAGAAACTTGGCGAGAAGATGTATGCCGATGCGCAGGCTGCCCAGGCTGCCGCTGGCGCCCCGGGAGAAGCCGGTGGTGGCAAGCAGGCACCGAAGGACGAAGGCGACGTGGTTGACGCTGAGTTCACCGAAGTCAAAGACAAGAAGGGTTAAAACCTGCGCGCGATGCGCGCCGGTTTGACTGGCCGGGATCCAACGGTCGGGCTGCGCCCGCCGTTGATTCCGGCCGTGTGATTTTTACGTTCTGGGGATTTTTGGGGAAACATGGCAACAAAGCGAGACTATTACGAGGTACTCGGCGTCAATCGTGATGCCGACGAAGAGGCGATCAAGAAAGCCTATCGTCGACTTGCCATGAAACACCATCCGGACCGCAATGCCGGGGACAAGACAGCCGAGGACAAATTCAAAGAGGCCAAGGAAGCCTACGAGATGCTCTCCGACGCCGACAAGCGCGCCGCTTACGACAGACACGGGCACGCGGGCGTGGATCCTTCCGCGGGTGCCGCAGGCATGGGTGGATTTGGCGATGCTTTCGGTGACATCTTTGGCGACATCTTCGGCCAGCAGCGCGGCGGTGGCGGACGCTCGTCGGTGTATCGCGGCGCTGATCTTCGCTACAACCTGGAAATCACGCTGGAGCAGGCGGCCCGGGGCACCGAAACCAAAATTCGCATTCCCACCCAGCAACCCTGCACAACCTGCTCGGGCACCGGCGCAAAAGCGGGCACCAAGCCCGTGACCTGCACCACCTGCCAGGGCCACGGGCAGGTGCGCATGCAGCAGGGCTTTTTCTCGGTCCAGCAGACCTGCCCCAAGTGCCATGGCACGGGTAAAACCATCGCGGATGCCTGCGGCACCTGCCACGGCGCGGGACGAGTCAAAAGCAACAAGACGCTTTCAGTGAAGATCCCCGCCGGTGTCGACGAGGGCGATCGCATCCGCCTGGCCGGCGAAGGCGAGCCAGGTGTCAATGGCGGCCCCACCGGGGATCTCTACGTTCAACTACAGGTCAAGGCGCACGGCGTTTTTCAGCGCGACGGCGACCATCTCCACTGCGAGATGCCGGTGTCCTTCACGATTGCCGCGCTGGGAGGCGACATTGCGATTCCCACGCTGGATGGAACCGCGACACTCAAGATTCCGGCCGAAACACAGTCCGGCAAGGTATTCCGCCTGCGCGGCAAGGGCATCAAGGGGGTTCGCAGCCATGCCGTGGGCGACCTCCACTGCCACGTCGTGGTGGAAACGCCGGTCAATCTCACCGAGCACCAGAAGGAACTCATGCGTGAGTTCGAAGCGATCAGTTCCAAGGACCGCGAGAGGCATAACCCGAAGTCAAAATCCTGGTTCGACAAGGTGAAGGAGTTCTTTGAGCCGTAGGCTCAAAGAACTCCTTCGGAAAAGTAGAGAACAGGGGGCGGGGGCCACGTCCCCTCACAGTCGTCATGCATTTCATGCATGACGACCTGCCTACAAACCACAGACCTCGGTTGACTCGTTCGGTAGTGACGGATTAGGCGCGTCGCCAGGTGGTGCCTTTGGGGCCGTCTTCGAGGACGATGCCTGTGTCCGTGAGTTCCTTGCGGATACGGTCGGCTTCGGCAAAGTTTTTTGATTTCTTGGCTGTGGTCCGCTGCTCAATCAGGGATTCGATATCGGCCGCTTCAAGGCCCCCTTTTGCCGCTCCGCCCGCGATTGCCTTGAGGAATTCATCACTGTCCCGGCCCAGCAATCCCAGCAACCCGCCCAGAGCCCGCAACTGTGCGGCCAGTTCCGGCGACCGGGTCTTGTTCAGCTCATTGGCCATTTCAAACAGCACGGCCACGGCCTCAGGCGTGTTGAAATCGTCGTCCATGGCTTCGCGAAAGCGCGCCGCATGCACCGTCCCCCAGTCGATAGCGGCCGGTACCGCCGCAAAACCCTTCAGCGCCGTATAGAGACGGGTCAGCGAGCCGCGCGCGTCTTCCATGTTCTCGTCGGCGTAATTGAGCGGGCTGCGATAATGCGCTCTTGCAATGAAGAAGCGCACCGCCTCCGGGTCGTAGTGTTTGAGCACTTCGCGAACGAAGAAAGAGTTGCCCAGCGATTTGGACATTTTCTCGTTGTCCACCCGCACGAATCCGTTGTGAATCCACACATTAACGAACTGCCGTGGTGCACCCGTTGGCATTGCGCCTTCGGACTGCGCGATTTCATTTTCATGGTGCGGAAACTGCAGATCCTGGCCGCCGCCGTGGATGTCGAAATGGCCGCCGAGCAGCTTCGTCGACATGGCCGAGCATTCGATATGCCATCCCGGCCGGCCGTCGCCCCAGGGCGATTTCCAGAACGGCTCGCCTTCCTTCGCCCGCTTCCAAAGGACGAAGTCCAGTGGATCCTGCTTCGCAGCATCCACTTCGACCCGCTCGCCTGCTCGCAAATCCTCCAGCGACTTGCCTGAAAGCCTGCCGTATCCGGGAAATTTGCGCACCGAAAAATTGACGTCCCCGCCGGCGGCCGAATAGGCAAGGCCGTTTCCCTGCAGGCATGAAATCAGCGCCTGCATGTCCCCGATGTAATCCGTCGCTCGAGGCTCGAAATCCGGTTTCTCAACGCCCAACGCCCGCGCGTCCTCATCCATCGCCTTGATGAAACGATCGGTCAGGGCACCTACCGTTTCCTTGTTTTCGGCAGCACGCTTGATGATCTTGTCATCGATATCCGTGATGTTACGCACATAAGTCAGCTGGTATCCGCTGGCGCGCAGCCAGCGTTGAACTATGTCGAAGGCCACGAGAACCCGGGCATGACCGAGGTGGCAGAAGTCATACACAGTCATTCCGCAGACATACAAACCGACCTTGGGCGGCGAAATCGGCGTGAATGGTGTCTTGCCCCGGGTGAGGGTGTTGTAGATCTTTAGCATGGGAATCTTGACTGAGTGACAAACCGCGAAATCGCAGCAGGAATCTCGCAAAAACTATTGATTATTGTGAACTTTGCGGCCTTCTTGCTACAATGGACAAGCGCCTAAAATCACGAGGAAAGCATACCACAATGACTCGTTTCTCCCGTCACTTGGCCGCGGTTGCCCTCGTATGTTTTTCGGCGTTCAGTGTTGCGCAATCCAATGACCTTCAGGAGATCAGCAAACTGCTGCGCTCAGGACAGCATGCCCAGGCTCTGGACAAGGTCAATCAATTCCTCGCCGGCAAGCCCAAGGACGCACAGGGACGCTTTCTCAAGGGACTGATCCTGACAGAGCAGAACAAGACAGCGGAGGCCATCGAGATACTGACCGCGCTGTCCAAGGATTTCCCCGAACTGCCCGAACCGTACAACAACCTCGCCGTGCTCTACGCCTCCCAGGGTCAGTACGAAAAGGCCCGCCAGTCGCTGGAGCAATCGATACGCACCCACCCCGCCTACGCGACGGCCTACGAAAACCTCGGTGACGTCTACACGAAGCTTGCCAGCCAGGCTTATGACAAGGCGCTGCAACTCGACTCTTCGAACACCACGGCACAAACCAAACTTGCACTGGTGCGCGATCTGGTGCCAAGCGGCACAAAGCCCGTCAAGCCCGCACCCGCGGCACCAAGCACGCGTGCTCCGGAACCGGTCAAGACGGCACCGACGGTTGTAGCGCAGGCGGCTGCGCCAGCTGCTGCCGCAAAGCCGGCGGCAACCGAACAGAAGGCACCAGCGCCCGCACCCGCACCCGCGGCAGAAACGACTCCCGCCAATGACGGCAGCGACGATATCATCAAGGCGATAAAGGCATGGGCAAAGGCGTGGTCTTCGAAGGATGTCAGTGGCTATCTCGCTTATTACTCAGCCGATTTCAAGACCCCCAACGGTGATGCTCATTCGGCGTGGGAATCCGAGCGGCGCCGACGCATCAACGCGGGAAAAAACATCGAGGTGGCCGTCGATTCGCCAAGAATCAAAATCAATGGCAACACGGCGACCGCCACGTTTCGGCAGTCCTACCGGTCCGACACGCTCAATGTGAACAGTCTCAAGACACTCACAATGCATCGCGCAAATGGCAAGTGGCTGATCCAGCAGGAGCGGACTGGAAACTGATGCGCCGCATCGTTCAAGCATTTGCCCTCGCGCTGGGCCTGATTGCCACAATCGGCGCTTTCGCCAAGACCGCCGCAAGCCAGCCCCGCGTCCTTGAAGCCACGGAACCGCTGCTGAACAAGGCGCTGGACGAAATCGGACGCCAACGGTTTGACTCGGCGCTCGCCCATATCGACCAACTGCTTCGCGTACAGCCCAATTTCCGGCTGGCCCACATGATCCGCGGTGATTTGCTGCTTGCCAAGGTGCACGCCCTGACGACCGTGGGCAATGCGCCACGCGGGCCGGAGGAGCGCGTTGAAGACCTGCGGGAGGAGGCGATCGCACGCCTTCGTGCATTGCGCGACAAGCCCCGCGACGACCAGATTCCGAGATACCTGCTTCAGATGCCCTCTGACGAAAAATACGCGGTCGTCGTGGACACCGGCCGCGCGAGGCTTTTTGTCTACCAGAATGACGGCAAACGCCTGCGTCTGGCGAACGACTATGACATCACGATCGGCAAACGCGGCGCGGAGAAGGCACGAGAAGGCGACCAAAAGACGCCCATTGGGGTTTATCACGTCACCTCCAGCCTGCCGCGCAAGAAGCTGACTGATTTCTACGGATCGGGCGCCTTCCCGATCAATTACCCCAACGAATGGGACAAGCGCATGGGCCGCGACGGCCATGGCATCTGGCTGCACGGCACGCCATCGGACACGTTCAGCCGCCCGCCGCGCGCGAGCGACGGTTGCGTGGTGCTCACCAATGTCGATCTGGATGCGCTCGCCGACCACCTGCAGATCGGCAAGACCCGGGTGATCATCAGCGAAAAGGTCGAATGGTCAACCGCTGATCAGATCGGGGTGGAGCGCAAGGAATTCCTCGATACGCTGGAGCGCTGGCGCGCCGACTGGGAAAGCCGCGACACCGGCCGGGTACCTGGCCAACTATGCAAAGCAGTTCCGTTCTGCCGACCAGGATTTGACTGCATGGTCATCGCACAAGAAGAAAGTCAATGAAGGCAAGGAGTGGATCAAGCTCCGACTTCAGAATGTCGGCGTGGTTCGCAACCCCGGCAAGGACGACCTGATGATGGTCACCTTCGACCAGGACTACAAATCCAACAACCTGAACAACGTGATGCGCAAGACCCAGTACTGGATTCGCGAGGGTGGGCGCTGGCGCATCGTCTACGAAGGCACCGTCTGATCCACGGTGCCGACATTTCCGGAGGACTCATGAAGTCGTTAATCGCCGTATTTGCATTTTTTGCCATGACCGGCAGCGCCCTTGCCCAGAATCCGCAGGTTGAAATGAAGACCAACCGCGGCGTTATTCGCATTGAGCTCTACCAGGACAAGGCCCCCAAGACCGTGGCCAATTTCCTTCAGTATGTGAAGGAAGGTTTTTACAACGGCACCGTTTTCCACCGGGTCATCGACGACTTCATGGTCCAGGGCGGTGGATTCGACAAGGAATTGCGCGAGAAGCGTACCCACGGCCCGATCGAAAACGAGGCCGCCAACCGGTTGAAAAATGAAATCGGGACGCTCGCGATGGCGCGCACCTCCGCTCCCCATTCTGCGTCGGCCCAGTTCTTCATCAACCTGAAGCACAACGAATTCCTCAACTTCCGCGAACCGACCACGCAGGGCTTCGGCTATGCGGTCTTCGGCCGCGTGGTGCAGGGCATGGACATCGTGGCCATCATGGCCAAGGTAAAAACCGGCCGCTCGGGCCCCTACAGCGATGTCCCGGTCGAGCCCATCGTCATCGAGGCGGTCAATGTGATCGCCACCAACCAGGAGAAAAAACAGTGATTCGCTTGCATACCAGCCTTGGCGCCATTGACATCGAGGTCGACGAAACCAAGGCGCCGATAACCGCGGCAAACTTCCTCAAGAACGTCAATGACGGGCACTTCAACAACACCGTGTTTCACCGGGTCATCGAAGGCTTCATGGTTCAGGGCGGGGGCTTTGAGCCGGGAATGAAGCAGAAACCCACCGGCGAACCGATCAAAAACGAGGCGGACAACGGCCTGAAGAACGTCAATTACTCGGTCGCCATGGCGCGCACTTCCGATCCGCATTCGGCAACCGCGCAGTTCTTCATCAACGTCAGTGACAACGGATTCCTCGATCACACCGAACCCAGTCCGCAGGGCTGGGGATATTGCGTGTTCGGACAGGTGGTTGCGGGCAAAGATGTGGTTGACCTTATCAAATCAACCAAGACCGGCAAGCGCGGCTTTCATGGCGACGTGCCCGTGGACGACATCCTGATCGAACGGGCGGAAGTCGTTTGATTTTTCCGGTCTCCTCGCGCAACGTCCTGCTGCGCGGCGAGACCCGCTGGCACTGAAAGCGGCGCTCAGGTGGCGCAGATTTTCATCTCTGATTTGCACCTTGCGCCGTCGCGCCCGGAAATCGTCCGTCTGTTCGAGTCCTTTCTGCACGGTCCCGCCACTGAAGCCGAAGGGTTGTACATCCTCGGCGACCTTTTCGAATACTGGGCCGGAGACGACGATCTGGAGGATCCGTTTAATCGTCGTGTCATGCAGGCCATCGACACGTGCGCGTCAAGAGGCACCCGCATCCATTTCATGCGCGGCAATCGGGATTTCCTGGTCGGCGACGCATTTGCACTTGCCGGCAACCTCACCCTGCTCGACGATCCGATGCGGGCGGAACTGGCTGACGGCCCCGCACTGCTGAGCCATGGCGACCAATTGTGCACCGATGACCGTGAGTACCAGGCGTTCCGCGAAAGGGTGCGCTCAAAGGCATGGATCACGGAATTTCTCGGACGGCCGCTTGATGAGCGCAAGGCGGAAATTGAAGCCCTGCGCAGGCGCAGCGAAGCAGAAAAGCGCGTCAAGTCCATGGCCATCATGGATGTCAGTGAGCGTGCGGTGATCGAGACATTCCGGCACCACGGACTCACCCGGCTGATTCACGGACACACGCACCGTCCCGCGCATCACCGCCTTGTCGTTGATGGCGTGGACTGCGAGCGCTGGGTGCTCGCGGACTGGTATGACCGCGGCAGTTATTTGCTGTCGGACGCTTCGGGAACCCGCAGCCTGCCGTGGCCTGCTGGAAACGCCTGATTCGGGCCGCCGGTTAAACGGCCTACAAATTTCGTAAGCATTTGATTTATATTGTAAATATTACAATCTGGGGCGTCGGCGATAGACGTCAGGCCAGACCCCGCGCCAGATCCGCCTGAATATCCCTGAAGGATTCCAGACCCACCGCGACCCGAAGCAGATCCTGCTTGATGCCGGCCCTGGCCCGCGCCTCATCAGAGATGCGGCCGTGCGTGGTGCTGCCAGGATGGGTAATCGTCGTCTTGGTATCGCCCAGATTGGCGGTGATTGAAATCATCTTCGTGCCGTCGATCACGCGCCACGCGGCATCACGCCCGCCTTTGACTTCAAAGGACACAATCGCGCCGCCCGAGCGCTGCTGGCGCATCGCCAGCGCGTGCTGCGGATGCGATGCCAGGCCCGGGTAATACACCCTCTGGATCGCGGGATGCGATTCGAGCCAGCGTGCGAGTTCCAATGCCGTGGCCGACTGCGCGTCCATACGGATGCGCAACGTGTCGAGGCCCCTGAGGATGACCCACGCGTTGAACGCCGAGAGGGTGGGACCTGCGGTGCGCAGGAATCCCGTAATTCCATCCATGATCTCCTTCTTCCCGAGCACCGCTCCGCCCAGCACACGACCATGCCCGTCCAGATACTTGGTCGCCGAGTGGATGACAATATCCGCTCCAAATTCCAGCGGCTTTTGTAACGCCGGACTGCAAAAGCAGTTGTCGACCGCGAGCATGGCACCCGCTTTTTTCGCCACGGCTGCGAGCGCGGTGATGTCAAACACTTCGGTCAGGGGATTGGACGGCGTCTCGATGAACAGCAGCTTCGTATTGGGTTTCACCGCCTTTTGCCATGCCGCCACGTCGGGGCTGTCGACATAATCCGTCACCACGCCGAACTTGCCCATGATGTTGGTGAACAGTTGTGTCGTCGCACCGAACACGGCCGAGGAACACAGCACGTGGTCGCCCGCCTTGAGCAGCGTCATCGCCGTGGTCAGGATTGCGGACATGCCGGACGCCGTCGCCACACAGGCCTCGGCCCCTTCCAGTGCCGCGAGGCGGTCCTGAAACATGGCCACGGTGGGATTCGTAAAGCGTGAGTAGACGTTTCCCGGTTCCCGTCCTGCAAATCGTTCCGCGGCCTGCGCGGCGCTCTTGAATACGTAGCTCGAGGTCAGGTACATCGCCTCGGAATGCTCGCCGAACTGGCTGCGGGTCGTGCCCGCGCGCACAGCCAGGGTGTCGATATCGTACTGGTCATCCATGGTTTGCTTCCCAAAGTGAGTGCGCCCTGCCGGGCGAAAAACAAAAAGCCCGTCCAGCTTTCGCTAAGACGGGCCTTGGCCACTCTTTAGCGGTATTTATTTTTCACCCTTTCAGGTGGCGCCCGCAAGCTGACGTTCAAATCGGCGCAGATGCAAATTTACCGGCCGCCATGGCAATAGTCAAATCGCGCGCAGCCATCACGCGGCGTTCAAGTCCAGCTGATTCGCCTCCTCGGAATCTTCGCCCGCCTGCTGCCGCCCGGCATCGCGATTTCGCTCCACCTGCTCAAGGTATTCGCCGGTCACGTCACCGGTGATGTATTTCCCGTCAAAGCAGGACGTGTCGAACTGCTCCAGTGCCGGATTGGCTTCGCGCACTGAGGCAATCAGCGCGTCGAGTTCCTGATAAATCACCGCGTCCGCGCCTATCTCGGTTGCAATTTCCTCCGCCGTCCTGCCCGTTGCGATGAATTCCTCGCAGGTCGGCATGTCGATGCCGTATACATTGGGAAAACGGATCGGCGGCGCACAGGAGGCGAGATACACCTTGGCGGCACCGGCCTCGCGCGCCATTTGCACGATTTCGCGGCTGGTGGTACCGCGCACGATCGAGTCGTCGACAATCAGCACGTTCTTGCCCTTGAACTCCATGCCCATGACGTTCAGCTTCTGGCGCACCGACTTCCTGCGTATCGTATGCCCCGGCATGATGAAGGTCCGGCCGATGTAGCGGTTGCGCACGAACCCTTCGCGATACGGGATGCCCAGGGCCCCGGATATTTCCAGCGCGCTGGGTCGACTGGTATCCGGAACCGGTATCACCACATCAAGTCGGGTGTCGCCCAGTTCGCGTCGAATCTTCGCGGCGAGGTGCCGGCCCATGTTGAGACGCGTTTCGTACACCGATGCACCGTCCATGATCGAGTCCGGGCGAGCAAGGTAGACGTATTCAAAGATGCAGGGCGACAGCACGGTGTTCTGTGCGCACTGGCGGCTGTGAAATCCGCCGCGCTTCCCGATGAAAATGGCCTCCCCCGGCGCAACGTCGCGTACCGGCTCGAAACCCAGGGCCGCCAGCGTGACGCTCTCCGAGGCCACCACGAACTCGGTGCCCTGCGCCGTTTCGGATTTTCCGAAAATCAGCGGCCGGATACCGTAGGGATCGCGGAACGCAAGCAGGCCATAGCCCGAGATGATGGCGATGACGGCGTAAGCGCCCTTGCAGCGCCGGTGCACGTTGGCAACCGCTTCGAAAATTGTTTCCGCGTCCAGCCGCTGGCCCTTGGCGGCCAGTTCGAGTTCATGCGCAAGAACATTCAGCAGGACTTCGGAATCCGAGTTGGTGTTGATGTGCCGGAGGTCCTGGCGAAACATGTCCTCCTTGAGCGATTCGGAATTGGTCAGGTTGCCGTTATGCGCGAGCACGATGCCAAACGGGGAATTGACATAGAACGGCTGCGCCTCTTCGGCGCTGAAAGCCGAACCAGCGGTCGGATAACGGCAGTGGGCGATGCCCATGTCCCCGGGGAGCGATCGCATGTCGCGCGTGCGAAACACATCGCGCACGAGCCCCGGGCCCTTGTGCATGTGAAATGCGTTGCGTGACGAGGTAACGATTCCGGCTGCATCCTGCCCGCGATGCTGAAGAAGCAGCAACCCGTCATACAGGAGCTGATTGACCGATCCGGCAGCGACAACACCCAATACACCGCACATAGCCGTATCCTTCCAGCATTATCCAAAGGTCCGAGGATTCATTCGAACGCCTGCGCCTATCAGGGGCGTTCAATCCTCAGCGAAACACAATCCGTTTGCGCAAATCTTCCGGGAGCAGTGGACGGGCCGCGACAATCACCGTTTCGAACGCGCCTGAGCTTACCGCATTTCTCCAGAATGGCTCCTTCGGAAGGGGTGTCAATCCGCCCACCAGCACCAGTGCCAGTACCACCAGAAGTCCGCGCGCAACGCCAAAACACGCGCCCATCAGCCGGTTCATCACGCCCATGCCGGCGGATTTGGCCAGCATGGTCAGAATCAGCGCGATGAATCCCGCGACAAGGAGCACAACAATGAAAATACAGGCATAGGCGAGAAGCGGTGCAAGAACCGGCCCCAGGCTTTCGGGCATCAGGGGCGTAATCTGCCGCGAAAAAACGGTGGCGAGAACAAATGCGCTGATCCAGCCCACCAGCATCACCAGTTCGCGAAGCACACCCCGCAGGACTCCCACGATCAGGGAAAACCCCAGAATCGCCAGAACGCCGTAATCAAACCAGGTCATGGGGAATGGCGCCTAGAGTTTGATGACAGGGCCGACCGTCAAACCGGTGCTTTGCAGCTGCTCGCGGGCGCGTTCGGCGGCCTCGCGTGTGGGAAACGGCCCGGCACGCACGCGTATTTGCTCTCCCTTGGTGACCTTCTGGACCTCGCTGTAGCTCTTGATACCGACCTGGGCAACCTTGGCTTGCAGGGTTCTGACGTTGGCCTGATTCAGGAACGCACCCAGGGGCACAACATAGGTATCGCCCTGAAGCGCGGCCTGCGCGCGGGCTGCTTCCGAATCCGCGCTGGACTCGGGGGATTTTGCAGGATCCTTTGCGGCAGTCGCCGCCTTGGCCGGCGCAGGCACTTTGGCCACGACCGCCTTGGCATCCTTGGTCACGTCATTCTTGTCCGCGGCTGCGCTCTTCTCCGCTGGCGCGGATTTCGCGACGGCTTCGCCCTTCAATACCTCCGTAGTTTTTGCCAGAGGCGCACCCGGTGTCGGTGTCGGTGTCGGTGTCGGTGTCGGTATTACCGTATCAACAGACTTTGCGGCGGAAACGTCCTTCGACGGTTCGGCGGCTTTGTTGCCTGCCGGTACGCCATCCGCCTTCTCTGCATCAGGCTTCACCACCCCGGGGGGGGGAAGAACCTTGCTGTTGAAACGGCCCGCATTCTGGCTGGGAATCTGGATCACGATGTCCTGGTTGACCGGCTTGGGTTCCTTGTCGAAAATGATCGGCAGGACAATGACGGCAAGCACCACCAGTGCGATCGCGCCCACCAGCCGACGCCTTGCCCGTCGCCGCAATTCGGTGGCTTCGTCGCTATCTGTCAATTCGAGCCCGCCGCCGGTTCTACTGCTGATCGTGTCATTGGCCGATTCATTTCCAAGCGCTCTGCCTCGTGATTAATTCTTCCTGAACAGCACTCAAGCGCGTGATTTCGCGGATAAGAACGCGGCTACAGTCAGGAACGATCCGAAGATGACGATTCTATCATTTTCATTGCTGAGTTCCCTCGCAGCGGCATAAGCGGACATCACTGAATCGTGCCTGACAATCGCCCCTGTTACGCCGGATTTTTCAATCGCAGAGGCAAGTTGCGCCACGCTGGCCCCGCGCGGCCCTGGCAAACCGGCGACGTGCCACTCATCGACGCGTGCTTTGAGTGCAAGGCAGACGCCTTCCATGTCCTTGTCGACAAGCATGCCGAACACCGCCCTCGTATTGGGGAAAAAGCCCTGGTCGGACAGATTCTGCGCAAGCACCGCGGCGGCATGGGGGTTGTGGGCTACATCCACGACCACGCAGGGCACGCCTGGCATGACCTGAAATCGTCCGGCGAGTTCGACAAGGGAAAACCCTTCACGAATCGCCTGCATCGCCACGGGAATCCGGTCACGCAGCGAATCCAGCGCCGCCAGCGTGACCGCCGCGTTGGCCAGTTGCCTGTTGCCTCGCAACGCCGGCGGTGCAAGGCTTGATTTGCTGCCCTGCACGCCCCAATACCGCCACTGCTGCTTGCCGCCCTCGAATCCGAATTCACGGCCCAGCACCTGAAGCGGCGCGCCGATGCTCCTCGCATGCGACACGAGTGTATCCGGGGGCTGCGGATCGCCGCAGATCGCGGGTCGTCCCGTGCGGAATATGCCTGCCTTCTCGAATCCGATGCTCTCCCGTGTCGGCCCCAGGAAATCGACATGATCGATGCCAATGCTGGTGACGATTGCGCAATCCGCATCAAATATATTGACGGCGTCCAACCGGCCGCCCAGGCCCACCTCGAGAATCAACACGTCAAGATTTGAATTGGCGAAGATCTCCCAAGCCACCAGGGTGCCAAACTCGAAATAGGTCAGCGAAGTGCCCGAACGGGCTTCGTCAACACGATCGAACGCCTGCGCCAGGCGTTCGTCTCCCACCGACATGCCATCCACCCTCACCCGCTCGTTGTACGTGAGCAGATGCGGCGAGGTGTACAGGCCGGTGCGGTATCCTGCGGCCTGCAGCACCGCTTCGAGCATGGCGCAGACCGACCCTTTGCCATTGGTGCCGCCGACGGTGATGATCGGACCGGCAAACGCAAGCCCCATGGTGCTTCTGACCCGGGCAACGCGATCCAGACCCAGCTCAATGGGTTTCGAATGCAGTTGCTCGACGTATTCGAGCCACTCGCTCAATGATTTTTTTGGCATGGAAGGTTCTCTTGGCCGGTCGCCGCTGAGGCCATTCCAAAGAATGTCTCGTTAAGCCGCCGCCGGCCGGTTCATCATAAGCGTCAACAGGGACGCAAGCCGGTCGCGAAGTTGGCGACGGTCGACGATCATGTCGATCGCACCCTTCTCGAGCAGGAATTCGGCCCGCTGAAATCCCTCGGGCAGCTTTTCACGGACCGTCTGTTCAATGACCCTGGGGCCCGCGAATCCGATCAGCGCGCGGGGTTCCGCAATCACGATGTCCCCGATCATTGCAAAACTCGCCGACACACCGCCCATGGTCGGATCGGTCAGGACCGATATGAAGGGCAGTTTCCGCGCCGTCAGCTGCGTCAATGCCGCCGTGGTTTTGGCCATCTGCATCAGGGACAGCAAACCCTCCTGCATGCGCGCACCGCCCGATGCGGCCACGCAAATGAGCGGCGCCCCGTGTTCGAGGCAGGCATGCACGCCGCGCACGAAACGCTCGCCGACCACCGACCCCATCGATCCGCCCATGAAATCAAACTCGAATGCCGCCACCACGACCGGCACCGTCTTGATCGCACCCTGCATGACGACAATCGCGTCGGTCTCGCCGCTGTTCAGCTTTGCATCATCGAGCCGGTCGGGATAGCGCTTGCTGTCCTTGAATTTGAGCGTATCCACAGGCAGCACCTCGGCGCCGATTTCGAAACGTCCCTCGGCATCAAGCAGACTGTCAAGGCGCGCTCGGGCATTCAGCCTGTTGTGATAGGCACATTTCGGACAGACATTGGCATTGCTCTCAAGATCGGTGACATAGAGCACGGAGGAGCAGGAAGGACATTTCGACCACAGCCCCTCGGGCACGGTCATGCGCTTCTGACCTTCCGCGCGGTTGATCTTCGGGGGCAGCAGTTTTTGCAGCCAGCTCATCGTTCACCGGGCGTCCATGGCATCGCGAATGCCGCGAAGGAGATCTTTCACGCGGGGGACGGCCTCACCAGGCGCCGCTTCAATCTCCTGTATCACGCGGCTGCCGATGATCACCGCGTCGGCAAACTGCCCGATGGCCCGTGCGGTGGCGCCGTCGCGAATGCCAAACCCCACGCCGATCGGCAGGTCGGTTCTCGCGCGGATTTTCGCAAGGCGTGCCGCCACTTCTTCCAAATCGAGATTCGCCGCGCCGGTCACGCCGCGCAGCGAAACGTAGTAGACGTAACCCGTCGCGAGCGCCGCAATTTGCGCAATGCGCTCGTCAGTCGATGTGGGCGCGATCAGAAAGATCAGGTCCAGTGAATTCTCGCGCAGCAGCGCCGCCAGATCCGCGCATTCTTCGGGCGGATAGTCGACGACAATCACACCATCGATTTCCGCGGCTTTCGCGCCACGAACAAATTCCGCCTTCCCCATGGCTTCGATCGGGTTGGCATAACCCATCAGGACAACCGGGGTGTCACCATCCGTTTTTCTGAATTCCTTAACCATTTCAAGCACATGCCTCATCCCCACACCCTTCGCAAGCGCACGCTCGCTGGCGCGCTGGATAACTGGACCGTCCGCCATGGGGTCGGAAAAAGGCACGCCCAGCTCCAGAATATCCGCGCCACCCGAGACGGCGGCACGCATCAACAGCACGGTCACGGCAGGGTCGGGATCGCCCGCAGTGAAATAGGGAATCAGGGCCTTGCGCCCGCTCGTGGCGAGTTTCTCGAATGTTTTTGAAATGCGCGACATCAGTGCACTGCCTCTTTCCTGGAATGTTCAACCGAATCCGGCGCATCTCGTTCACGCCTTGTGTGCAGATCCACCCGCTTTCGGGCGATGGCCATGTATTCGGGATTGATCTCGAATCCGGCGAAGCGCCGCTGCTGCCTTGCAGCCGCAAGAGCCGTGGTGCCGCTTCCCATGAACGGATCCAAAACGAGCCCGTCGGTCGGGCAGCTCGCCCGCACCATGCGCTCGATCAGTGCAATCGGCTTCTGCGTGGGGTGATCCACTCGCTCGGCGTCCTGCCTGTGAAGACGGCTCACGCTCCAGACATCCTTGGGATTGCATCCCATCTCGAGCCATTTCTTCCCGACGAATATTGAACGCGAACGCGCCTTCTTGGTCTCGGGATCGTATGCCAGGCGAACGCTGTCCAGATCGAAGTGGTAACGCTTCGACCGGGCGAAGAAACCGATGTTGTCATGCACCGAGGAATACCGCCGGGTGCCGCCTCCCATGCTGGGCACGCGCCTGTCCCATATGATCTCGTTGAGCATCAGCAATCGTGTCTTCAGGTAGCTGAACACCTCCGGACTGTGCTGCCAGGAAAGGAACACATACAGGCTGCCATCGGCCGCGAGCTTGGGCAGCAGCGCGTCGATCCAGCGCCTGCTGAAACCCAAGTATTCCCCGGCTGCAATGAGGTCGGAATCATTGCCGTAATCCTTGCCAAGGCCATAGGGCGGGTCGACGATGGCCAAATCGACCGAAGCGTCGGCAACGCGGCTGATGCCGTCGAAATAATCCTGGTGATAAAGAGCGATCCGCCCGCTCAAAGCACCAACCCTGATTTTTCCGCCACCGTGTGCATGTCCTTGTCGCCCCGCCCCGAGAGATTGACGAGCAGGATCTTTTCCTTCGCCATGGTGGGCGCAATCTTGGCGGCATACGCCAGTGCATGCGCCGACTCCAGTGCCGGAATGATGCCTTCGTAATGGCAGCAATCGTGGAACGCCGCCAGCGCCTCGCTGTCGTCGATCACCACGTACTCGGCGCGTCCGGAATCCTTCAGCCAGGCATGCTCCGGACCCACGCCGGGATAGTCCAGCCCCGCGGAAATCGAATGAGTTTCGATGATCTGGCCGTTGGCATCCTGGATCAGGTAGGTCCGGTTGCCATGCAGTACGCCCGGCGTGCCCGCGGTGAGTGAGGCCGCATGCCTGCCGGTTGCGACACCATCGCCGCCCGCCTCGACGCCGATGAGACGCACCGATTTGTCGGGGATGTAGGCATAGAAAATGCCGATCGCGTTGGAACCGCCGCCCACGCAGGCAATGACCGCATCGGGCTGGCATCCCGCCATCGCTGGCATCTGTTCCCGGCATTCGCGTCCAATCACCGACTGAAAATCCCTGACCATCATCGGGTACGGATGCGGCCCCGCCACCGTGCCGATGATGTAGAAGGTGTTGTGCACATTGGTGACCCAGTCGCGCATGGCTTCGTTGAGCGCATCCTTCAGCGTCTTCGAACCGGATTCCACTGGCACGACCGTCGCCCCCAACAACTTCATGCGGTAGACGTTCGCAGCCTGGCGTTTGACATCCTCCGAACCCATGTACACGACGCATTCCATGCCGTAGCGTGCGGCAACCGTCGCGGTGGCCACACCATGCTGGCCGGCCCCGGTTTCTGCAATGACGCGAGGCTTGCCCATGCGTTTTGCAAGCAGCGCCTGGCCGATGGTATTGTTGATCTTGTGCGCGCCGGTGTGGTTCAGGTCCTCGCGCTTCAGGTAGATCTGCGCCCCCCCCAGCAATCCCGACCAGCGCTTCGCGTGATAGATCGGGCTCGGGCGCCCGACGTAATGTTCCAGTTCATCATGGAATTCGGCGATGAACTCGGGGTCCTTGCGGTAGTGCTCGTAGGCATCCTTCAGTTCATCGAGCGCATGCACAAGTGTCTCGGCGACAAACACCCCACCGTAGGGGCCGAAATGGCCCTTTGCATCGGGAAACTCACTAGGAAAATCGTTGATCTGCACGCCTCACCTCTGAAATAAACGCCGCTATGCGCGCCGCATCCTTGATGCCCTTGGCCGTTTCCACGCTGCTGGAAACATCCAGCGCGTACGGCCTGATGGTTCGAACCGCCTCATCGACATTTTCCGCGTCCAGGCCGCCGGAAAGAATCAATGGTCTGGCCAGATCGCGCGGCACGAGTTTCCAGTCGAATTTCCTGCCCGTGCCGCCGTAGAGCTTGTCGTGAAATTCGTCGACCAGCCAGGCCGACGCACCGTTGAAACCGTTGAAGTATTTTACCAAATCCCTTCCAGGTTTAGCCCCCACAGCCTTGATCCAGGGCCGCCCGAAGCTTGCGCAGAAGTCTGGCTCCTCGTCTCCGTGAAACTGGAGGGTTGCGAACGGCATCGCGGCCAGCGTCGCCTCCACTTCCTCGCGCGATGGATTCACAAATACCGCGACCACCGTTACGAGGGGGGGGATGGCGCGCGCTATGTCGCCGGCGGCAACCGGCTCTATGAATCTGGGACTCTTTCGCCACTGAATGAAGCCGATGGCATCCGTGCCATGATCGACCGCCGCCCGGGCGTCCTGATGCCGAGTGATTCCACAGATTTTTATTCGGGTGCGCATGGTTCAATCACTGTCAAGCTGCGGCATCATACGTGGGAACGGCGGCAGCATCCAACGATCCTCGTAAGTCACTTCGGCGAGATACAGGCCGTCCGGGGCAATGGTTGGCGCGGCTTCCCGGCGATTGCCACCGGCCAGAATCTGTTCCATCCTTGCGGACGAATAGGCACCTTTTCCGACGTACAGCAGGCAACCGACAATATTCCTCACCATGTGATGCAGGAATGCGTCCGCGACCAGCTCGAAGGTCACATACGGCCCGTGTTCGCGTATGCTCAGATCCGAAATATTGCGCACCGGCGTCTTCGCCTGGCACTGCGACGAACGGAAAGCGGAGAAATCGTGCCTGCCCAGCAGGCATGCCGCAGCTTCGCGCATCGCAACGACATCAAGCCTGGCGTGATACCAGCCCACCTTGCCGGCCAGAAGCGAGGGCCGCACCGGGTGCACATACATCACATAAACATATCGGCGGGACAGCGCCGAAAACCGGGCATTGAATTCCGTGCTGACAGGCATCGCCCATTGAACGGCGATGCCCTCGGCCAGCAGAGCATTACTCCCCCGCACCCATGCCGACGCCGGGCGCTCGATTTCACAATCGAAATGCGCAACCTGTCCAAGCGCATGCACACCGGTATCGGTGCGACCCGCGCCGGCGATGCGAATCGGCACTGCTGCGATTTTCCCCAGCGCAGCTTCAAGGTGATCCTGCACGGTATTTCCCGACGGCTGCGACTGCCAGCCTTCGAATCCCCTGCCGTCGTAAGTCACGCCGATCGCGATGCGCATTGCCATCCCACATTCTCGTCTAATATTCGCCCGTCAAGGCGCAGTCATTTCAAGAATCCCAATTTCACGATCCCGATTTAACGATTCAATAGGAACTTCAATGAGCAAGGATATTCTCACCCAGCAGGATGGCGCCATCATGCGCGTCACCATCAACCGTCCCGAAACTGGCAACGGGATGTCCAATGACATGGCGGTGGAACTGGCCGGCATCTTCGAGGCCGCGGCGGAAACCTCGCAGTTCGTTGTTCTCAGGGGGGCAGGCAAGGATTTCTGCATCGGACGCGCGGGCATGGGCGAGCAACCACCCACCCAACCCGAGGCACTGGAGCTTCGACGTTCCAATGAACCCGTGTTCCAGTGCTATGGCTCGTTCCGGCGTTCGCCCATTCCGATCATCGGCGTCGTGCAGGGCCGTGCGATCGGATTTGGCTGCGCCCTCGCGGCGCTTTGCGACATCACCATCGCCGCCGATACCGCCAGGTTCCAGTTCCCCGAGATGGGCCATAACATCATGCCGACCATGGCCATGTCCGCGTTGGTGGACCGGGTTCCGCGCAAGGCGCTGATGTATCTGATCTATTCAGCCGCGGTGGTCGACGCGCAGCGCGCCCTCTCCTTTGGCATCGTCAGTGACGTGGTCCCAGAGGCGCAGCTTGATGCCGCAGTCAAGACCCTTTGCGAAACCATGAGCAAGGCACCGGCGGCGGCAACGCCGGCTGTCAAGGAATATGTGAGAAATGCCCTGACGATGGATGTGCCGGCCGCCATCGACCTGGCGAGAAATCTGCATTCCGTCATCAATTCCTCGAGCGAAATGCGCTCCAAGAAGCATTGAATCCGGCACGCCGTTGTCACCGGTTCTGACCATGAAAAACGGCGCCCAAGGCGCCGTTTTTCATTCAGGCGTATTGCTTCAGGCTTATCCCAATGCGTCGATCATGGTCTTGGCTTGCTGCTTTTGCGCGGCATCGCCTTCCTGAATCACCTCGTTGAGCAGGTCGCGTGCGCCGTCCTTGTCGCCCATCTCGTCGTAGGCCTTGGCAAGATCCAGTTTGGTGGCGACTTCCTGCCATTTCGCATCCATCGGAGCCGCTGATTCCGCCGCATCGTCAGATCCCAGGTCAAGGCTGAGCGCGGACAAATCGATATCCGTGGTCGCTGGAGCCGCCTCGGCCGGCGTTTCCGGCAATACAGGTGCATCGTCAAGGTTCAGATTGAAATCCATGGTGCTGCCGCTGTCCTCGGTGACAACGGGTGCCGCCTCTTCGGGTAGCTCAGCAGCGGCTTCCGCGGAGGGCTCTCCTGGCATACCCAGATCGAAATCAATCGATGCACCACCTTCATCCGGTGCTGACACCGTTTCGGTTGCCGGCAGTGCCGTCGAGTCCATGATCAGGGTTCCCTGCGGCGAGAAATCGCTTTGCGCTTCCGCAGCAGGCTCGTCTCCACCCAGGTCGAGATCAAAATCGAGACCTGAGCCCGTCGACTCCATGGCCGCGTCACTGCCTGCCTCGGATGCGGGGGCTCCCAGATCAAGATCGATTCCTCCGCCACCGGTTTCCTCGGCTGGTGCATCACCCAGATCAAGGTCAAAGTCCACCTGAGCTGCAGAGTCCGCGCCCATCGCCGCATCCGGTATCACGGTTGCATCACTCGCGACTGCCAGATCAGCGCCGGACATGATCTGGGTCGAGCCCAGATCAAGGGCGCCTCCAGCGGCGCCTGATCCGCCATACAGGGCGTTGGCCGGATCAATCTGCAATCCCAGCGCTTGGGCTTTTTCCCAATCCTGCCCCTGTCCAACGGTCAGCGACTGCAGATCTTTTGCCGTCGACTCAAAGGTTGCGAGATCCTTGCGATTGGCATAGACCTCAAGCAATTTCAGCCAGACGGGTATGCGATTGACGTCCTTTGACAAAGCCTCCTTCAGGATCTCCTCAGCCTGAGTGTCCCGGCCATAGGCCATGTAAACATCGGCCTCGGCGACAGGATCGATTTCGTCACCGCCGCCACCTCCGGACGAGGCGCCTACGGATTCTCCGGATGCCGATACGGGCTCGCTGTCGGCCATTGCACTGGATGCGATGCTGGGCGCCGCAGCAGCCAGCGATTCGCTGGCCACACTGTCGTCAAATTCGGCGGAAGCCGCCTTTTTCTTGCGGCGCCATGCGTAGAAGGCATATCCACCCAGCAACACCACAACCGCACCCGCGCCACCCAGAACAACACCGTCATCCAGAATCTGATCGACCAGATCCGGGGGAGGTGGCGCAGGCGGAGGCGGAGCCTTTGCTGCCGGCTTCGGTGTGGTTTTCTCGGCATCGGGAGCGGCACCGCCTTCGACTGCTGGCTTCGGAGCATCCGCCGCCTTGCCCGCATCGGGATCGGCCGGCTTCGCCGCTTCAGTAGCGGCAGCTTTCGCTGCTTCTGGGCCTTTAGCGGGCTCCGGTGCGCCCTTGGCGGGTTCCGCCGGTGCCTTGGCTGCGTCGGCCTTCGCAGGTGCCGGCGAGACCTTAGAGGGTTCTGCTTTCACCTCCGGGCCTCTGACGGCTTCAGCCTGTTTTTGCGCCTGCGCGCCCGATCCGCTCTTCAGTTGCAACAGCTTTTGCAGATCCTGCACGTTCTTTTCGAGCAAGGCGACACGTTCCTGCGCTTCGCGCAAAGCCTTGTCCTTCGCAGCCGCATCATCGGCCGCCGCCGTTGCGGCGTTTTTTCCGCCCGCCTTGGCATCGTCAGGCTTGGAGAGCCGGACCTGATCTTTTGGCGCGGCCTTAGCCGCAGGCTTTTCAACTGCCGGGGCCGTAATCTTTCCGCTGGCCTGACGAGAGCCTGCCGCGCGTTCCGGGGCCGCAGCAACCGCAGCGCCAATCGTGCGCTGGTATTCCGCATATTCCGACGCCTGGCTTCTCACCAGCTGGATGGCCTCGTTTTGGGTGACCGACTGCACATCCTCCGCAGCCGGCAGATTGAGTATCTTTCCGGTGCGAAGACGGTTCATATTCTTGCCGTCAAATGCATCCTCGTTGCCGCGATACAGTGCCGCGAGCATCTGCTGCAACGTTGCACCGGCAACCGCGTTCTGCGAAGCAATTTTCGCCAGCGTGTCGCCACGCTTAACCTCATATTGCCCGGCCGGCTTCGCCGCCGGTCTGCTGGCAGGCTTGGCAGCAGCTGCGGGCCGGTTGTCGGTGGTGACGGCCGGTGACGGCGCCGCAACCGGTTTGGGCGGTTCTGGCGCCAAGGGCACTACAACCGGCGGCGCGACGGGCGGGGTCGGCGCACTGACCGTGGGTTTCAGTTCCAAGGGGTCCAGCAGGAAGGTGTATTCCCGTACGAGACGCCCCGCCGACCAGGTCAATTCAACCAGCATATCGAGGAACGGTTCGTTCATCGGCTCGACCGAACTCAAGGCAATGACGAACTGATTGTTCTGCCGGCGTTCAATCGCAAACCGGATACTCTGCAGCGCCCCCGTGTAATCAATGTTCGATTGCCGGAAACTGGCGACCGACGCCAATGCCGCCGCCAAGGTATCGGACTCGCCGGGCTGGAGCGCCACCACCTCGATGTCCGCCCGAAGGGGCTGCCCCAAAGCGGACTGGACTGTCATCCGTCCCAACCCTGCGGCCATGGCAAACGAGGGCAAAGCGAAGCCCAGTAGAAGCGCGATGTAATGTTTTTTGAGGAAAGTCATACCCACTCTGTCACCCAGAGAATCCGAGGGAAGAAACTAAATTACCATCATGAGGTTAGCATGGCAAGCTCAACTTCTTTTTCGCAATATGCGTTAAGTCGGTATTTTTTGGCACAAATTTTGACTTTTCGGCTTGCTTTTACGTATAAATCCTGACTGATATCGGGGCTGCCTGGCCACGCACCCTCAGCGATGCGCGTGAACTAGAGTTTTCCCAAAAGAATCCGCAACATGCGACGCAGTGGCTCGGCCGCACCCCACAATAACTGGTCGCCCACGGTAAAGGCGGTCAGATGCGTGCTTCCCGGTTCGAGCGAGAGTTTTCTCAATCGTCCGACGGGCACTTGCAGGCTGCCGGTCACTTTGGCGGGACTGAGTTCCGCCAAAGACTCCTCGCGCCGGTTGGGTATCACCCGAACCCAGTCGTTGGCCCCCGCCAGCAACCGCTCGATTTCGTCCAACGGGAGATCTTTTTTCAGTTTGACAGTCAGCGCCTGGCTGTGGCAACGCATGGCACCAACGCGTACGCAAATACCATCAATCGGAACCAACCGCGCGCCGCGCGCCAGAATCTTGTTGCCCTCCGCGCCGCCTTTCCACTCCTCCTTGCTCTGCCCGTTACCCAGGTCCTTGTCGATCCAGGGCAACAGACTGCCCGCGAGTGGCCCGCCGAAATTCCGGGTCGGGAATCCCGGATCGCGCAGGGCACTGGCAAGCTTTTTGTCGATTTCAAGGATCCCCGTGGCCGGGTCCGCCAGCATCGGGGCGACGGCACCGTGAGCGGCTCCCATCTGCGCTACCAGTTCCCGCATATTCTCCGCGCCCGCACCGGAAGCCGCCTGATAGGTCATGGCTGTCATCCACTCGACCAGATCGGCCTTGAACAGTCCCTGCATGGCAAGCAGCATCAGGCTGACGGTGCAGTTGCCGCCGATATAGTCTTTGAGTCCCCGCTTTACCGCGGTATCAATGTCGGCGCGATTGACCGGATCAAGAATGATCACCGCGTCATCGTTCATGCGCAGCGCGGAGGCCGCGTCGATCCAGAAGCCGTTCCATCCCGCAGCACGCAGCTTCGGATGCATTTCGTTGGTGTAGTCGCCGCCCTGGCAGGAAATAATGATGTCCATCTCCCTGAGCGCCTCAACGGAACGGGCATCGGCAACCGGGACAGTCTGCCGCCCGATGTCCGGTCCTTTGCCGCCGGCCTGTGAGGTTGAGAAGAACAACGGGTCGATAAGATCAAAGTCGCGCTCTTCCTTCATGCGACCAACCAGCACCGAACCCACCATCCCGCGCCAACCAACTATGCCTGTTTTTTGCATTTTTGCTTCCTTCGCCGGAATCCGGCGTTTTCCATGGAGGTCAATCTACAGCGCGGCAATCACCGCTTCGCCCATCTCGCGCGTACCCACCTTCCGGGTGCCGGGCTGAAAAATATCCGGCGTGCGCAATCCCGTTGCCAGAACCTTTTTCACCGCGGCCTCGACGCGGTCTGCGGCGGCCAGACGATCAAGGCTGTATCGCAGCATCATGGCCACCGACAAAATCGTCGCCAAAGGATTGGCAACGCCCTTGCCGGCAATATCAGGCGCGGAACCGTGTATCGGCTCATACAGCCCCTTGCCGCGCTCATCCATAGAGGCCGAGGGCAGCATGCCGATGGACCCCGTCAGCATCGAGGCCTCATCCGAAAGAATGTCGCCGAACATGTTGCCGGTGACAATGACATCGAACTGCTTGGGATTTCGCACCAACTGCATGGCCGCATTGTCGACGTACATGTGCGACAGCTCAACATCGGGGTAATCCTTTCCCATTTGCGTCACCACTTCACGCCACAGCTGCGAGGTTTCCAGCACGTTGGCCTTGTCCACCGAGCAGAGCTTGCGGCCGCGCTTGCGCGCCGCCTCGAATCCCACCTGCGCAATGCGTCGCACCTCGGGCTCGCTGTAGCGCATGGTGTCAAAGCCCTCTCGATGCCCGGCAAAGGGACCCGACTCCACCTTGTGAATGCCGCGGGGCTGGCCGAAATAGATATCGCCGGTCAGTTCGCGCAGGATGAGAATGTCGAGGCCCGCGACCACCTCGGGTCGCAGCGAAGAAGCATCTGCCAGTTCCGGAAAAACCGTCGCGGGACGCAGGTTGGCGAACAGCCCCAGTTCCTTGCGAAGGCCGAGGATGGCCTGTTCCGGACGCTTGTCGCGCGGAATCGCGTCAAAGCGCGGATCGCCGACCGCGCCAAAGAGAATCGCATCGGCTGACTTGCACAGATCCAGCGTCGATTTCGGCAGGGGTTCGCCGCAGGCCTCATAGGCCGTGCCGCCCACCGGCGCCTCTTCCATGGCGATACCCAGGTCCAGGGCGAGCAGCACGCGTTGCGCCTCGACGATGATTTCCTTGCCGATCCCGTCTCCGGGAAGTACCGCGATCTTCATTATTTGTCCCTTGAAATCTCTGAACCGGGGGAGTTACAAGACGGCGTAGTCCCCTTGTTTATTGCCGCCCCTAAAACGAAAAAAGCCGGGGCTCTTTTCAGAACCCCGGCCATTCACTCTGCAATCAAGTGAACAGCCAGGGCTGCTCGATTTTGCGTTTGTTCTCGAAAGCCCGGATCGTCTCGGCATGGCGCAGCGTCAGGCCGATATCGTCAAAGCCGTTCAACAGGCAGTACTTGCTGAAGGGCTCGACGTCGAAGCTGTAGGACGAGCCGTCGGGTTTGATGACGACCTGCGCCTCGAGATTGATTTCCAGCGCGTATCCGGGAAACGGCGCCGCTTCGCTGAACAGGCGGTCGACCTTGGCCTCGTCCAGAACGATGGGCAGCAGGCCATTCTTCAATGAATTGTTGAAAAAGATATCTCCATACGACGGCGCAATGATGGCGCGAAAGCCGTATTCGCCCAGGGCCCAGGGCGCGTGCTCGCGCGAAGATCCGCAGCCAAAATTCTTTCGCGCGATCAGGATCGACGCACCCTTGTAGCGCGCCTGATTGAGAATAAAGTCGCGGTTGAGCGGGCGGTTGGTGCAATCCTGGCCGGGCTGCCCCTCATCCATGTAGCGCCAGGCGTCGAACAGGTTCTGCCCGAAGCCGATGCGCCGGATGGATTTCAGGAACTGCTTGGGGATGATGGCATCGGTATCAACGTTGGCGCGATCCATTGGCGCCACCAGCCCCTTGTGTACCGTGAATTTTTGCATCGTCATACGTCCTGATTGAGCTTTCTGCTGGAGCTTTCCATCACAACTATTTCTTGGCCGCGCGCTCGATGGCCTCGCCACCGTGCTTCACGTCCTCGCCTAATCCCCGCATGGTGTTGCAGCCGGCCAGTATTGCCAGAATGGCGATGCCCAGAATCCACTTGCGCATGACAATCTCCTTCAGCTATCGAAGTTCGCGTACGTCGACAAAATGCCCTTCCACCCCCGCCGCCGCCGCCATTGCGGGACTTACCAGATGCGTGCGCCCGCCGGTGCCCTGGCGGCCTTCGAAATTCCGGTTCGAGGTTGAAGCGCAGCGCTCGCCCGGCTCGAGGCGATCGGCATTCATGCCCAGGCACATCGAGCAGCCCGGCTCCCGCCATTCAAAACCGGCATCCTTGAATATGCGGTCCAGGCCTTCCTTCTCCGCCTGCAACTTCACCTGGCCCGAACCCGGTACCACCATGGCGAGCTTGACGTTCGGCGCGCGGTGCCGGCCGCGTACCACGGCAGCGGCAGCGCGCAGGTCCTCGATGCGCGAATTGGTGCAGGAACCGATGAACACCTTGTCGATACGGATGTCCTTGATGGCCGTGTTGGGGTTGAGTCCCATGTACACGAGCGCGCGTTCCATGCCTTCGCGGCGCACCGCGTCTTTTTCCTTGTCGGGGTCGGGCACGCGATCATCCACCGTCACCACCATCTCGGGCGATGTGCCCCAGGTGACATGGGGTTTGAGTTCGCGCGCATCAAGTTGCACCACGCGGTCGAATTTCGAACCCGGATCGCTTTGCAGCGTTTTCCAGTAGGCCGCAGCCTGGTCCCACATCACGCCGACAGGCGCGTAAGGCCGTCCCTTCAGGTAATTGAGCGTCACATCGTCCACGCCGATCATGCCGGCGCGCGCCCCTCCCTCGATCGCCATGTTGCACAGAGTCATGCGGCCTTCCATGGAAAGGGCGCGGATGGCGCTACCGGCAAATTCCACCGCGCAGCCGGTGCCACCCGCTGTTCCGATCTGGCGGATGATCGCAAGGGCAATGTCCTTGGCCGTCACGCCGCGAGGAATAGCGCCCTCGACCAGCACCAGCATGTTCTGCATTTTTTTCGCGAGCAGAGTCTGCGCGGCCAGTACATGCTCGACTTCGGAGGTGCCGATGCCATAGGCGAGGCAGGCAAATGCGCCGTGCGTGCTGGTATGCGAATCGCCGCACACCACCGTCATGCCCGGCAGCGTGAAGCCGTTTTCCGGCCCGATCACATGCACGATGCCCTGGCGCTTGTCCAGAAACGGAAAAAAGACTCGTGCGCCATATTCCTTGATGTTCGCATCCAGCGTCTCCACCTGAAGGCGCGAGATCGGATCCTTGATGCCCTCCTCCCAGTGGTCGGTGGGTGTGTTGTGGTCGGCCGTGGCGACAACCGAGTCCTTGCGCCAGACCGGGCGGCCTGAGATCTTCAGGCCCTCATAGGCCTGCGGGCTGGTGACTTCATGAACCAGATGGCGGTCAATGTAGAGCAGCGTGGTGCCGTCATCCTCGGCGCGAACCGCGTGACTGTTCCAGAGTTTGTCGTACAGGGTTTGTTGGATCATGACGTTTGTTGCTTCTCTGCAGGAGCACCATGAGTAAGTGCTTGATTATATCGGATGAAAAGCGGCCCGTTCGCCCCAAAGCCCGACTGTGTCACAGTCTATGCAAGAAAAAATGCGCGGTCGGGCGCGCCATCGTCGCTCACCTGTTCCCGCGGTCAGCTATTTTTTCGAAACGGCCTGGTACAGGGGCATGACACGATCCGAATACACCTGCAGATCCTTCATACGATTGTCCGGCGAAGGATGGGTCGACAGAAACTGCGGCCCCTTGGCACCGCCCAGCTGGTTCATCTTCTGCCACAGACCCACCGCCGCATGCGGGTCAAACCCTCCCCGCGCCGACAGCTCGACGCCAATGCGGTCGGCCTCGGTTTCGTCCTGCCGTGAATTCGGCAGGTTGAAAGTCACATCTAGGATGACATTCGAGATGTCCACGCCCGCGCTGCCGATGCCCAGAAGCGCAGCCCCGATGTTGAGCACCGTGCCCTGCAGCGCCGCGTGTGACGCACGTTCCCGCCCGTGCTCCCGAAGCGCGTGCGCAATCTCGTGGCCCATGACTGCGGCCATTTCATCATCCGTGATTTTCAGCTTGTCGATCAGTCCGGTGTAGACCGCGATCTTGCCTCCGGGCATGCACCACGCATTGACTTCGTCGGAGGTGATGACATTGACTTCCCATTTCCAGCCGGGCGCGTCGTTTCTGAATGCCGCCGTCACGGGAATCAGCCTGTCGGCGATGCGCTTCACGCGCGCAAGCTGAGCAGCGTCGCGATTAAGCTGGTTCTTCTTGCGCGCATCGGCCAGCACCTGCTGATACGCCTTTTCCGCGCCGTCGTTGACCTGGCTGACAGGCAGGAGCGAGGTCATGGTCTGCTTGCGCTCGACACCGACCACGCCGGGTTGCGTGGTCTGCACGGTCTGACATCCTGTGTTCACAAGCACGGCTGCGAGAAGCGCGATGGAAGCACCGAACGTTCCGGAAGAATTCCGGTGAATTAATTTCTTCAAATGCAGAATGGCCGCTGTCATGTTTTGCATGTTGCCTCAATTTTCCTCACACCGGACGGATCAACCCTCGGTCCGCATTCCAAAGATCGCCAGTTAAGATACCGCCTTTCGCAAACGCACCCGCAGCCGTCGCGGACATAACGAGAGACTACACCTTGAACAGAAGCGTCCGTCCCCGCGTCCCGCGCGGCGTGTTCTTCCTGCTTTTCACCGCATCCGGTTTTGCGGGCCTGATTTATGAATCGATCTGGAGCCATTATCTCAAATTGTTCCTGGGTCACGCCGCTTATGCACAGACCCTGGTGCTCGCGCTGTTCATGGGCGGGATGGCGATCGGGGCGTGGGTGTGCAGCCGATACGGATTGCGCTGGCGCAACCTGCTAATGGGTTACGCCATCACCGAGGGACTGATCGGACTTGCCGCGCTGGTTTTTCACGCAAGCTTTGTCGCGCTCACCACCTGGGCCTATGACTTGCTGCTGCCGAGCCTGGGAACGGAAAGCGGCGCCGCAATCGCCAAATGGCTTCTGGCCGGACTGCTGATCCTGCCGCAGTCGATTCTCCTTGGCATGACCTTCCCGTTGATGAGTGCGGGCCTCATCCGCCGCTATCCGGTCGGGCCCGGCGGCTCGCTCGCCATGCTCTACTTCACCAACAGTTTTGGCGCAGCGGTCGGCGTGCTCGCGAGCGGCTTCTACCTGATCGAGACACTGGGGCTGCCGGGCACCATCCAGCTTGCGGGCGCCATCAATCTGGTCCTTGCCGCAACGGTGTGGTTGCTTGCCCGTGGCGGCGAGCCGGCACCGGAGCAACCTTCGATAACGAAGGTCTCTGCGCAATCCGTCGCCGCCGAAGACGCATCCGGTGAACCCGCCTCGTATTCCCTATTCCTGTCGATCGCCCTCCTCACCGGCGCAGCCTCTTTCATTTACGAAATCGGCTGGATAAGAATGCTCTCGCTGGTGCTGGGCGCCTCGACGCATTCCTTCGAACTGATGCTCTCAGCGTTCATCCTGGGCCTCGCCTTCGGCGGACTGTGGGTGAAACACCGCATCGATACCATCGCCGAACCGATGCGCTTCCTCGGCTGGGTGCAGGTGGCCATGGGCCTGCTGGCCCTGGCCACCATCCCCGTCTACGGACAGATGTTCGACGTGATGGCCGCCGTCATCAAGGGACTGGCAAAGACCGACACCGGCCACACCTTGTTCCTGGCTTCCAGCCACGGCATTGCGCTGACGGTGATGTTTCCCGCGACCTTTTGCGCGGGGATGACGCTGCCGCTCATTACCTACAGCCTGCTGCGGCTCGGGCATGGGGAGAAAAGCATCGGCGCGGTGTATGCGTCCAACACCCTGGGCTCCATCCTTGGCGTATTTTTCGCCGCGCACGTGGGCATGCCGCTCCTCGGATTGAAGGGGCTGATCGCTGTCGGCGCAGCGCTCGACGTGAGTCTGGGTCTCGTGCTCCTGTGGCGCTCAAACGGCCGCCCGGCAATCCGCATCGGCGCGGCAATGGCCTCGGCCCTCGCATTCGTCGTGGTGCTGGCCGGATTTCCACTCGACAACTACAAGATGGCCTCTGGCGTGTTCCGGCGCGGGGATGTCTTCGATGCCAC
>CAIUKQ010000467.1 GCA_903899705.1 uncultured beta proteobacterium
CCGGTCCTAGACAGGCGACGAAATGGCCCTATGCGCCGGAATCCTTTGATGTATGGGATGCGCCCAAACACCCGAACTATCCGGCAATCGGAGGCATCGAGCAGCCCGACGCCGGACTTCTGTCCGGGAAATTCGCGGCTCCGGTTACATAATAGACGCCGTTACCAACCATTTTTCCATTTTGAAATGACCCCCATGCGCACCCAGGTAGCGATCATCGGCGGCGGCCCCGCGGGCATGCTGCTCTCCGAAATACTGCATCAGGCCGGCATCGAATCCATCGTCCTTGAAATGCGCAGCCGCGAATATGTGCTTGGCCGCATACGCGCAGGCGTGCTCGAACAGGGCACGGTGGAAATGCTGCGCGCCGCCGGCGTGGGCGAGCGCCTTGACCGCGAGGGCATTCCGCACGACGGCACCGCCATCGTGTGGGCGGGCAAGAGCGACTTCTTCATCGACACCAAGCGTTTCGTCAACAGCACGCTGATGGCCTATGGGCAGGCGAGCATTCAGGCGGATCTCTACGCCGCCGCCGACCGGCGCAAGGCCGCGTTCTTTGACGAGGTGACCGACGCCAAACCGCATGACCTCGACACGGAAAAGCCCTACGTGACCTTCACACACGAAGGCCAATCGCAGCGCATCGACTGCGATTTCGTCGCCGGCTGCGACGGCTTCCACGGCGTGAGCCGCACGGCCATACCCGCGAACATCCTACGCAGCTACAACAAGGAATATCCCTTCGGATGGCTGGGCATCATGTCGGAGACACCCCCGGTACCCGATATCACCTACGCCAATCATCCGCGGGGTTTTGCGCTCGCCTCGATGCGCAGCCCCATGTTGAGCCGCTACTACATCCAGGTGCCGCTCACAGACCGCATCGAAGACTGGCCGGATGCGCGATTCTGGGAAGAATTGATCGCCCGGTTCCCGAAGGCCATTTCGTCCGGCATCGTCACAGGGCCATCGATTGAAAAATCCATCACCCCGCTCAGAAGCTTCGTGGCGGAACCGATGCGCTACGGCAGGCTGTTCCTCGCCGGAGACGCCGCGCACATCGTTCCACCCACCGGAGCAAAGGGGCTGAACCTGGCCTTCTCCGATGTGTACTACCTCTCGCGGGCGCTAAAGAGCTTCTACAAAGACGGCTCGAGCCAACTGCTGGATGGCTACAGCGAAACCGCATTGAAGCGCGTCTGGGGCGCGGTCCGATTTTCCTTCTGGCTCACCAATTTGTTGCATCGTGCACCGGGGATGACGGAGTTCGACCAGCGCGCGCAGGAAACGGAACTTGATTACCTGGCGGGTTCATTGCACGCGCAGGCGAGCGTGGCTGAACAGTACGCGGGGTTTCCACTTTGATTTGACACGGATCAGCGTCCGGGCAACTTCAAACTGTTAAAATGCTGCTTGAAATTCATGGCCTTCCCTCCCGAGTCTGGCCAGGCTCTATCGACCTGGCCGCCGCGACTCCGGGTTCAAACCAATCAGGAGCGTGCCCATGGCACTCGAAAAACCCTACAAGGACGTCCCCGGCACCACCGTGTTTGACGCGGAAATGGCGCGCAAGGGCTATCACCTCAACCAGTTCTGCATGTCGCTGATGAAGGCGGAGAACCGCGAAAAGTTCAAGGCGGACCAGCGCGCGTATCTGGACCAGTGGCCGATGAACGAGGAACAGAAACAGGGGGTGCTGACGCGCGACTACAACCGCATGATCGCGGCGGGCGGCAATATTTATTTCCTCTCGAAAATATTTTCCTCTGATGGCCAGTCGTTCGAGCAGGCCGCATCCAGCATGACCGGCATGTCGGCTCCCGACTACCGCCAGATGATGCTCACCGGCGGCCGTCAGGTCGAAGGCAACCGTTACCTGAGCGAGATCAAGGACGGCAAGCTGAAAACCAACGCGAACGTGGAGAAAAAGTAATGGCAAAAATCAACTCCGCGGTGTTCTGCTCGCATGTGCCGGCCATCGGCGCGGCGATCGACCTGGGCAAAACCGAGGATCCGTACTGGGTGCCCCTCTTCAAGGGTTTCGAGTTTTCCAAGCAGTGGATCAAGCAGGAAAAACCGGACGTAATCATCCTCGTCTACAACGACCACGCGACGGCCTTCGACTCCACCATCATCCCCACCTTCGCGATTGGTTGCGCCGATCGCTTCCCTCCCGCCGACGAGGGCTGGGGCCCGCGCAAGGTACCGGATGTGATCGGCTACCCGGAGTTGGCCGCGCACATCGCGCAATCGGTGATCCTGGACGAGTTCGACCTCACCATCATCAACGACATGAAGGTTGACCACGGGTTGTCGGTTCCGCTGTCGCTGATGTTCGGGCAGCCCGAGGCCTGGCCCTGCCGCATCATTCCGTTCCCGGTCAACGTGGTGCAATACCCGCCACCCACCGGAAATCGCTGCTACAACCTGGGCAAGGCCATCCGCAGCGCCGTCGAAAAATTCGACGAAGACCTCAATGTCCAGATCTGGGGCACCGGCGGCATGAGCCACCAGATCCAGGGCCAGCGCGCCGGCCTCATCAACAAGGAATTCGACAATCGTTTCCTCGACCGCATGGTGTCCGATCCGGTGAGCCTGACAAAAATCCCGCATATCGAATACGTGCGCGAAGCCGGCGCCGAGGCCATCGAACTGGTGATGTGGCTGGTGGCTCTGGGCGCCATGGGCACCGACTTCAAACAGGTTCACCGTTTTCATCACGTGCCGGCATCCAACACGGCCGTCGGTCACATGATTCTTGAAAAAACGAAGTAAATCAAGTAGATAAGGAGATTCACATGAAGATCGCAGTTGCAGGCGGAGGAGCATTCGGCATCAAGCACCTGGAGGGGCTGGCCAACATCAAGGGCGTGGAAGTCGTCTCGCTGGTTGGACGTCGCATCGAGCCCACCAAAGAGCTCGCCGCAAAATGGAAAGTCCCGCACGCCACCATCGATTTGAACGAAACGCTGGCGATGAAAGACCTGGACGCCGTCATCCTGTGCACCCCCACGCAGATGCACGCCTCGCAGGCCATAGCCTGCATGAAGGCAGGCAAACATGTTCAAGTCGAAATTCCCCTTTGCGACGTGTACACCGACGGCGAAGCCGTGGTGAAGATGCAGAAGGAAACCGGCGTCGTGGCGATGTGCGGCCATACGCGCCGCTTCAACCCCAGCCATCAGTACATGAATCAGCGCATCAAGAAAGGCGAAGTCAACATCCAGCACATGGATGTGCAGACGTTCTTCTTTCGCCGCACCAACATCAACGCCGCGGGCGGGGCGCGCAGCTGGACCGACCACCTGCTGTGGCACCATGCCGCGCACACCATCGATCTGTTCCAGTACCAGACCGGCGAACAGGTGGTTGCCGCCAACGCGCTGCAGGGCCCGATCCATCCGACCCTTGGCATCGCCATGGACATGTCGATCCAGATGAGGACCGGCTCCGGCAAGTTGTGCTCGCTGACGCTGTCGTTCAACAACGACGGCCCGCTGGGCACGTTCTTCCGTTATATCTGCGACAACGGCACCTACATCGCCAGCTACGACGACCTCTACAACGGCAAAATGGAGAAGATCGACGTCTCCAAGGTCGCCGTGTCGATGAACGGCATTGAATTGCAGGACCGTGAATTCATCGCCGCCATCCAGGAAAAGCGCGAACCCAATTCCAGCGTCGCGCAGGTGCTCTCGTGCTACAAGCTCATGCACAACCTTGAACAGCAGATGATGAAATAGGCTTTATTGCCGGCAACAAAAAAAGGGCGCTTCGGCGCCCTTTTTGTTTGTCATACGCTGTCTATCAGTGCTGTCCAAAATTGCCCCGCCACACCGCCTCCACTCGATGCATCATTTCATCGGAAAGCGGACCCTCGCAGGACGCCGGCACTCCCTCCTCCAGCTGTTTGATATCCGAATAGCCGCCCAGAACCACGGTTACGCCGGAGTGCATCAGCGGAAACCGCATGGCCGCCTGCGCGAGACTGTGTTTTCCGGGAACACTTAAAAAAGAGAACTCGCGGGCCATCGAGAGCTGGCGATGAAATTCCGTCGAGGCGGGATCCATGAGGCCGCGCGAATGGGGGTGGCGTGCCCCGCCTGAGACAAAATGGTCGGTCAGGAATCCTCCGGCCATCGGACTGTAGACCGCGACACCGACACCGTGCTCCCTTGCGGCTGTGATCACATTCCCGAAATCCTTTGCCACCTTGAGACCGGGAGACGCGTCCATTCCTGCTGTTGGGTTCAACAGCGTGTAGGGAACATTGATCATATTAAACAGGCCGGTCTGAAGCAGTTGCCTGACTTCGCCGCCATCATTGCCGCGACAAATGAAACCGATAAACCGGGCCTTGCCGTCGCGCAGAACCCGTTGCAAACCTTCCAGAGCGCCTCCGGCCCGCAAAAAATCCTGCAACCCCAGCTGCGAGTAGGCCCTACCCTGCAAATCGGGCGGATTGCGGGTGGGGCCGTTGTGAATCTGGAGGATGTCTATCGCTTCCACACCCAGCCGCTTGAGACTGGCTTCGGCTGATCGCTGGACATGGCCGGCGATATCCGCCAGATCAGCATGCCTCACCTCAACCTTGGTCACGATGACGGGCTTTGCTCCTAGGGCACGCAGGTCCGAACCGAGATTTTCCTCGGCAAGGCCATCGCCGTAATCCGGTGCATTGTCGAAATAGTTGATGCCCAACTCGAGAGCGCGTGCAATGACACGTTGCCGTTCCGATGGACTGCCCTTGAGCATCAGCCCGGCCGTGCCGCCGCAGCCGAAGCCGATTTCGGATACCTGCAGACCGGTACTCCCCGCTTCACGATATTTCATGGATTCCGGTGCCGCCAGTTTGAATTGACCACTCCGGATTATGCGGCCTCCGGCGCAAGACTGACGTCAGGCAACTAGCCCCAGCTCAGGGGATGTCGCAGCACCTTGTCGGGCGAAATATGGATCGCATCCTCGGGGCAATCCACTTCGCACAGCTTGCAAAGCATGCAGTCCTCCCAGAATGTTGCTTCAAGCCAGCGCGTGCGTGTGCTGATGCGCAGCACATCCACTGGGCAGGAACGCACGCAAATTCCGCAGTTGGTGCATTTTTCATAGTCGATGTGAACGTTTGTTCCCACCGGTTCCTTCTCATTCAGAGGGGCTGGATGCTTCACGGGGCATTACCTCCTGAGGCGACTGTGCCTGCCTTTACGCCACCGGCGCCCGCGTTCCCGGCTAAATGCGCCTCTTCACCCGGGATGCGCCATTCATAACGCTGCTCGTAGGGCAATGCCTGATCAGGGCGCCACGCCTGCGGCACCGGTTCACGTTCCAGAGTCATGCCCTTCTCCCCTTGCCGGATGAGCAGCCAGCACAGCCAGTTCTCGTCATCCCGAAACGGAAAATCCTCGCGGTAATGACAACCGCGACTCTCGGTGCGTGCCATGGATGCACGCAACCTCATTTCCACATTGAGAACCATGTTGGCGGCCTCATGCGCCAGCCGCAGCTCATGCATGTTGCGCGCATACAGCTTGGGCACGATGTGGTCGCGCTGGAATTCCAGCATCGTGAGGGCTGCGGCAAGCCGGTCACCGCGCTTGATGTGCAGCATGTAATACGGCGAAACCAGATTCTGCAAAAGTGAAATCAGCCAGTGCGGCGTATATCCCCCGTAACGCGCGGAAGGCGCAAGCAGTCGCGACTCGATTTCCGCGACCACGCCTGATTCAGGCGTCGCCGAAGCCGTCGATCGCGCATACGCCGCCGCCGCAACACCCGCGCGCGCGCCGGTCACGGCACAATTGGCCGAGGACAGACCCATCGCCGCATAGGTCGCGCCACTGGCCATGCTGCCCAGTGCGTCCCCGGCCGCCCAAAGCCCGGGCACGCCACTCCATCCATGAAGGTCTTTCGCCCACACCCCCTCCGCCTTGTGTATCGACATTCCCAGCGCCCCGCCGCCCACCCAGGGCATGGTGTCGAGGGAGTCGCGCGTGGGAAAGAATGTCAGGGGTGCATTGCCCGCGTGCGCTTCGAATTCCAGATCGGGATACAGAGTGCCGCGCTGGCGGATTTCCTGTCCCAAAGCGTTGATGATGGGTCCGTGCGGAGGACCGAGATCCTCCAGTTTGGTGCCGCCGAACTTGATGTTCCAGTTGAATTCCGCGGGTCGGAGCGCATTGACCGGGTGCGGGTCGATGAATTCCTTGCCTGTGATGGCCGCACCTGCCCGATAGGCCATGGCGTCGCCATCGCCGGTCAGCATGTGAATCGGCCATTGGGGCCCCTTCAGGCCCGAAGCCCCGCAAGCCAGCACCACGGCTTTACAGCGGAATTCAACCAGGGAGATTTCATCCTTCCAGGTACTTGCACCCAGCGCACCGACGACCTGTCCGTTCTGGCGGATCAGATCGAAGATCATGGTGCGATTGAAAAGGCGCACCTGCCGGAGGCGCATCTGCTCGCGCAGGGTGTCGGGGATTGCCATGGGCGGCATGAACAGGGTCTTGGTCGGTCCCAGCAGACCGGGGCGGCGGTAAAGGCTGCCATCGGGATTTTTGGCGAACTCAACGCCCCACTCCACCATTTCCTTGTAGCGGTCGTGCGACTCCATGAACCCCACTTCGGTCCAGCCAAGATGCGCCACGTACTCCCCCACCCGGGAAATCGTATCAAGCCAGGCCTTGAGATCATCACCCCATTCCGGATTGAATACGAGATGGCTGTCGACATAGGGCGACTGACCTGAACGCCCGATCGTGCCCTTGTCTGCCACCGCCACGGTCGCGCCGCTGTCGTGCGCCTTGATCGCTGCAAATGAACCGGTGATGCCGCCGCCTATCACCAGGACGTCACTTTCGATTACCCGGCGATCAATCATTCTCAAGCCTTTTTAATCGAGTTGAATATTCAGACGCTTGACCACCGGCGCAAGCGAATCAGTGACACTCTTCTGCAGCGCCGCAAGTTCCTCGGGAGTACTGTGCGCTGCTTCCCCGCCAAGAACGCCTTCTGCCGCCTGTATGAATGCGTCATCCTTGACGATGACACCAAGATCCGCGTTGAGTTTCCTGACAATGGCATCAGGCGTTCCTGCAGGTGCATAAATGGCGAACCAGGCCTGCTGTATGGCCTCCAACCCGTCTTCAGCGAGCGTGCGCACGCCGGGAAACAGCGGATGACTCCGACTACCGTCCACCGCAATGACTCGTATCGCCCCGGACTTCGCGGCGGTGCGAACGGGACCGCCCGTGCCCATGTAACCCACCTGAATCTCCCCGCTGGATAGCGCGATCAGAACTTCCGGCGCCCCTTTGTAGGGAATGTGGGTCATATCGATCTGCGCCCTCAGCTTGAGCAGTTCGAGATTCAGATGCGGAGAGGAACCCACACCGAAGGAACCGTAATTCAGGAATCCCGACTTATCCTTTGCAGATTTGATCAATTCCGCAAGCGAATGAAGGCTCGCCTTTCCACTGGTCAGGATGGCCGAACGCACACGCATCACAAGCGACACCGGTGCAAAGTCCCGCACCGTGTCATAGGGCAGATTCCGGTAGATGAGCGGGTTGACGCCCATGGCGGAATCCGAACTGATCAGCAGCGTATAGCCATCCGCCGGCGCCTTGGCGACATAACCGACGCCAATGATAGTGGCCGCGCCGGGGCGATTGTCCATGACGATCTGCTGGCCAACCGCCTCCGAGAGACGTTGACCGAACTGACGCGCGACCAAGTCCATGCCGCCGCCGGGCGGAGCGGGAATGACCAGTCTCACCGGTTTGGACGCATAGGCCTGCGCAAGAACGTGTCCCGAAACCGCCAGCACCATGACTGCAAGCGCACACCGCAAAATGCGCGTCATTGGACTCTCCTTGTTGATTGGATACGATTTCCGTTCATGCCGCTCGCACCTGCAGCGGTGACCAGTCCTGAAGCGCAATGGTCGAGCGGATCATGCGCAGCATCAATTCCTCCCGGATGCCCCGGTGTGACGGGTCATCCCACAAATTGCACATTTCGAAGGGGTCTTCCCGAAGGTCATAGAGCTCACCCCAGCCCGTGGCCTCCCAGATGGTCAACCGCCACCTGGCGTCGACAAAACTGTTCAAACGCACGTTGCGATCCATGCCGGGCAAATACTGCCGCGTGGTCTGCTCGACGATCATGCCATCATGCCTGGAGGGAAGGTTATTCGACACGATGTCACCAATCGCCTGGCCCTGCATTCCATGGCAGGGGGCAAGGCCAGCGCGCGCGAGCACCGATCTCGCAATATCGATGGATCCGGCCATCTCCCCGCTCGCAGTACCCGCATTGGGCGCTTCGGGATCCGACCAGATGAAAGGAACCCGGATGAGACTCTGATAGTGCAGCGGCCCCTTGAGGACCACGCCGTGATCGCCCAACCAGTCGCCATGGTCACTCGTGAAGATCACCACGGTGTTTTCGCGCAACCCGAGCCGGTCCAGGGTTGCAAGCACATCGGCGATGCGGTCATCAATGAGGCCAATCATCCCGTAGGTCAGTGCATGAATGACTTTCGCTTCCTGTTCTGTAACGGCAAACGCAGGGCCCCGCTCCCTGCCGGGCGAACCCGCTGGCGCACTCTCATGAATATGGCGAAGAAATGGCACTTGATCGACGGAAGGTCGATAAAACGAAGGCGGCAGCGTGATCGAGTCCGGTGAGTACATGTCCCAGTACTTGCCCGGTGGCGTGAAGGGGTGATGCGGATCCGGAAAAGAACACTGAATGAAAAACGGTTCTCCGCTGCCGCCACGGGCATGCGCTTCCAGATACGCCATGGTCCTGTCGGCGACATAACTGGTCGGATAGAGTTCGGCAGGCAGGGTCGGACGCCTGGCCTGCGGCGCGCTTCGGTCCGGCACCTTCCTTGAATTCTCCCGCCCCCAGAGTTTCAGCGCTTCGGGATCCCTGTCGCGAAGCCAGCGCAGATAGTGGCCGCGAACGTTGTCTCCATGGTCGGTGCACAGCTCCACGTGCTCGAACCCGTAGAAAGGCAGGCGTACCTCGTGCAGCGGCTCGGCCAGCCAGTCCGCCGGCTGCTCGTTGTCATAGGCCGGGCCATCGCGCATGCCATGACGGGCGTCCCGCAGGTCCCCCGGCGGAGCCTGCATATCCGGATCGAAAGACGGCGGATAAGGCGGTGGCATGCCAGTGAAATTCTGCAGGTGGGATTTTCCGATCAGAGCCGTGCGATATCCGCCTGCACGCAGCAATTCGACGAATGTGGTTTCATCAAGGGAGAGCGGAACGCCGTTGTCCCTGACCCCATGAAGAGATGACATGCGTCCGGTCATGATGCTGGCTCGGTTGGGCATGCAAATGGGATTCGAAGAGTAAAAATGGTCGAATCGGACACCGCGCGCGGCGATGCCATCGATGGCCGGAGTCCGCAGCACCGTGTTTCCATAGCACCCCAGGTGATCGGCGCGATGCTGGTCGGTGATGATGAAAAGAAAATTCGGTTTGTCCCGCATGTCCTGCTTTCTCGAAATCCGTATTTGGGTGGTGCTTTCTGTTTTTTATCTTAGGGGAACCAACCTGTCACCCGGAAATACCGTTTAAACACAGGGATATGCCATTTTGGCATCATGTCCTTGCCGGTCAACCCTGGTCGACGCACAATGCCCCCCCCACGTCCTTTTTGCAGCCCCCATGGAAACACCCCTGCAGGCCGTCTACCGGCTTCAGCTCAAGCAACTCCGACAGATGGTGGCTGTCGCCGACAGCGGCAGCATTCGCGCCGCCGCGAAACAGTTGCTGCTGGCCCAGCCCGCGCTCAGCCGGAGCCTGCGCGCCATGGAATCCGACCTTGGCATCGCATTGTTTGAACGCAGCTGGCGCGGCATCGTACCGACGCACTATGGGGAAGTGCTGGTTCAATACGCGAGGTTGATGGACGCAACGCTGCAATCGGCGGCCCAGGAGCTTAAGGGAATGCAGGGTGCTGCAGAAAGGTTTGTGCGCTTTGGCATCGGACCGTTCGAAGGCTATTCGATCGCACATCGGGCCGTCGAAAGGATTCTGCGGCGTTTTCCGGATACCCGCTTGGTTATCCATCAGGGCGGATTCGAAGAACTGAAGCCCCGGCTTGTTGGTGGAGAGATTGATTTCATCTTCGGACCGGGTCCGATGGAACGCTCAGGTTCCGGAATACTCGACGAGGTGCTTGGCTACATGCGCCCTCTGGTGGTGGTGCGCGCCGCGCATCCGCTTTCGCGACGAAAAAAAGTGACGCTTGCGGATCTTGCACAGGCGGACTGGATACTTCCGGCCGGACAACATCTGGCGCGCGAGCGCTTTGATGATGTTTTCCTGCGCAACGGACTTCTGCCGCCGGCGCCCCGTATCGAAGCGCCATCCCCCAGCCCGACCAGCGTGGCACTGGCGCTTGCGAGCGATCTTGTCACCCTGTTGCCGGAGGAATTGATCAACCACCATCTGAAGAGCCGGCAACTGCGGCCGCTGCCGGTGAGGGAGATTGGTTTCGACGTCGCGCTGCACCTGACAGTCAGGGCGCGCAGCCGCTTTTCACCGGTATGCCGCGACCTGATCACCGAATTGCGTGCGATTTGCCGGGAACGCCCCGAAAGAACCTGAGGGGCGCGAAGAAGGAATTAGGCCAACTGCGCAAGATATTCGGCGCGCCGTTGCGCGACACGTTCACGGATGGCGCCTCCATGCGATTTCATCGCCGCCATTTCATCGCCGGTCAGCTTGCCGGCGATGGCATCGACGAAGCTTGGCCGCGCCTTGGCCCGGGCCCACCATGCCTGCACCCGGGGTCTGTCCGCAATCCAGACGGACAGCAGATCGAGATACTCCAGTCGCGCCACAAACGGCATCAGGTTGATATCGCCCAGCGTGAACCGCTCGCCGCATATCCAGGTCCGCCCATCGGCCAGATCCGATTCCATGGCCTTGAACATTTTTTCATAGGAGGCTATGCCCTGGAAGACATACACCGACTCGACGCCTTCTTCATAGGTGGATATGTAGCGGGCGCGCCGCTCCGGATCGCCGACATTGCGAAACCGCGTCTGGCGTTGCTCTTCGGTCATGTTCTTCATGCGTTCACGGAACATCGCCGAAAAGCTGATCTCGCGCGTCGCCTCGAAGATGCCTTCGTCGATGAATTTGCTCCACAGGCGCATATGTGCGCGCCCCGCCGGCGTTGCGGCCTGCAAAGCCGGCCCGGGGAAAGCCTCGTCCAGGTATTCGCAAATCAGCGTCGATTCGACGATCGACTCGCCTTCATGCACCAGCGTGGGTACCACGCCCTTGGGATTGAGCTTCAGGTACTCCGGATCGTATTGCTCGTTCTTGAACAGATCAATAATTTTCTGATCCCATGCAAGTTTCTTCTCGTGCAGAGTAAGGAAGACCTTCTGGGTACAGATGGAATTGCGGGCGGTGTAGAGCTGGAGCATTGTCTGTTTCCTCAATAATGTTATTCGGCTTTAATGCCGGTTTCCCTGACCACGCGTGTCCAGCGAGCCAGGTCTTCGCGCAGGAGCTGTGTGAAGCGCTCAGGGGCTCCGCCGGCTGGTACGAGGCCCTGCTTGTCAAAGGCGTCCCGCACTTCGGGGAGCTTCAACAGGCCGTTCACTTCGCCATTCCAACGGGCGATGATTTCCTTTGGCGTTCCCGCGGGCGCAAAAATGCCGTACCAGGTGTCGACATCCACGGACGGAAATCCGAGTTCGCGCATCGAAGGAATGTCCGGAAACGCTGGCGCACGCTGGGCGCTCATGATCGCCAGCATCCGGATGCTGCCGTTGCGGGCATGGGGCGCGGCGGTCTGCAGCGGCAGCACCATGGCCTGAATGTGGCCCGCAATCAGATCCGAAATCGCACCTGGCGAACCCTTGTAGGGAACCGCCACAAGATCGATACGTGCCTCAAGCTTGAACAGTTCCATGGCCATGTGCTGCGGGGCGCCGCTGCCGGTGGAACCGAAATTCATCTTTCCCGGATTGCGTTTCGCCAGGGCCATGAAATCGGCGAGCGTTTTTGCCGGCACATTGTTGGCGATGCAGAACGAGGTGATATTGGTGGCGACGAGCACCACCTGGTCGAAGCTTTTCATCGGATCGTAGGGAAGCGTCCTGACCATGGGCACGTTGGCGGTGAACGAGGTGGCCGAGAATCCCATGGTGTAACCATTGGGCGCTGATTTGGACAGGTATTCGTGGCCGATGACGGCGCTGGCCCCGGGGCGGTTCTCGACGACAACAGGAACCTTCCACCGCTCCGCGATCATCGGGCCCAGAAGCCGGGCCAGGATGTCAGCGCCCGTGCCGGTGCCGTAGGGAACCACCCATCGGATCAGGCGATTCGGATACGAATCCTGGGCTTGCGCGGAATTCGCGACTATTGCGACATGCAATGCCGCGAAGAATACGATTGCAGCGTGGAACTTTCGGGGCACGCGCGCCACCGCGTCAGGCCGCAGCCTGCTGCCTGCCCACGCTCTCCCATGGCGATTTCGCCAGCAACTCGGAATACGCGTCGCGCCATTCCACCTTGGCATCGGCAATGAAATGCCCGCCGCGGTGGCCGCGATAAAGCTCCGGGCGGTTCGCCGTCGGCGGAAGGACGCCCTTCTCCCGGTAATCCGTGACGGCCTGCATCAGGAGCCTTCGCACACGCACGATCATGATGTCGCTGGGGGCGAGTTGCTCGTCCGGCCTATCTGCAATTTCCCCCATGCTTTCCTGGATCGCCTGATCCTGCAGTTGCACCCCTTCGATGCCGGTAAAGCTGCGGGTGCGCTGCACCTCACGGTCGATTTCAAAATCATTGCGCTGATTCGCGCGCAGGCGCCAGCGTCCCATCCAGTCGGTGGTGTTGGGCAGGAAGGGATAATTCTGCGAAGCGCCGGCGATGGTTTCATTGAGCTTCACGCGGGCCGCCGGATAAGCGCCGTTCTTCACGATCGCCACCACCATGGTGTGATGGTCATCCACCGGCACATAGACGCGCAACAGCACGTTGGTGGCCAGGTGATTGATCGGCGGCATCGTCCAGAACGGCATCAGGAACTGGCCGATGCGCCAGTAAAGCTGCCCTTCCTCGGCCGGGCGGTGCGCGCCATAGATGTAGCCATAGTCGGTCTCGGCGATCTTGTACTCTGGCGCCTTGTTGGCAACCAGGTGCTTCTGGTGCTGATCCTCTTCCACATCCTTCACCTTGACGGCTCCGAAATGCATGATGCCCACATGGCTGGTGTCGAGCTCACCTTCGACGGCCTGCAGCCAGTTGCATTCACGCAATTCAAACTGGATATGCACATCCTTCACGTCGGCCAGTGCCGGATCGATTTCCGGAAGCGGCGGCAGCTGCGCGGACTTGCCCATGTAGGCGTAGATCAGGCCGTTACGTTCGGCGGTGGGATAGGCCTTCGCCCGGATATGGTCCTTGAAGGCGGGATCGGGCACGTTTTGCGTCTCGAGGCATTTGCCTGCCGTATCGAATTTCCAGCCGTGATAAACGCAGCGAATGCCGCCATCCTCGTTGCGCCCGAAGAATAGCGAGGCACGACGGTGCGGGCACCGGTGGTCAAGTATGCCGACCTTGCCGGTCGAATCGCGGAATGCCAACAGCTTCTCTCCAAGAAGCACCAGGCGCATGGGATCGCCATCCACCTTCAACTCGGAAGACATGGCCGCCGGCACCCAGTACTGGCGCATCAGCTCGCCCATCGGAGTTCCCGGGCCCACCTGGGTGAGCACGTCGTTCTCAGCCGCGGTTGTCATGCTTTCTCCTCCTTGAAATGGCACCGCCGCTGAACGCGGCGGTTTGTTGACTTCTCAGGTTTCCACATTCCAATGCAAAAACTATATAACCATTTGTATTTATTGATATTTTATTGCCACTACGACCAGTGCACAAAACCGTTGGCCGTACCCGTACCCGCCTCTGACCTGTAACACGGGACGTAATCCACCACGGTCGGTGAGCCCTTCAGACCTGAATTGAACAGGCAACCCGCTGCGTGAATCCAGTTCTTCAACTCCGAGGTTCCCGCCTGAAACCAGCCATCGTCGATATCCGTCAGGGTCTTCGCATCCTTGTTCTTGAAAGCGTCGAAGAACATATTGTCGAATTCCTCGTCGATGCAAAAGTGCGTCATGCCGCCGGAGCCGATGACTGCCACACGCAGATCCTTGTCCCAGGAGTCAATGGTCTCGCCCACCAGCTGGCCGAAGTCATACAGGCGTTTGGCCGTCGGCTGGTTCGGCGGATAGAAAGTATTCGCGATCAGCGGCACGTTGGGCACCACCTTGTCGCGCATGATCCGGCGGTACACAAAGCCGAACGCATGGCCGATGCCGTTGGAGTAGTGCTCGGGGTTGCGCGGAATCTCGTAGGACACGGAAAGGTCAAAGCTGTTTTTGATGCCCTTCTTGGTGATCTTTTCGGCCAGGTCACGAAGACCGGGATACTCCGTATGCTGCGGCGGATTGTGCGACCAGCTCGCCTCGTGAATGCCCGGCGGCATCTTCGGAACATGCGATTCCGGAACCGGCTCGTTCCAGATGGTGTCGCCGCAGAACACGGTCAAAGCCGGCGTGATGTCGGTCAGCATCATCTCGCGCTGATCGTTGCCCATGATGACGCAGACATCGGGCTTCATCTCCTCCCACTTGTCGGCCATCACCTGGATGGCGGCATCGCAGCGCGCCTTGCGCTTCTGGCGCTCCTCCAGCGTGCA
>CAIUKQ010000468.1 GCA_903899705.1 uncultured beta proteobacterium
ATGAGGTGCGCACCGATGGTTTCCAGCCACAGCGGATCGATGGTGGCCACACAGCGCGCATACAGGCGCGTGGTCTCGGCCAGTTCCGCGGCCATGATCCAGCGTCCCGCCTTCTTGGCCACGCCGGATCCCGGATGCACCCAGAACTTGATGGCGCGCGCACCCATGAAGCTGCCTTCCTCGGTCTTCATGCCGATATTGCCCAGCAACCCCGTCATGAGCGCGCGATGCAGCGGGTTATATCCCTGGGAGGGATCGCTCTCGGGCCTCATGACCACGTCGCCGACCTTCCAGCCCATCTCCGACACCAGCTCCTTCAGCTGCGAATGCACGTCGCGCCACTCGCGCATGCGCACATGGGAAAGAAAATGCGCCTGGCATTCGTCACGCAGCTTGCGGTTGGATTTCTTGTGTTCGAGCGCGCCTTCGAAAAACTGCCACAGCTTGAGATACGAGATGAAATCCGATTTTTCGTGGTCGAAGCGCTTCTGCGCCATGTCGGCGGCCTGGGCGCGGTCCATGGGGCGCTCGCGAGGATCCTGCACCGACAGCGCCGCGGCGATCACCAGCACTTCGGCAAGGCTGCCCTCCTCCTTCGCCGCCAGCACCATGCGACCGATGCGCGGATCCAGCGGCAGGCGCGCGAGCTGCCGGCCGGTCTCGGTGAGGAACTGCTCCTCATCCAGCGCGCCCAACTCCTGCAGCAGGGCATAGCCATCGGCAATCGCCTTGGGGGCCGGGGGATCGATGAAGGGAAATTCCTCGATCTCGGCCAGGCCCAGCGACTTCATGCGAAGAATCACTGCCGCCAGTGACGATCGCAATACTTCAGGGTCGGTGAAATCGGCTCGCCGGTTGAAGCCTTCCTCGTCGTACAGACGGATACAGATGCCGCTGGACACCCGGCCGCAGCGGCCGGCGCGCTGCTGCGCGGCGGCGCGCGAGATTTTCTCCACGCGCAGCTGCTCGACCTTGTTGCGATAGCTGTAGCGCTTGACGCGCGCGAGGCCCGCGTCAATCACATAGCGGATGCCCGGCACCGTGAGCGAGGTTTCGGCCACGTTGGTCGCCAGCACGATGCGCCGCCCGATATGCGGCCTGAAAACACGCTCCTGGTCGGCGGCCGAGAGCCGTGCGAACAAGGGGAGGATCTCCGTATGCGGGGGATGGTGCTTGCGCAGCGCCTCCGCCGCATCGCGGATTTCACGCTCACCAGGCAGAAACACCAGCACGTCGCCGGGACCGGTGCGCGCCGTTTCATCGACAGCGGCCGTGATGGCGTCGTTAAGGTCGAAGTCCTCGTCCTTCTCTTCATCGAAAGGCCGGTAACGCACCTCCACCGGGAACATGCGCCCCGAGACCTCGATCACGGGCGCCCCGTCGAAATGTCTCGAGAATCGCTCGGCATCGATGGTGGCGGAGGTGATGATGAGCTTCAGGTCCGGCCGCGCGCCGCCCAGGATCAACTGCTTCAGGTAGCCCATCAGAAAGTCGATGTTGAGGCTGCGCTCGTGGGCTTCGTCGAGGATGATGGTGTCGTATTGCGTGAGCTTGGGATCGCCCTGGGTTTCGGCAAGCAGGATGCCGTCGGTCATCAGCTTCACATAAGTTCGCGCGCTCACCTGATCGGTGAAACGGATCTTGAAACCCACCACGCCGCCGAGCTCGGTCTTCAGTTCCTGTGCGATGCGCGAGGCTGTGGCGCGCGCGGCGATACGCCGGGGCTGGGTGTGGCCGATGAGCCCCGTCACGCCGCGGCCGAGTTCCAGGCAGATTTTGGGCAGCTGGGTGGTCTTGCCCGACCCGGTTTCACCGCAGACGATCACCACCTGATTATCGCGGATGGCCGCGGCGATTTCCTCGCGCCGTCCGCTCACGGGCAGCTCCGGGGGAAACTCGGGGCGTGGCAGGGCCGCGCGGCGGGCTTCAATCACCTCGGGGGAAAAACGACTGTGGGGGCTGTTGCGGCTGGACATGGCATGAATTCTTGCAGGCGCGAAGTCTATCAGGACGCTCCTGCGGCAACGGCCCGGGCATGCAACAATCGCCTTTCTAACCCTGAGGAGGTGAGAACATGTCCGGAATCCCCGCGCGTCCCCTACTTGCTGCGCTTGCAGCGGCCCTGATGCTGGCAACGCCCGCGGCAAAAGCACAAAGCTACCCGAGCAAGACCATTACCATTGTGGCGGTGCTGGTACCCGGAACCGGTCTGGACATCATTGCCCGCGCCTACGGCGAAAAGCTGAGCCAAAGCCTGGGCCGTCCTGTCATCATCGAAAACAAGCCCGGTGGCGGGCAGATCATCGGCGTCAACGCGCTGCTTTCGGCGCCCGCCGACGGACACACCATGCTGGTTGCCACCAGCGCCGCCATGGCCATCAATCCGAGCGCCTACAAGAAACTCCCTTACGATTTCCAGAAGGACATGGTGCCGGTTTCGCTGTACCTCAAATCGCCGTTTGTCCTGGTGGTGAATCCGCAGATTCCGGCCAAAACGGCGCTTGAGTTCATCCAATATGCGAAAGAGCGTCCCGGCAAACTGGCCTACAGTTCGGTGGGAATAGCCTCCGCGCCGCAACTGGCGGGCGCCATGATGGCGACGCGATTCGGCCTGGACATCCTGAATGTCCCGTACAAGGATACTGCGCAGTCGATCACCGACGTCGCCTCGGGCACCGTGCAGATGGCCTTTGCGGAGGCCGGCGGCTCGCAGGCGCTGATCAAGGACGGACGCATCCGCGCGCTCGCAGTGTCCTCCCAAACCCGCCTCACATCGCTCCCCGACGTGCCGCCACTTGCAGAGGCTGCCAACACGCCTGATTTCGAGGCGGTGTCCTGGCATGTGCTGCTGGTGAAGGCCGGCACTCCCGCGCCCATCCTCGGACGGCTGAACAGCGAGATGAAACGCATCATGGCCGAACCCGAGATCCAGAACCGCATGCGTACCATCGGCCTCATTCCCGTCGAGACGGTTTCCCCCGAAGCCACGCAGAAGTACATGACTGACGAAGAAGCCAAGTGGGGCGGCATCATTCGCAAGCTCGGACTGGCCGGATCGCAGTAGTTTTCGCGGCGCCATCCGGCGCCAACGTTGTCAATCACGAAACAGGATCATCCAATGCCAAAACTCGCCATCATTCTGGGGCCCGACAGCGACGCCCTGCGTGAACGCCACGCCGACATGAGCCGCATCGCCAAACAGCTGGGGGATGCGGTGGAATTCAAGGTCGTGGACACGCGCCAGACCGTCGAGGAAATGGCGAAGCAGTGCCAAGGCGCCATTGCCATCCATCCGGCCATCTACCGGCAGCTGACGCCGGAACAGGTGACCGACCTCGTCAGGCGAGTCCCCACCATCAAGCTCATCCAGACCTCGAGCGCCGGCACCGATCTGTATCAGAAGGTGATCCTCGACAAGATGGGCGTGCCCGTCTGCAACAACGGCGGGGCCAATGCCGTGGCGGTCTCGGAACACGCCATCTCGTTCATGGTGATGATCTATCACCGGCTGGACCTGCAGATGGCGAGCGTGCGCGCCGGCACCTGGCAGGCACCCATCCTCGCGCAGCCCGAAGCCGATTACCACACGCTGGTGGGAAAGCGCGTGGGCATCGTGGGTCTGGGCAGAATCGGATCACGCGTGGCAAAGCGCCTGCAGGGCTGGGAGTGCGAAGTGGTGTACCACGACATCGCCGAATTCACCCATGAGTACGTGTCCGCCGCGCGCGCCGAGCGCGTGGATTTCCATCAATTGCTTCGCACCTGCGACGTGGTGACGCTGCATGTGCCGCTGGAACCCACCACGAAGCACCTGATGTCGGACAAGGAATTCGCGATGATGAAAAAGTCCGCCATCCTCATCAATACCTGCCGCGGACCGGTGGTTGACGAGGCGGCACTGGCGCATGCGCTGCAGAGCAAAACCATCCACGGGGCGGCCATTGACGTCACCGAAGTCGAGCCCCTGCCCATGGACAGCCCGCTGCTCAAGCTCGACAACATCATCATCACGCCGCACCAGGCCACCCGCGCCGTCGAATCCACCAACAATGCCAAGCAGTTCGTGGTGGAGAACATCACGCGCCTCGCGCGCGGCGAAAAAATCACCTCCATTGTCAATCCGGTGGAGATGTAACCAGCTCATTCGGCGCCGGCACCGGCGCCTCAACGCCTTATCGGCATATCAGGGAGATTCAACATGCACTGTTTCAAATTGCTATCCGTCCTGTTGTCGTTGATTGCCGGATGGGCAAACGTTTCCGTCGCGCTGGCCCAGTCCTACCCGGCCAAGCCGCTACGGCTGATTGTGCCGCTGCCGGCGGGTTCGCTGACCGACCGCATCGGCCGCATCCTCGTGCAGCCTTTAAGCCAGGCCTGGGGTCTGCCCATTGTTGTCGACAACCGCGGCGGCGCCAACGGTAATCTGGGCATGGATGTCTGCGCTCGCGCGGGCTCGGACGGCTACACCATCTGCATGCCCGACGGCAACATCATGACGCTCAACCCGTTTGCCTACGTCAAGCTCACCTATGATCCGCTGGAGTTCGTACCCATCGTGCATATTGCCGACCTCGAACAGGGCATCGTGGTGCAGTCCACGATGCCGGTGAAGAACATGAAGGAACTGATCGAATACGCCCGTGCCCGGCCCGGCCAGGTGACCTGGGGGTCAGCCGGCAACGGTTCCACCATGCATCTCTATATGGAATGGCTGCATGCGAAGACCGGTGTGCGCTTCAACCACATTCCCTACAAGGGGCCCGCTGAACTCAACCAGGCCATGGTCGCGGGGCAGGTGGACGCCTCCAACCTCACCACCGGGACCACGGCGCCCTTCGTCAAGCAGGGCAAACTGCGCCTGATTGCGGTGGTTACAGGGGAGCAGCGCAGCGTCTTTGCAGGCGACACCCCGAGCTTCGCCTCGCAGGGATTCGAGCTGGATTTCCGCAACTGGCTATTGTTTGTGGCGCCCAAGGGCGTGAACAACGACATCGTTCGCAAATGGAATCTCGAAATCAACAAGGTGATCAAGGACAGCGCCCTCATCGGCAAGGTCACGGCGGCGGAATCCATTACCTTCACCGGCGGAACACCCGAAGAACTCGCCGCCATCCTTGAGAAAAAACGCAAAGTCGGCGCGGAACTGGCGAAACTGGCCAATCTGAAGTACGAGTAGGGTTGCACTGCAAGAACCGGCACCCCGGAGAGATCTCCAGATCTGGGTAAAGTTTTCCGGCAATCCGCCGTAATCACACCATGGACTACCGGATTCTCCCCGACACACACCCGCAGGACGACTGGCCCACGTCGGTGCAGGGCTGGGTGGCGCTCGTCGCTGGCAGCACCCTTCCGGTGCTGGCAACAACCAACAACGCCCTGGAATGCTTTCGCCGCAATGCCGACGATGTCGATGTGCACGGCATGGTGGAAAAACTGCCCGAGGATCCCCTGTTCGTCGCCAAGCTGTTCGCCTACCTGGCGCGGGCC
>CAIUKQ010000469.1 GCA_903899705.1 uncultured beta proteobacterium
CACCTATGCGATCGCCGCGCAGGCCATGCCCTTCATCCGATCCGGCAAGGTGCGCGCCCTGGCGATGACCACGGACCGGCGACTCAAAACCCTGCCCGACGTACCCATGATGCAGGAAGTGGTTCCGGGTTTCGATCCCGCTCCCGCATGGACCGGCGTCTACGGTCCGGCCCGCCTGCCGCCGGCTGTGCTGCGCAGACTGCATGACGACATTAATCGTTCACTCTCGGTGCCCGACGTGGTGTCGAAAATCAATGACGTCGGCTTTGACGTGGTGCTCAGCGCCACAGCCGAAGAATTTGCACAACGCATGAAAAAAGGCATTGACCTCACCGCGCGCATCGTCAAGGCCGCAAAAATAGAACCGCAATAGACAGGAACCAACATGGATTTTGAATTACCCGAAGAAATACGCGCCCTCAAGGACACCGTCCGCAAATTTGTCGATCGCGAACTCATCCCGCTGGAACGAAAGTCGATGGAGGGCCTGGACCTCAAACCGGAAGTGCGTGCTTCGCTGGAACAAAAAGCACGTGATCTCGGACTGTGGATGCTCGACATTCCCGAGGAATACGGCGGCATGGGCCTGTCGATGCTGGGACAGGTGGTGGTGTGGGAGGAGATGGCGCGCACCATCGCCATGCCGCCGCGCGGCCCGGGCGTGTTCGGGCCCGAACCCATGCCGCTCCTGTTCACCCTCAATGACGAACAGAAACAGCGTTTCCTGCTGCCCGTGCTGCGCGGGGAAAAGCGCACTGCGTTCGCCCAGACCGAGCCCGACGCCGGTGCCGATCCCGGCATGATGCGAACCACCGCCGTGCGCCAGGGCGACCACTACCTGATCAATGGCATGAAGCGCTTCATCACCCATGCGGACAAGGCCGACTTCTTTCAGCTGGTGGTGGCCACCGACCGCAGCAAGGGATCGCGCGGCGGCCTGTCGGTGATCCTGGTGGATGCCGATGCGCCCGGCGTGAAAATCCTGCGCGGCTTCGAGAAGGTGAGTGGCGACGTGAGCTATCAGATCGCTTTTGATGACGTCAAAGTGCCTGTCGAGAACCTCGTCGGCAAGGAAGGCGAGGGCATGAAGAATGCCCAGACCTGGATCACCACCGGGCGCCTGCGGCAGGCGGCGGGGGGGCTGGGCGTCGCACAGCGCTGCCTGGAACTGGCAACCGCCTATGCCAAGCAGCGCGTCACCTTTGGCGCGCCGCTGTCAGACCGGCAGGCGGTGCAATTCATGATCGCCAACACCTTCATGGAAACGCAACTCGGCCAGACCTATGTGTATCAGACCGCCTGGAAAGCCGACAACAAGAAGCTCTCGCGCCATGAGAGCTTCATCGCCAAGATTCACTGCACGGAACTGGGCTTCCATGCCGCCGACCGCTGCATGCAGATCCACGGCGGAACCGGCCTCACCACCGACCTGCCCATCGAACACTTCTGGCGCACCCGCCGCACTTTCATGATCACCGAAGGTGCCGTGGAAGTGATGCGTTCAGTGCTGGCAAGGGAAGTGTTCCGGATGTACACCTGAGGGATCGGATCGATCCAAACCTAAAACGTGAGCCCATCCCCCGGTCTTGCCTCCACCGCATAGCCATTGATCAGCACGCCAACAAGCGTGTAATGCGCGATCAGCGCAATCATTTCGATGGTGGTGCGCTCGCCCCATGCGGCTTTGGCGCGATTGAAGAGTTCTTCGGGTAGGGGCTTGCGGGTGCCGGCCATTTCGCGGGCGAACTCAACGAAGAGTTTGTATTCCTCCGGAAAGGCGGCAAGCGGCGCCTTGGTTCGCACCAGGTCAATGACGACCGGCGGCACGCCCAGCTCCTTCGCACGCGGCTCGTGCCGCCCCCAGCCGAAGCGCGCCTCGCCTTCGCGCACCACGCACAGGGTGACGAACTCGCGGTCCTTCTTCGAAATGGTGGCATCGAACCGGAAATAGCTCTCCAACTCCGCCACGCGCCTTGAGAGTTCCGGTGCGTGCATCATGACGTTGAAATGCCCGGTGGGAACGTTGCTCACCTGCTTGATACGTTCGTCCCAGACGGCCTGCCCTTTGGCATCGAGTTGTTCCCGCGTGACAACCGCGAATCGTTTGCTGTCGGGTCTGACGGTGTTGTCCATTGCTCGCTCCCCATGAAAAGTGGCCGCATTATAGGCAGGCGCCGCGAACCGG
>CAIUKQ010000470.1 GCA_903899705.1 uncultured beta proteobacterium
GCCCTGCGATATCAAAACCTCAATCTGGCGCAGCAAAATCACTATCTGCTCCGCGCTAAAACGCTTCTTCGGCATAACCAGGTTCCTTTCCAAGTCAGTTTCTATCAAACCGCTTGGTACAAAAAGACCCAGTCAGGTCACATGCACTGGGCGACAATCGACGTTTCGACGGCGACACAATCGCTGCTGACCGGAGATCGTCCCCTAATCTCTACACACGGGTGGAAAGATCCTAACTGCGTGGTGCACTTTCCGCTGTCCCCACACACCCTGTTCGCTGCGACCAACTCTCCTACTGTCACCGGGCGGGTGCTGGCGCTTCCGCGTACTCCGTTGGTGAAATGGATGAACAATGAGATTGCGCGATGCGCTGTCGATTTGGTCATCGGCCAGGACGACAAGCAGCTCTTGTTTATTGAGCGCCGCTTGCGGCAGCGCGATCAAGACCCTGTTCCCGGGCCGGTCGGCAAAGGCCGGCCTAATTGTCCCACCTGAACACCGAAGGCGCCATAAGTAGCCGCATGATGCCAAGCCAACCGGAAAATCGGACACGGAATCAGCATTATGTTGCCCAGGCAGAGCAGCGTTTAAACGCTCTCAACCCAGGTGCAGAGCCTCATAATCAGCGCATCTATGAATTTGAGATAATCGACCCGGGCCAACACAGTGTGCGGTTGACCTCAAGACGGGGCCGCTCGATCGGGCAGTCCCTTTCAATGTTGGACCTCTACTCCTTCGATGTGAGCGATGATGGGTCGCGCGCGAACTTCGAGGAGGCCTTCAGCCGGTATGAAGGGCGGATCGAGCCCCTGACGCGTCGAATCCTGGGCGCGCATGGCGCGCGGGATGCCAACATTAGTCAAGAACTGTTCGAGTTGTTCACCGCGAAAATGGTCAACTTCATTCGCAACCCCTACTCGGTCACGAAGGTATTAAACACATTTGGCGCTATGGCGACCCATCATCCGGCCCGCCCGGAAGTGTATGCGCTCTACGAACGCATTTTGACCGGCCGGCGCCCACACCAAGCCCATATCTGCGGTGAGATCGGAATATCCGATGAGCAGTACGGGGGATGGCTGAGGGTTATCTTTATGCTGCTGATGCCCCTGGCCGACGGCTTTCCGGTGATGTTGGAGGATGCGCTAGCGCAATTGTTTGAAAGCCGAGAAGATGCCCTAGTGATTCATGTGCATGTATATACCGATGAAAGATGTCTGCTTTCCGACCGTGGCGTCACCTCGCCGATAGAGCAGAACCCGCACACAGTCTTCGATTTCAATCTGGCGGCGCACTCTTTCATACGTTATGCCTTTCTCGATTACGACGCTCTCCCAGGTGGTCCGGTGCCTGCTGGTATTCGCGCCGGCTTAGAACGGGGGCCGCGGGTTGTACAGGTCGCCTATCAAACGGACGACATGGTGTCTCTGGATGTGTTTCACCGACGGGTGACCGAGCAGTCATATCGGACAGTCTATTGCTCTGGTCGCGCGCCCTACGGCGTCAATGCTATTTCTGAAGGATAGGGAGGAAGGCTGCGCTCCGCAAATAGCGTAGAGCTATGGCGAACGTGTCACGCAAGTGACACGCACTTTCTTGTAAGTCTTTGAAATCGCATTCATCGAAACCGAACGCTACTAAACGGAAAAGTCAGGATTTCCGCCATTTTCTCTTTGAAACACACCACTCATGACGGGCCGCCTTGTGCTGGAAGGAACCGAAGAGGCCAGCGCACCTGAGTGCTTGGATGCGGTGGCCTTCTGCTACCTCCGTTTATGCTGCGATCGCCCGGGCACGCTCTTTTTCCTTACTAGGTTGCCTCTTCGTAACACGGGCGTCGAGGAGACGGGCGATTTCTGCGGATACACGATCGGCTGCGACGACGAGGGCGGCGTCGAGATGGATATAACCCTGTGTGACGCCGCGCGCGGAGTGACCCAGCAAGCCGGCGATGGTCAATTCAGAGAAGCCGAGATCGCCAGCGACGCTGGCAAAGGTGTGGCGAAGCACATGGGGCGTGATGCCCTCAAGCTTGGCGCGCTCGCAGATACGTGCAAGTACGCGGACAACGCCGACGAAATGACCTTCACCAAGGTCGGCCGGAAACACGTAACGCGATTTTGCGCGGACGGGGACTTTATCGATGCAGTCGAATGCCGCCTGACCGAGCGCGCGGATTTGTTCTCCGCTTTTGGTATCCGGAAAATGCACACAGTGCCGCCGGCGCTCCGCCCATGACCGCTCCAGGCCCAAAGTCTCCATTCGCCGAAAGCCGCTCAGCAACATGAGGCGGATTGCAGCGATTGCCGTCGGGTGTTCACTGTCGGTGGCGGCCTCGCGCATCACATTTCCGAGAACTCGCAACTCGTCCTCGCTGAGGCGGCGCTTGCGTCTCTTTACCGCCATTTGGCGCACGCCCAATGCTGGGTTGGAGGAAATCACATTTAGCCGGGCGGCATGACCTAATAGGGCGCGGAACGTGCTGATAGTGCGGCTAGCGACCCCCGGACCACCCGTAGAATTTCCGCCTCGGCCCTTTTTCTTTTTGCCGCGTGCGGACTTGCCCTCAGCGATGTCCGACTGCATACCCTCGATGTCCCGCAGAGTGAGCCCGCTGATTAGGCGAGTTCCGAGAAGGGGCTTGATGTGGGTCTCGATACGGCTGCGATCCACGTAAAGGGTAGAGTCCTTGATGGGTTTGCGGCTGCGGCCGAGAAGACGGCCGGAGGTGGCTTGATCAAGGTACCAGTCGC
>CAIUKQ010000471.1 GCA_903899705.1 uncultured beta proteobacterium
ATCATCACCAAGCTGGAGCAGTACGATTACGTCGGCGCCACCGCGATCGCGGCGGTGATGCTGGTGTTCTCCTTCATTCTGCTTTTGATCATCAACGGCCTGCAGGCCTGGACCGCGCGGCGCACCGGCAGGGAGGTCTGATGGCAGGCGTGGCCAAGAATCTTGCGCATCCGGCTTCGGACCGGTCGCGATTCGAAAACAATCCCGCGACGCGTGAGCCGCCCTGGGTCAAACGGTTGATACTCGGGTTGGCCCTCACCTTTTTTGCGGTGTTCCTGCTGCTGCCGCTGTTCGCGGTATTCGCCGAGGCCCTGCGCAAGGGCTGGGATACCTACCGCGTGGTGCTCACTGATGAGGATGCGCTTTCCGCCATCCGGCTGACCCTGATTGCGGCGGCCATCGCGGTGCCCCTCAACCTGGTGTTCGGCGTGGCCGCGGCCTGGTGCATTGCCAAGTTTGATTTTCGCGGCAAGCACATGCTGACCACGCTCATCGACCTGCCGTTCTCGGTGTCGCCGGTGGTCGCAGGTTTGATCTACGTGTTGATATTCGGCGCGCAGGGGTGGTTCGGGCCGTGGTTGCGCGAGCACGATTTCAAAATCATCTTTGCCGTGCCGGGTATTGTGCTGGCCACGATCTTCGTCACCTTCCCGTTTATCGCCCGCGAACTGATTCCGCTAATGCAGGCGCAGGGAAAGGACGAAGAGGAAGCCGCGGTGGTGCTGGGCGCCCGCGGCTGGCAGGTGTTCTGGCATGTGACCCTGCCCAATATCAAGTGGGGCCTCTTGTACGGCGTAATATTGTGCAACGCGCGGGCGATGGGCGAGTTCGGAGCGGTATCGGTGGTGTCGGGAAAAATCCGCGGGGAAACCAACACCATGCCGCTGCAGGTCGAGATTCTCTACAACGAATACAACTACGCCGCGGCCTTTGCCATGGCATCGCTGCTCGCGCTGCTGGCGCTGGCAACGCTGGTTCTTAAAAGCTGGATCGAGCATGTCAGCCGTCGTGATTACGCGCCGGTGGTTGAGGGAAAAACGTCATGAGCATTGAAGTCAAAAACATCCGAAAGGCATTCGGCAATTTCATCGCGCTGGATGGCGTGAGCCTTGACTTTCCGTCGGGCGAGCTGGTGGCGTTGCTCGGGCCCTCGGGATGCGGAAAGACCACGCTGCTGCGCGTGATCGCCGGCCTCGAACAGGCCGACGAGGGCACGGTGCTGCTAGAGGGCGAGGATGCCTCCGGCACGCATGCGCGCGAGCGACGCGTCGGTTTTGTGTTCCAGCACTACGCCCTGTTCCGACACATGACGGTGGCCGACAATGTCGCCTTTGGCATGCGCGTCAAGCCGCGGCGCGAGCGGCCCGCGGAGGACGTGATCCGCCGCAAGGTGAAGGAACTGCTTGAATTGGTGCAGCTTGACTGGCTGGCGGACCGCTTTCCCTCGCAACTCTCCGGCGGGCAGCGCCAGCGCATCGCCCTGGCGCGCGCGCTGGCGGTGGAGCCGCGTGTGCTGCTGCTCGATGAGCCCTTTGGCGCGCTTGATGCCAAGGTGCGGAAGGAACTGAGGCGCTGGCTTCGCCGCCTGCATGACGACCTGCACATCACCTCTATTTTCGTCACCCATGATCAGGAGGAGGCGCTGGAAGTCGCCGATCGCGTGGTGCTGATGGACCATGGTCATGTGGAGCAGGTGGGATCGCCCGAGGAGGTTTATCGCCATCCCGCCACCGCCTTTGTCTATGGCTTTCTTGGCGCCGTGAATTTCTTTCATGGCCGTGTGGATGAGGGATCGGTGCGCGTCGGCGAGGATCACATCGGGGCCTCGGGCGGTGATGTCGCGCAGGGCGCCGAGGTGGTTGCGTTTGCAAGGCCTTACGAGCTGGATATTGTCACTGACACCGATACGAAGGATGGCGTGGCCGCGCGCGTGGCGCGGGTTCTGTCATTCGGCGTCACTGCAAGGGTTGAGCTTGACGGAATGAACGGTTCAACCGGCCAGCATTTCGAGGTGGAACTTACAAGGGAGCGTGCCCTGGCGCTGAACCTGGCCGAAGGCCAGGAAGTGCGTCTCGTGCCCTCGCGCCTGCGCGTGTTCGAGCGATCCGCGGTCGCGGCCGCGGGCGTGGTGGTGTCGCGATGAACTTCCAGCAGCTTCGCATCATCCGAGAAACGGTCCGGCGCGGCTTCAACCTCACCGAGGTGGCCAATGCGCTGTTCACCTCGCAGTCGGGGGTGAGCAAGCACATCAAGGACCTCGAAGACGAACTGGGCGTGGAACTGTTCGTCCGCAAGGGCAAGCGATTACTCGGCCTCACCGATCCGGGCAAGGAACTCGCGCAGATTGTCGAGCGCATGCTGCTTGATGCCAATAACATCAAGCAGCTCGCGGCGCAGTTCAGCAATCGCGACGAAGGGCAGTTGGTGGTCGCCACCACGCATACCCAGGCGCGTTACGCGCTGCCGCAGGTGGTGAAGCACTTCAAGGAGGCGTTCCCGAAGGTGCACCTGGTGCTGCATCAGTCGAGTCCGCCGGAAATCGTCTCGATGCTGATGGAGGGGGAGGCGGATATCGGCATCGCGACCGAATCGCTTGCGGAGACGCCCGAATTGGAGATCTTTCCCTATTACCGCTGGCACCATTCAGTGATTGTTCCGGCTGGGCATCCATTGGAAAAAGTGAAGAAACTCACGTTGAAGGCGATTGCGGAATATCCGATCGTGACCTATCACCACGGATTCACCGGGCGGGCGCGCCTGGACAAGACCTTTGCCGACGCCGGCTTTGCGCCCGACATCGTCATGTCGGCGCTGGACGCCGATGTCATCAAGACCTATGTCGAGCTGGGACTTGGAATCGGCATCGTGGCCTCCATGGCGTTCAACGCGGACCGGGACCGTGAGCTGCGCCTGCTGGAGAGTTCGCACCTCTTCGAGGACAACACCACGGTGATCGCGGTGCGGCGCGGCCATTACCTGCGCGGCTTTGCCTATCGTTTCATCGAGCTTTGCGAACCCTCGCTCACCGAGCCCGCGGTACGCGCGGCCATCAGCCCGGCGCGGGATTCGGATGTCGGATAGGGCCGGCGACCGCATTTGACGAGGTTGGATTGACCGGGGATTGATGCAGGTCAATCATCAGCTGTCCAACAGGGGTTAGGCTCCAAGCTGGTTCCAAGCCGCATCGCATACGCGGTCCATTCGGCGGCGGCTATCGGAAAGCGGGGCCCAAGTGAGCATCGGTTTATTGCTTGCTTACATTAACGCGTTCTTTTTTGTCCAGATTGCGGTTGTCCTCGGCATCATTTTGCTGAAGCGCAATGGTGCGGGTGCGGCGGTGCCACATCCGCCTCGGCTGGATGCCCCACCGGTTGCGGTGGGGACATGGACAGGGTTGCGCGAGTTTCGCGTCATACGTCGTGAATTCGCGGACAGGGCCCGCACGCAGTGCTCCTTTTATCTGCAGCCCGCCGACGGCGGCACCCTTCCCGTGTACAAACCCGGGCAGTTCCTCACCTTTGCGCTGAAGGTCCCGGGCGGCGAGGGGGATGAAAATCTCGGCGAAGCGACAATCAGGCGTTGCTATTCGTTGTCTGACCGGCCCGGTTCGGGCAGTTATCGCATCACAATCAAGCGGGCGCTGGCGCCATTGGATCGACCGGAACTGGCACCGGGTGTGTCCTCGGGACACTTCCACGACAGGATCAACGTAGGGGATGTGCTGAGTGTGGCGGCACCTGCCGGAAAGTTCCTGCTGGAAACCGATGCCGATGTGCCGGCGGTATTCGTCGCAGGCGGCGTGGGCATCACGCCGTTGATTAGCATGTTGCGCTGGAGCCTTGAGGAACAGCCCGGACGCACCGTGCATCTTTACTACGGCGTGCGTTACGGGGAAGAGCAGGCATTCAAAACCGAGCTTGCAGCCATGGCGGCCGGGCATCCCTGTTTTCACCTGAACGTGGTGTACAGCAAACCCGGACCGGCTGACAGGCAGGGCAGCGACTTTCAATTCACGGGGCACGTTGATCTTGAGATGTTGCGGCGTACGCTGCCCCATGGAAGGCATCAGTTCTATATCTGCGGCCCCGCGCCGATGATGGAGAGTCTCGTGCCCGCGCTTGTGCGGTGGGGTGTGCCGCAAAAGGATGTCCACTTTGAGGCATTTGGTCCGGCTACCGTGCGCCTTGATTCAGCGTCGGCAACGGATACGGCTGCGCTTTCAGGATTACCGCTTGAAATCAGGTTCCGGCGCTCCGGCCGCACGCTTTTCTGGGATGGCGGGGATGCCAATCTTCTTGATTTCGCCGAGCGCCATGGCGTGGTCGTGTCATCAGGCTGCCGTTCAGGCAGTTGCGGCAGTTGCGAGACCGGCATAGCCGATGGTGCCGTTCACTACGAACACACGCCGGATTACGAAGTGCGACCGGGACATTGCCTGCTTTGCGTCGGCAGACCGGAATCCGCGCTGGTTCTGGAGGCATGATGAACGCGAGAGCCATGCTCATCAGCCGGGAGGTTC
>CAIUKQ010000472.1 GCA_903899705.1 uncultured beta proteobacterium
CGATGGGAGGCCGACGGTTGCCCCGAATTGGTCGGACACGTCGCGCGATATAGCAACCCAGACGGATTGGCAGGTGTTACAGATCGAACAGGTTGGTCGCGATCTTCGGATTCTCGTCGATGGTGTCGCTGCAACTTATTTGCGTGAGCGAATCGATCGCGTGGTTTCGGTTCTACATCGTGATGCGCCGGCTTCGGTAGATCGTTTTGTGATTGCGTATTATCAAAATGGATTGAGCATGGCCGAACAGGTTGTTGACCGCGATACTTGGGTCGAGCAAAGAACACGTCCAATTGCGCCTGGTGACTGGCGAGACGATGTCATAGCGCGCGCGGCAATAGACCAGAAGGCCAAATCCCCATTCTTCAATCGTGAATTGCCGCGGTTTGAGGCCGGCTTGGGTTTCAATCTTCAAAAAAATCTGGGTGGACCTGACGGTTTCGTGTTGTATCAGATAGGTGTGGTGGAACGCGCCAAATTCCGACTGCGTGATGACACGTGGGTTCAGGGAAATATTCAGATGGGCTTGTTGGACAACTATGACAAATTCAAATTTGCAGGATCAAGCAATTTGCCTAGAGTAAGAACCTTTTTGCGCGAATATCTTACTACCTCCAACGTAACAATCCCGAATCTACAAATGACGCACGTTGGAAGAGTTGGCTCGAATAATTTCTATAGTGTGTACGGTGGATTGCTTGAACCCATGTTTGCTGGCATTGGCGCAGAGTGGCTATACAGACCCAATGGAAGTCGACTGGCATTCGGAGTAGACGCAAATGCGGTACAGCAACGAGACTTTCGGCAGGACTTTGAACTGCGGGACTACAAAGTCCTGACTGGTCACGCAACTATATATTGGGATACCGGGTGGAACGACGTTCAAGCGAATCTGGCCGCTGGCAGGTATCTCGCAAAGGATTTGGGCGCCACACTTACCTTGTCGCGTGTATTCAAAAACGGTGTCACGGTTGGCGGATACTTCTCAAAAACCAATGTGTCGGCTGAACAGTTTGGCGAGGGAAGCTTCGACAAGGGAATCTTTTTGAGCATCCCCTTTGATGCTTTCCTTACGCAGTCGAGCAACACCATAGCCAATTTCTTGTGGCAACCACTTATCAGGGACGGCGCTGCCAAACTGTGGCGTGGGGATGGCCTATATGGAATGACCGATATTCGTTCCAACAGAGCCCTTGAATACCGGCCTGCACCGCCCCCCAATGACGAAGTAATTCCAGCCGACAGGCGCGAAACATGGACGCCGAAGGATACTGGGCCAGAACCTTACACGCGCGTAAGTCCAAAGGTCAGTGCACAACAGTGGTCCTCCGACCCCAAGCAGTCTGATCGCCTCCATGACGCACTTTATGCTCAGTATTTCCGTGACATCCGGATCGAATTCGATGCCAGTTACCGACTCATTGTCCACGTTGCCAGTGATCGTATTTCGCCTGTCAGTCTTGCAGTTGGACGCGCCGCGCGCACCGCATTGCGGTTAGCGCCGTTGGAGACACGTGAAATTCAGGTGGTATTCACGGAGCACGAAGAGCCAATTGTCACCTACGACTTTGTGGACCTGAACAAACTTGACCGCTTTTTCCAGGGGAAAATCGCTCAGAAGGATATTGCGAATGTCGTGGTGATAAGGTACATGAATCGAGCTTCACGAGAAGCAAATCCCCTCGCGCGCCTGGATGACCTTGAGCCGATCCCGGAGCGTCGACTGGTCGACGTGATGTTGCCCGAGACTAGTACTGTCAATCGTGTCGTGGAGGATGTCACCGGGGCGGCCAAAGTTGCAGTAACCTCTGACTGGTTGCGACTTGGCCTGTTGGGTAGTGGATTGGTGCTGGCCAGCAGTGCACTGGATACCCGCGTAGACAACCTTGCAAAAAAGTATGTGGATAAAAAATGGGTGAAGACCGGCGTCAACATCGGAAACGCACTTCCTTTTGTTGCGATTGGAGGCGCCGTACTGGCAGCGGTTGGCAGCAATGATCCAAAGCTCTCATCAACGGCATTCGCTGCAACTGAGGCTGGTGGGACTTCGTACGCCGCGGTGATCGGTCTGAAATACCTAATCGGTCGCGCCAGGCCCACCAATCAAATTGGCAGCAAGAAGTTCA
>CAIUKQ010000473.1 GCA_903899705.1 uncultured beta proteobacterium
ACACCCTCACCAAGCAGGCCCGAAAAGAACGCCCACGCTGAATCGATCAGGCGCGCTGATACCTGACCACGTCCCCCGATTTTATTCTGCGGACACTGCCTTCTTCGTGAAGGTAGTGCAGATGGGCCATGGCTTCACCCATGGCGAATAGCATCTGGTGACTGTCCAGCTTTCGCCTGAACAACACATCCAGAACGTCAGCGGCAGTTTGTGGCGACTCACAGGCAACGAGCAGTTCCGACAAACGCAACCTGTGATGTTCCTTCAATTGCGCGATGCGCGCCTGCATTCCCCGGAACGGAAGGCCGTGCGATGGCAGAACGAGGGTGTCTGCAGGGAGCGCGGCATATCGCGTCAGCGAATCCAGGAACATGCGAAGAGGGTTTGCATCGGGTTGCGAGGCAGGCACGCTGATGTTGGTGGAAATCCTGGGCAAGACCATGTCGCCCGAAATCAGCACCCCGAGCGCCTTGCAATACAGAGCGGCGTGTTCCGGCGCATGGCCGTACCCCATGATCACGGTCCAGACATCGGGCCCGATCGGGAGTTGATCTCCCTCACAAATCCTTCTGTAGCTCGATGGAAAATCCGGAACGCTGTTCTTGAAGTGCTCCCGGCCTTTCAGGATTCCAGGAATATGGGATTCATCCAATCCGTTGCTTCTGTAGAGAACGGCCAGTTGTTCTCTACCCTGCCCGGCGGCGCCATCCCGCTGTGCATGCGCCGACAGGTACTCGCCCTGTGATATCCAGAACGGTGCGCCGAAATGTCTTGTCAACCATCCTGCGTTGCCGACATGATCCGGATGGTGGTGCGTCGCAATAACCTTGGATACGCTCCGACCGCCCATGGCCGACTCAATGACCTTGCCCCACAGGTCCAGGGTCGCCTCGTTGCCGTAACCGCAATCCACAATGGCCCATCGATCACCATCTTCGAGCAGCCACAGATTGATGTGGTCCAGGGCAAAGGGCAAAGGCATACGCAACCAATAGACGCCGTTCGCAACGCGCTTCACCAGACCCGGCGAGGGCAACTCGGGAATCGGATATTCAAGCTGGGATTCAGGGTTCATTGGGATGGGGTGTCCATTCATTCAGCTGTAGAATTTGGACAATTAAAGCGCTGGATTGTCCCAGATATGCCCGCTCCCCGCTAAGCGAGAGAAAGACGGTTACACCCATCACATTCGACCTGAGTTCTGTCGTGGCGTCATTCCATGCCGGCTGCGAAGTTGCGTGCCGTTCACTTAAGCCTTGGCCAAAGACGTAGCCATCCCAATGCCGAAACTTGCCGCACTGTGCGTTTTCTGCGGGTCCAGCATGGGACTGCGGTCTGCCTATGCCGAAGCGGCAGCTGAACTGGGCGCGTTACTCGCCCGGGAAGGCATTCAGCTGGTTTATGGTGGCGGCAACGTTGGTCTGATGGGGGTTGTCGCAAAAAGTTGCATGGAGTCCGGCGGCGAGGTGATTGGTATCATTCCCCGGGCCTTGTTCAAAAAAGAACATGGGAATCAGGAAATTACGCGACTCGAAATCGTTTCGAGCATGCACGAGAGAAAATCTCGCATGTCAGAACTGTCAGACGGCTTTGTCGCCCTACCTGGTGGCATCGGGACCTTTGAGGAGTTGCTGGAAGTGCTGACCTGGTCGCAATTGGGGATTCATCGCAAGCCCGTGGCAGTGATCAATGTCGGCGGCTATTTCAATCCGTTGTTGGCGCTGCTCGACAATGCGCTCGACGAAGGGTTCCTTGGTGCAGAACACCGGGGTCTGCTTCTGGTTTCGGATCGACCTGGTGACCTCGTCAGCAATTTGCGGAAACTGGATATCCATCCCGCACACAATCGTTCAATGGGAGCTTGATCATTTCAGCGCGCACAATCAAGGTCACCACAACCGCCGGGGTTGCCGTCATCTGGCTTAACCGCCAGAAAGCTCGGAATGCCATGGATGCATCCATGATGTCCGAACTGGAGGAGGCCCTCGCCAGCCTGGATGGCAAGAGATCGATTCGAGCGGTGGTAATCGCCGGTCAAGGGTCGGATTTTTGCTCTGGCAAGGATATCGCCCGGGTCGTGCGCGGGGGGCGTGGACGCACGACCCCCGATGAGAGCGAAGCCATGGCAATGGCCAGGCTGCTTGATCGACTCGATGTCATGAAGAAGGCCACGGTGGCCCGAATACATGGCACGGCACAAGGTTGCGCCCTTGGACTGATCGCGGCATGCGATATTGCGGTGGCCGCACTGGACTCCGAATTCTGCGCTCCCGAATGGGGACTCGACCCTACCTCTGTATCAATAGCGCCCTATCTGATCAGGGCCATGGGCGAACGCCAGTCCAGACGCTATCTCCTGACAGGTGAGCGATTCACCGCCGCCGAGGCCTATCGCGTCGGACTGGTGCATGAACTTGCCTCTCCGGAAGAACTGGATGCCCGGGTCAATGAAATTCTTGGCCACCTTCTTGCGAACGAAGTCCAGGCTTTGCCTCTGGCCAAAGAAATCATTGTCAAGTCAGCAAAGAAGAATCTCTCCCGCGGCTGAGCGCCTTCAACAGCGGCCATGATCATTGGCCTGTCGATGACCCCTCGGCGGAAATTGGATGCTTAGCCGGGAGCCCTCAGCGCGCGCCAACGCAGGGCACGCCCCCCCGACTCCATAACCTGACCGACGATGCGACCAGTTTGCACATAGCCATTGAACAAAACCGTCTGGCCGACAATCAGAATCCGGAAACTCACAAAATCACCACTCAATCCGGCACGCTCCATGGGGACCTTCTGACCCGCAACGGTGGCTTCTCCGAAAATCTTTTGGAAGGTCTGCTCAAATTTAAGATCGATGTCTACCCATCCATTTGCAGAGGGCATCTGCGAACGCCAGACGCCCACGACTTTGGCCGGCACCACCCATACGGAAATCCAGCTTGCCGGATCCGGGCCCGAAGATTTATCCGATGCCGGAACCTTGACCCTGGCATCGGCCTCCCACCCCCCCAAGCTCCCATCGTGAGTGACAATTCGTGTGCCCGGTTTCAATGCAAAAAGTCGCGGGAGCAGCTTCGTGTCGTACTCCTTGAACCCGTACATGGTGACTACCGTTGCCGACCCCAGATCGGTTTTGAAAAGGTCCTGCTGAATGAACTTGATTCGGTCGTCAACGCCTTCCCTGCGGGCATTCTCGTTCGCAAGCGAAACCCATCGTGAATCCTGGTCAACACCGAAGCCTCTGGCACCGTATGTCTTGGCTGCGTTAATGACGAGACGACCGTCCCCTGCGCCGAGGTCAATCAGGAAATCGGTTGCCCGCACTCCCGCCATTCTGAGCATGGTATCGACCACCCAGGCAGACGGTCCCGCCATCGGGGCTGCCTGGGCAAGCAGGGGCCGGATCATCTCTCTGGGTTGAGCCGACACCTGCGAATTCATACTGGCAAGGGCATATGCGGCCAACAACACAGCTGCAAATGCGCGTCTGCGAATCACGGGCACCGCATTCTGAATCTCAATATTCATTCGTTTGAAGCCCTTGAAATTTCTTTCCCCCAAAAGACACTTAGGGCAATACGCTTTCATGTCTTCAGTCCACGACCGTCCGTTGTGACCCGCATGTAATCCATGCCTCTTCACTCATAGCGACTACATTGATTGACCAGGTTTCTAAGTTGATGTGGATGCTCTCTTCGCATCAAGTTAGCAGATCGTCAAGAAATTTCTATCAACCTCTTGCAACATGTGTACTGATAGTGTTCTAATTGCGCTCATTATCTTTTCGGTGTGCAAACTTTTTTGCAAACATCACTGAATAAAAGCGCCGCGAAATTTTACGACGCCACGCAGAGCTTCAAAACTTCGACGCGGCGAGCCGCATCGGTAGCGTCGATTCCTCTCCGAAACACTCCTGAAATTAATTGTCATCGAATGCATCTGCTTGACACGAGCGGATGCTCAAAGAATTCGATCAGCCGTAGATCATCACGGCGATTGGATGGCTCGCGCCTGAATGGGCGGGTTGGGTAAGTTGTATCCATTAACTCCTAAAGGAGATTGCCATGGCCACGAAGAAAAAAGCCAAAAAGAAACCAGCCAAAAAGAAGAAGTAGTTTTTGCAACGAAAACCCGCATATAAAGCGGCCAAGAAGAAATCCGTCAAATTGAAGGCGGCAAAGAAGAAGCCATAAAAAAACGGCTTGGTAACAGATCAAAGATGCGAATTCTGCATTTCTGAGCGATTCCAAGCCGAGGTGGGTACGAATGGCCTGCGGACAGTTCAAGGCTTTGCGCTAAGGGCTGATCCGCAGGCATTCGATTTCGTCGAGATTGCCACTTGACGAAGACTGCACAGACAGCATGCTTCACCGCCCCCACTCTCTGTCAAGAATATTTTATCCCATTGTTTTTATTGGATTTTTTCTCCTTATCTGATTGTTAAATCAGGTGGATAAGCGTATTGCATTTCTGCCGGCAGAGTGCTTCTCGAGGGCTTGAAAATCAAGGCCCCTTTCGCCGTCCCGGATTGGCGAATCTGCGCGAACGCCATTAAATAATCACGACAGAGGCTGTGCGACGTGAAGCTGATACGCCGGTCGTTCAAGCAATCGCTTGTAATAGGCTCGCACCAGAGGCAGATCTGGTCGCTCAATGGGTAGCGCGTACCAGCGGTGTACCCAGGCTCCAACAACGATATCGCCCATGCCGAGCACGTCGCCCCCCAGATAGGGTCGATTCGCCAACCCCCATTCCAGAACCCACATCATCCTGTTTGTGGCAACGGTATTGTCGGCAATCGCTTTGAGATCACGTTTTTCGGCGGTCGAACGGATGAGGTTCCAGAAAACCGGGGTTATGACGGGTTGCACCTGGGCAGTGGCCCAATCCATCCAACGCTCCGCGTCTGCGCGTGCTCGAATGTCCTCCGGATACAACTTGCCCATCGAGTGCTTCGCGCACAGATATCGAACGATGGTGTTGGATTCAAAGAGCGTGAAACCGTCGTCATCAATCGTTGGCACCCTGCTGTTCGGGTTGATCAACTTGTAGTTCTCGGTATTGACGACGCCGAACTCCATGCCGGCATCCACTCTTTCGTAGGTCAACCCAATCTCTTCCAGAGTCCATATGACTTTCATCACATTGATCGAATTGGTACGCCCCCAAAGTTTTAGCATTCAATCTCTCCGTGACTACTGGTGCATGACATCAGAAAGCAATCGAAAAAACCCGGACGGTGCCTTTTGGCTTCGCGAAACCATCCGGTTTGCGACCCGCCCCTCAATCAATTGGCTCGCATAACGGTTTGAATTTAAATAATTCCGTCATTCCACTGTGACGGAATGGACGGATTCTGTTGGCAGCACAGTCGCCCTTCTCAAATGCTTTTTTGTTGGAGAGGGGTCCCTCCTTGGTTTGACTGCTTCGATTCCGTGTGGTTGGTGAGTGCCCCAGTGCCAGAGCAACGGTGCCTCTGTCACTGGCACTGAGGTTGCGATTCGGTCCAAGAAACGCTCAGACCACTCCACA
>CAIUKQ010000474.1 GCA_903899705.1 uncultured beta proteobacterium
GCAAGGCTGTCGAAGGTGTCGAGGAACTGGTCCCGGATGAATAGACGATGGGTCGTTGCCAGCATGTCCTGGCGGCTGCGTCCCGAGTGCACGCGCGTCACCTCTGCGCCGCCCGCCCTGACCAGCAGCTTTTCCACAAGCATGTAGTTGCCCGGCCGTTCGGCGCCGGGGGCAGAGGACTCTCCAATGACCCGGGTGACCGCATCGGCAATGGTCTTTGCAAGGGTTGCATCGATCACACCCTGCTCGAGAAGCATCACCGCGGACGCCTTGTTCATCTCCCCCATCCAGTGGAAGGCGTCATGCCCGTCCGAGGAGGTCGTGACCGGCGTGATTTCCTCGCCCATCAGGTAGAACTCGCTGCCCTGTGTTGCCTGGCCCATTGGGAATTGCCGCCTTTCTTTCAGGTCATTTCGGAGATAATAAATCTTGAGCTGTACGTTTCGGATAAATATGAAAACTATTTCGGTTCCCGTCTTGTTGCTGCTGGCCATTGGCCTTGGATCGATGGTGTTTGGCGCGTCAGCGCAGTCCTACCCCGGCAAGCCCATTCGGCTGATGGTGCCGTTTGGCGCCGGCAGTGGCTCGGATATTGCCGCGCGCTTTTTCGGCGATCAGCTCTCTGGTTTCATCGGGCAGCCGGTGGTCGTCGAAAATCGTCCCGGGGCGAACGGCGTGATTGGCGTGATGGCGGCCAAGACGGCGCCAGCCGACGGATACACTCTGCTCTTGGGAAGTTGGACCACGATTTCAGTGAACCCGGTCGCGGTCAAGGATTTGCCCTATGACCCGGTCCAGGATTTCAAGCCTGTTTCGGGACTGACGCGAAGCATGATCAGCATTGCGGTGCCGGGCAATTCGGCCATCAAATCCCTGGCGGATCTTGTCACCCAGGCAAAAAGGGCCGGCAGTTTCGTGAATGTGGGGACCTATTCGACGGGCTTTCAGATCATTCTCGAGACCTTCAATGCGACCGCAGGCATCAAACTGATCAATGTGCCCTACAAAGCCGCGGGGCAGCTCCACACGGATGTCATGGGCGGGCAGATCGATGCGGCCATGGATGGCACCACGTCGCTGGGTCCGATGTACCGCTCGGGCAAGCTGCGCCTGTTGGCCGCTTCGGGTGAACGGCGAGACCCGGTCTTCGCCGATATCCCGACCTTTCGCGAAAGCGGCTACCCCGATTTTCTCGCCTGGGGATGGTCCTCGTTTTTCGTACGCGCCGAGACGCCGGAGGATGCGACTCAAAAACTCGCGGATGCGATGCAGAAGGTACTCAACACGAACGCGACCCAGGAGTTTGCGAAGAAGAACGGTTCCGATCTGATGCTGATGGGGCCGGCGGCCATGCGCAAATTCCAGGTCGACGAAATCGGAAAGTTCCGCCGCGTTGCCGCCGCCGCCGGCATTAAACCCGAATAGCACCACCAAGGAGAAATGATGTCACGTGTACCAGCCCAACATCCCGTCCTGCAGGAGCCCGCGATCCAGGCCATTCTTGCGCAGGAGTACGGGCGCATGTCGGATCCCGAGTTTGCGCGCCGCAAACGAGCCTTGGGCGAGGTACTGGCCAGGCAGGGGTGCGAGGCCGTGCTGCTCTGTGGCGAGCAGCGGGTGGGGAATGGTGTTCACTGGATCACCGGATGGGCGACCACCACCGAGGCCATCGTATTGCATCAACCGGCGGTGCAGGATTGCATATGGGTCGAACACTACAACCACCTGCCCAATGCGCGCCACATTGCGGTGGGTGTCGATGTCCGATGGGCCGAACGCAAGGGGGCGGCGCGGGCCATCGAAGAGCTGAAAAAGCGCGGCTGCAAGCGGGTGGGGTTCATCGGTTCCCTGGGCTGGTCGAAGATGCGCGCCCTCTCGGAGGCCGTCGACCTGGTGGATCTGAATGGCGATTACGCGTGGCTGCGCATTCGAAAGTCTGACGAGGAGATTCAGTGGATGCGCATCGGCGCCGCGCTGTCGGACCTGGGCATCGAGGCCCTCGCAAACGGCGCGAAGCCCGGCATGACGGA
>CAIUKQ010000475.1 GCA_903899705.1 uncultured beta proteobacterium
CGAAGAGGGTGCAAATGACGTGCTTGGCGGGTAACATGGCTTGCGGGTGTTTAGCATATCATGCGATTCTCGCCAGCACGAAAACCACTCGAATATCCAGTGAAAGCCACTGAAATCATGGATTCTCCAGATCGCAAGATCCCCTTTTCGGTTCCTTTCATCGCGGGCCGGGAAATGGACAATCTTGCGGAGGTGATGCGTAACGGACAATTTGCGGGCAACGGTCCGTTTACGCAAGAAGTTCAGTCTTTCATCGAAGGCAAGTTTGGCATCACCAAGGTGCTGCTCACCCACAGCTGTACCGCCGCGCTGGAAATGAGTGCGCTATTGCTGGATGCGGGACCCGGCGATGAAATCATCCTGCCGTCGTACACTTTCTGTTCCACGGCATCGGCCTTCGCACGCACTGGCGCCAGGCTGGTGTTTTGCGACGTGGACCCGCGGACCATGATGGTCGATGTCGACGACATGGCGGCGCGCATCACACCGCGTACCAAGGCGCTGGTGCCGATTCATTATGGCGGGCTGTCCTGCGACGTCGACCGCATCGCGCAATTGGCCAAGGACAAGGGCGTGACCCTCGTCGAGGATGCCGCGCAAGGCTTCGATGCCTTCTGGAACGACAAGGCGCTCGGCAGTTTCGGCCGGCTGGGCTGCATCTCCTTCCACGAAACCAAGAACCTGCATGCGGGCCTTTGCGGTGCGCTCTATATCAATGATGAGGATCCGGAATTCCAGGAACGCGCCATTCGCGTCTGGGAGCGCGGCACCAATCGTCAGGCAGTGTTGCGCGGCGTGGTGGACCGCTACACCTGGACCGACCTGGGTTCGAGCTTCTATCCCAGCGAGTTGCAGGCGGCGTTCCTCTGGGCGCAGCTGGAAGCGATGACGGCCAACAAGGCGGAGCGTCAGCGGTTGCATCAACGCTATGAAGCGGGCTTGCGCCCGTTGGCAGATGCCGGCGCCTTCCACATGCCGAAACTTCCGCAAGGCCTGGACTCCAACTATCACGCCTGTTTCCTGGTGTTTAATTCCTTCCAGGATTGCGAACGCGTGCGGTTGGAGCTGAAAGCGAAAAACATTGCCGCCTATATCGGCTATGTGCCACTGCACACTTCGCCCATGGGCCTGGCGCTGGGCAACCGGGCGGGCGCGTTGCCGAAGACGGAAGAATATGCGCCGCGCGTCTTGCGGCTTCCTTTCCACAACCATATGGCGCCCGACGATGTCGACCGCGTCACAGGATACATCCGCGCTTTATTCGCATGAAAAACTTCGCAGACGCCGTTGCAGAGTATAGGGCCTTCTTCAAAGATGCTGCCGCAAGCAAGAGTGGGCTGCGGGTTGAGGCCCATGTCGAGAGCCAGCGCGATTGGTCGCCGCTTCACAGCCTGGACGAGATCAAGGCCTGGTTCGAAAGTCGCCGCGCCGATCCGGGCATGGCGATTTCCGACATTCCCCTGGCGGACTGCCGCGAATGGACGCTGGATCCTGCCACCGGCTTTATCCGCCATTCCAGTGGCGACTTCTTCTATGTGCAGGGCCTTCGGATCGAGAGCGGCGGCCGCGAGCGCGGCTCGGGCTGGGACCAACCGATGCTGACCCAGGTGGGGTTTGACGGTGGCATCCTCGGGCTGTTGCGCCAGCGCAGGAACGGTGTGCCGCTGTACCTCGTGGAAGCCAAGGCCGAGCCGGGTAATTACCGTCTGATCCAGATGTCACCCACGGTGCAAGCCACCTTCGCCAATCTTCGCCGCTCGCATGGTGGGCGCAAACCGCATTTTGCGGAATATTTCGAGGCGCCGGCCGATCACGGCGCCACGGTGCATTTCGATCAGTGGCTATCGGAAGATGGCGGACGCCTCACCAACAAGCGCAACCGGGGCATGCTGGTGGAATTGCCAGAAGGCACGGTCGGCGACATCCCAGCCAGTTTCCGCTGGATGAGCCTGTGGCAGATCAAGGAATGCCTGCATGAAGATGCGTGGGTTAACCCGCATATTCGCGGCATCATCGCCCACCTGTGAGTACTTCCGCGAAACTGGGCATCGCGGTGTGGGGCGTGGGTTCCCATGCCCGTCGCAACCTCATTCCCGCCATCGTCGGATCGTCCTGGTCACTCGCCGGCCTTTTGTCACGCAGCAAGGACGTGGTGGCCGAGGTCGCAG
>CAIUKQ010000476.1 GCA_903899705.1 uncultured beta proteobacterium
AAGATGCTGCATATTCCCTACAAGGCGGGCAATCTCGCACTGAATGATCTGCTCGGCGGTCACGTCTCACTCACGTTCTCGACCACCATCACCTCCACGCAGTTAATTCAGTCGGGGCGCCTGCGCGGCATCGCAGTCACCAGTCAAAAACGCCTGCCGGTATTCCCGGATCTGCCAACCGTTGCCGAATCGGGCGTGCCAGGCTATGAGTTTTCGTTGTGGCTGGGATTGACCGCGCCGGCAGGGACACCGGAAACCGTCATTCAGCGACTCCATGATGCCGTGGTAAAGTCATTACAGAGCGAATCGGTGCGCAGCGCGCTGGTCGCGCAGTCGGTGGAACCGTTGACACTCGCTCCGGCAGCGTTTGCCAGGCGCATTGCCGCAGACTTCATCACCTATGAAAATATTGTCAAACAGAGCGGGGCCAGCCTGAATTGAACAATCCGCAATCCGTTGATGACCGCGCATCCGGCGCTGCACCGGTCTTCCTCGATTACACGCAGGCCGAACTCGACCACGCCTACACCCAGCGTGCCTTTGCACCCAATTCGGAATCCATCCGGCAGCGCCTGTCGCGCCTGAATGCGGACATTCGCGCGCGCGTTGCGCCGCCCGAACGCCATGCCTATGGCAACGGCGCGGTGGAAGGCATCGACGTCTATCGCGCCGCGCAATCCGGCGCCGCAGTCAATATTTACATACACGGCGGCGCCTGGCGCAAAGGCAGCGCCGCTGCCAGCGCCTATCTCGCTGAAGTTCTGGGCCATGCCGGCGCCGCGTTGGCAGTGCCCGACTTTGCCGCGGTGGAACAGGCCGAAGACAGTTTGCGAACCATGGTCGGGCAGGTGCGCAATGCCATCGCGTGGGTCTATCGCAACGCGGCGGCGATCGGAGTGGATGCGAATCGCATCTATGTTTCGGCGCACTCCTCGGGCGCGCATCTCACGGCCTGCGCATTGATCACCGACTGGGCGGCGGATTTCGGCCTGCCGGCGGACGTCATCAAAGGCGCGGTGTGCTGCAGCGGCATGTACGATCTCAAAGGGCCGCGGCTGTCGGTGCGCAGTTCGTACGTTCCGTTTGACGACGCAATGGAACAGGCCTTAAGCCCGCAACGACACATTGAACGCATCCGCGTACCGGTGGTTATCGCCTACGGCACGCTGGAAACCCCGGAATTCCAGCGCCAGGCGCGCGACTTCGCGGCGGCACTGCAGGCCGCCGGCAAAGCCGTCGAACTACTGGTCGGGCACGATTACAACCACTATGAAATACGCGAGACCTTTGCCAATCCGTACGGGCTGATCGGTAGCGCGGTGCTGCGGCAAATGCAGTTGCGCTGATGTAGGGTGGGCAGCTCGCTGCCCACGCGTTCAATCAGCGCATCCAATCCGCGTGGGCAACAAGTTGCCCACCCTACCAAGCTTCCTTAAACGCGCAAGAGTAGCCAAACCAAAACATGACCCTGCCCCGCCTGCTGGGGAAGGCTAGGATGGGGGCAAAGGAAGC
>CAIUKQ010000477.1 GCA_903899705.1 uncultured beta proteobacterium
ATGAAGAAGGTGCGAGATTCGGCACCACGCTGCTGGGAAGCCGCGCGCTTGCGGGCACATTTGACTTCGATGCGCTGAATGCCCGGGACCGCAATGGCACCACGCTGGCGCAGGCCATGCACGAATTTGCTCTCGACCCCGCAAATGTGATCGCGGCCGCCAAAAAGAAAACCGACCTACTCGCCTACGTCGAACTGCACATTGAACAGGGGCCGGTGCTGGAGTCGCTCGGCCTGCCTGTCGGCGTCGTCACCGCCGTCAACGGTTTTTCGCGACTGCGAATCATTCTTGCCGGTCGCGCCGGACACGCCGGGACGGTGCCCATGAACCTGCGCCGTGATGCACTGGCCGCAGCCGCCGAATGCCTGCTCGCCATTGAGCGCATTGCGCAATCCATTCCCGATCTCGTGGCCACCGTGGGCCGCATCGAGGCAGGTCCCGGTGCCATCAACGTCATCCCGGGCGATGTCACGTTCACCATGGACGTGCGCTCGCCCGACAACGAAGTCCGGACCCGCACAGTGACAAGGATGCTGGATGAAATCCGGGCAATCGCCACGAGGCGCGAAATCAGGCTCGACATTGAGAGGCTGCAGGAACAGAAAGTGGCGGCGTGTGCGGAATGGTTGATGCGCCAGCTGGACGATGCGGTCGCCGCCGAAAATCACGCCATCCGGCGCCTGCCCTCCGGCGCCGGCCATGACGGCATGGCCATGCAGTCGATCACGGACATCGCCATGCTTTTTGTCCGTTGCAAGAATGGCATCAGCCACAATCCAGCCGAGTCAATCACCGCGGAAGATGCCCTTTCGGGCGCACGCGTGCTTGCGCGGTTTATCGAAAACTTCATTCCATGCGGACCCCAATGACCCGAACACCCACATCCGACGACCTTCGCAGCGCCATCCGGAAAATCCTGAAGCGCAGCCGCAAAGCGCAAACCGAATTCCTTGCCGAACTGGTGAAGATTCCCTCGGATAATCCCCCCGGTGACTGCAAGCCTCACGCGGAACGCGCCCGCCTTTTGCTGCAGGCGCTGGACTACAAGGTGCAGGCGCATCCTGTCCCGCGGGAATTGGTACAGGCCGCAGGCATGAAGAGCATTGTCAACCTGGTCGTACGGGAGACCTTCGGGCAGGTGCGTGGCGGACCGGTCATCGCATTGAATGCGCACGGGGACGTGGTGCCTCCGGGCCTGGGCTGGACCAAAGATCCGTATGGCGCGCAAGTCAGCAAGGGATTCATGTATGGCCGGGGCGTCGCTGTTTCCAAATCGGATTTCGCGACCTATGCGTTTGCCCTGCTCGCCCTGAAAGCTGCGGTCCCAACCAACGGCTACGGATTGCGCGGCACCGTGGAGTTGCATTTCACCTATGACGAGGAGGCCGGCGGGGAACTCGGTCCGAAGTGGCTCATCGATCAGGGCATCAGCCGTCCGGATTACGCGATCTGCGCGGGGTTTACCCACGGCATCACCGTCGCCCACAGCGGCTGCCTGCACCTGGAAGTCGAAGTCATCGGCAAATCCGGCCACGCCGCACGACCTTCAACCGGGATAGATGCGCTCGAGGCCGCCAACGGCATCATGAACGGGTTGTACGCACTGCGCAAAACATGGCGCAAGCGGCGCTCCGCAATCCGCGGCATCGACAGCCCTACGCTGGTGATTGGCGTTATCTCGGGCGGCATCAATACCAATGTCGTGCCCGACAAGGTGATCTTCCGTATCGATCGGCGCATCATCCCTGAAGAAAATCCACAGGCCGCACAGCGAGAACTTATCGCGCATATTCAAAGACTTGCCGACAAATGGCCCGGCATCCGGATCAAAGCACGGCGGATCCTCCTCGCAAAGCCCTTCACACCGGTGCGGGGCCAGGAAAAACTGGTTTCACTCCTGCAGCGCAACGCGAAGGAAGTCATCCGTGACCGCCTGCAAACCCATGGCGTACCCCTCTATACCGATGCGCGTCATTACAGCGCCGCTGGCATTCCCACCGTGCTCTATGGCGCGGGACCGCGCACGCTGGAAGAAGCCAACGGCCACAGGGCTGACGAAAAACTCAAACTCGACGACCTTTACGCCGCCACCGAAGTCATTGCGCTAAGCCTTGCGGATCTGCTGCAAAGCGAAGCATGAGCGATACTGAAATCATCGAAGCATGAGCGTATCCAATCCCATCAAAGCATGAGCAACAGCTATCCGCGTGACCTTACCGGTTACGGACCCAAGCCGCCCAACCCGCATTGGCCGCGCAAGGCCCGGGTCGCGGTGCAGTTCGTGCTCAACTACGAGGAAGGCGGAGAAAACGCCATCCTTCACGGGGATGCGGCAAGCGAATCGTTTCTTTCGGAAATGATCGGCACGCCTGCACTCGAGGGCGTGCGGCACATGTCGATGGAGTCCCTCTACGAATACGGCTCGAGAGTGGGCGTCTGGCGGGTGCTCGAATTGTTTCGCCGCTACGACATGCCCCTGACCATCTTTGGCGTGGCCATGGCGATGGAGCGCAACCCGGCGGCGGTGGAAGCGTTCCTGAAAGCTGGCCACGAGATTGCCAGTCACGGCTATCGCTGGATCAACTACCAGTACGTGCCCATCGATGTCGAACGCGAGCACATGCAGCGCGCCATTGAAATCCAGAAACGCCTCACCGGCGATCGGCCGCTGGGCTGGTACACCGGCCGGACCAGCCCGAACACGCGCAAACTGGTGATCGAGGACGGCGGATTTACCTACGATGCCGACGACTACAACGACGAATTGCCCTTCTATGACACCCGATACGGCAAGCCCCAGCTCGTGGTGCCCTACACGCTGGATGCCAACGACATGCGCTTTGCAGCGCTGCAGGGCTTCAATTCGGGCGACCAGTTCTACAGCTACCTGAAGGATTCGTTCGACACCCTTTACGAGGAAGGCCTGCGCACGCCGCGCATGCTCTCGGTTGGCCTGCACTGCCGCCTAGTTGGCAGGCCCGGGCGTCTGGCTTCGCTGCAGCGATTCCTGAAATACATTTCCACCAAACCGCGCGTCTGGGTCGCACGCCGCCTCGACATCGCGCAACACTGGCAAAAACACTATCCTGCTCCCGGTGCGATGATTCCGCCCGTCTGATTCGAGGAGCAAATAATGAGCAACCTGACGATTGCCCTGCTGCATCCGGGGGACATGGGTTCCGCCGTGGGCGGCAGCGCGGTACGCCGGGGCCACACGGTGTTGTGCGCATTGAACGATCGCAGCGAGGCTTCGAGGAGGCGCGCCGCCGCCGCCGGGATGCAGGATGCCCGCAGTGAAGGGGCTGCCGTCAAACAGGCGGCCGTGGTGCTCTCGGTCTGCCCGCCGCACGGCGCCCTGGATCTCGCGAAGCGCGTAGCGGGATTCGGATTCAGGGGATTGTTTGTCGATGCCAATGCCATTGCGCCCGAAACCGCGCGGTCAGCCGCGGCCATCATCGAGGCCGCCGGCGGATCATTTGTCGACGGCGGTATCGTCGGAGCCCCGCCCGCCCCCGGAAAACCGGGCACGATCTACCTGTCCGGAGCGAAAGCGCCGGAGGTGGCAACCCTGTTCGAGGGCAGCGACGTCAAGGCCATCGACATGAAGGGACCGGTCGGCAAGGCCTCCGCCTTCAAAGCCTGCTACGCGTCCTGGACCAAGGGCACCTGGGCGCTGCTCGCCTCGATATACGCCGTCGCCCAGGCGGAGGGCGTCGACGATGCGCTTCTCGCGCAATGGTCGCAAACGCATCCGGATCTGGTGACGCAACTGGACGCACCCAGCCTCAATCCGGCCAAGGCCTGGCGCTGGATATCGGAAATGGAAGAGATAGCCCTCGCCTACAGGACGACCGGGATGCCGGATGGATTTTTCCTCGCCGCAGCGGATCTGTACCGGCGCCTGGAACAATACAAGGACGATCCTTCAAAGCCATCCATAAACAAAGTGTCCGCGGCGCTGCGCAAGCCCGTATAAACATCCGTTCGGGAGCCCCACAATGCAGGGAAAAATCGGTCTGGAAGAGCACTTCGCGCTCACTGAAACGCTCGACGACTCGCGCCCCTTCGTTCCGGTGGACTACTGGCCGGAACTGGAAGGCCGCCTGCTCGATATTCAGAAGAAGCGCCTCGACCTGATGGATCAGTACGGCATGCAGATGATGATCCTCTCGCTCAATGCGCCCGCTGTTCAGGCCATGCCGGACATTGAAAAGGCGAAGGATGTTGCGCGCCGCGCCAACGATTTTCTCGCGCAAGAAGTCGCGAAGCGCCCGGACCGTTTCCAGGCCCTCGCAGCGCTGCCGATGCAGGATCCCGATGCCGCCTGCCGGGAACTGGAACGCTGCGTCAGGGACCTTGGCTTTCGCGGCGCCCTGGTGAACGGCTTCTCCCAGATCGACAAGCCGGATTCGATGTTCTATTACGACCTGCCGCAGTACTGGCCCTTCTGGTCGGTGGTGGAATCACTCGATGTGCCCTTTTACCTCCACCCGCGCAATCCGCTGCCATCCGCCTCGCAGATTTACGAGGGCCATCCCTGGCTGCTCGGCCCCACTTGGGCCTTCGGCCAGGAAACCGCGGTGCATGCGCTTCGCCTCATGGCCTGCGGCGTGTTCGACAAACATCCCAAACTTAAAATCATCCTCGGCCATCTAGGCGAGGGCCTGCCCTACAGCATCTGGCGCGTGGACAATCGCAATGCCTGGGTGAAAACCCCGCCCCGCTATCCGGCCAAAAAGAAACTGGGGGATTACTTTCGCGCCAACTTCTGGCTGACGACCGCGGGAAACTTTCGCACACAAACATTGCTGGACGCCACGCTGGAAGTCGGCGCCGATCACCTTTTGTTTTCCACCGACTGGCCCTTCGAGAACATCGATCACGCCGCGGTCTGGTTTGACGCATTGCCCATCAGCGAGACTGACCTGCGCAAGATCGGCCGCGAGAATGCCATCAAACTTTTTAAACTCGCACCATGATGTTTTATTTTATTTATAAATCAAATACTTAATGAGGATCGCATGACCGACACACAAGCCTGGCGAGACCTGACTGTCGAACCCACCCTGGAACCGGATTTGCCGATTTGCGATCCGCACCATCACCTGTGGCAGCGCGGGCCGGACGACAAATACCTGCTCGCAGATGTGCTGCGAGACGTGGATTGCGGGCACAACATTGTCTCCACGGTGTTCATTGAGTTCCGCACCCAGTACCGCACCGACGGCCCGGAGGAATTGAAGCGCGTGGGCGAGACAGAATTTGTCGAGCGCATCGCCTCGGAAAGCGCTACCGGCAAACATGGAAAGACACGCATTGCCGCGGGCATCATCACCTCCGCGGACCTGCTTCTCGGCGCCGACGTTTCAAAGACGCTTGAAGCCCACATGGCTGCCAGTTCGCGCTTTCGCGGCATACGGCACTCGGCGGCCTGGATACCCGATGCCGCAGAGGTGGGCATGCGTGTCGGTGCACCCGAAGGACTGTTGCGCGACAGCAAGTACCGCCTGGGCTACGCCCAGCTCAAGCGATACAACCTTGTGTACGACGCCTGGCAGTTGATGACGCAGTTACCCGACGTGATTGACCTTGCACGGGCCTACCCCGAACAGATCATTGTG
>CAIUKQ010000478.1 GCA_903899705.1 uncultured beta proteobacterium
CGCCGCTCGCCTGCACCTCCTCCAGTATCGCCGCAGCCGTCGTGAGTCCCAGGCCCGAGCCACCGTATTCCTCGGGGATCAGGCAGGAAAGGTAACCCGCTTCAGTCAGCGCCTTGACGAATTCAGTGGGATAACGCCGTTCGCGATCTGTTTCCCGCCAGTATTCCGGGGGGAAGGTTGCGCAGAGGCGGGCGACCGCCTCGCGGATTTCTGCCTGTGCGCTAGCTTCCATGGGTAATCGTTCGCTTTTTCATTTTTTTAAATTTCCAGAAACAGGCAAACCTAATGTCCGAAAACATTCCGAAACGACTTGCGCTTATTAGTGCGATAAATGGAAAAATCCGCCCGATCTATGGTGAGAATATCGGTGATGCCGGTCTGATTGGCAAGATTGACCAATGACGCATCGGCAAGATCCATCGGTCGATCAGCATACTTGCGCATCATCTTCGACAATCCCGGCAGATCTTCGTGGGTCAATGCCGCAATTTTCATCAACCCCCGCTCATGCCCTTCGTGCAGCCAATCCAGGAAATCGGCCTGGGCAGCGGCACTGAAATCAAGAAAATACATGACTTCGGAAATGACCTCCCAAGTCGTATTGCAGCGCAATTGTCCACCGTGAATTTGAAAGTACGCGACTGAACGCTGGTGATGTTTGTCCCGGCTGTTGAACAGAGCCGCCAGCGGCCCGCTATCAACGAGTACGTTTGGCATCTAATCGCGCACGAACGACTTGCTTAATGTCGGCAGATTGCCTTGCCTTGTCCCCATATCGTCCAAAACGGTCCGCCCCGATTTCGAACAACCCACCACCCGACGGATGTTCCGGAGGAGTGGACAGATTTTTCAGCGCCTGCTTTACGATCTGCGTCTTTGTAAGTCCGGTTTTTTCGTTCAAGCGGGCGATTAATCGCGCTTCAACGGCGTTCAGGCGAATGGTAAGGAACTGGGTGGTCATGGTTTTGGTGACTGTTACACAAGATTTACAAAGTGTAACACAAGCGCCTTGAATCAGTCCGGAAACGGCAACGGATTGCCGGAGGGGATGCCGATCTCGAAGGCATTCAGCGACAGGGCGATATTGCTGTAGTGCCCGATGAAACTCACCAGGTCAACAATGCCGCGCACGCCAAGGAGCGCCGCTGCCGCCTTGTGCTTCGAGTCGCCGACGCGGCCGTTGGTCAGCAATTCCGTCGCGTATTCGTAAACGATGCGGGCGTCGTCCTGCTTGAAGGCGGGAGTTGCTCCAATGCGGATCGCCTCGATGACGTCGGCAGGAATGCCTGCCTTGGCCGCGATCGGTGCGTGCGCGAACCACTCGTACTGGGCCTTCCAGCGCCGCGCCACAACCAAAACCGAGAGTTCGCGCAGGTGATGCGGCACCGCGCAGTCGTAGCGCAGGTAGCGGCCCAGGCGCTCGAACTCCTCGCACAGGCCGGGAGATTGAAGCAGCGCGAAGTAGGGCCCCCGCACGCCGCCGCGAGGGCCGGATGCGATGCGGTCCCAGATGACCTGCTGTTCCAGGGTGAGATGGGCAGGATCAAGTTCGGGCAGTCGCATGATGATTTTTTTCATTCCTTGAATCGGGGTTTTTTCTCTTGCTACTACTCCGGCTTCACTCCGGCGTTCTGTAGCAGCGGCACCCACTTCTCCACTTCCGACTTCACCAGCGCCTGCAGTCCCGCCGGGCTCGCCTGCTCGCGGGTGGCGAAGATGCCGCCGTTGCGCGCGACATGCGCCTTCATGTCCGGATCGTTGATGACGGCCTGAAGACCGCCGACCAGCCGGTCGAGAACCGGCTTGGGCAGATTCTTCGGCGCGAACAGGCTGGTCCACACCACCATGTCGAAACCCGTGAGCCCCTGTTCGTCCAGCGTCGGGATGTCGGCCAGATTGGAGACCCGCTGCTTTCCGGTGATGCCGATGGCTTTGACCTTGCCCGCGCGGATCTGCGGGCCGACGATCGACGCGGAGTTGGATAGAAGGTCGATGGTCTTGCCCAGGAGGTCATTCATCGCGGGGCCCGTTCCCTTGTAGGGAATCAGCGTCATCTTGGTGCCGGTGTATTTCATGAAGAGCAGTGCGGACAATTGCGAGGGCCCGCCGCCCTCGCCAAAGGAAATCTTGTCCTGATTGGCTTTCACGTAAGCGATGAATTCCGCAAACGTGTTGGTGGGGAAATCGCTTCGCGCCATCAAAAGGCTCGGATCAAACACCAGGGTGCCGATGTAATCGAAGTCGGTGAGGATGTTGTAGCCAAGAGTCTTGTAAAGGGCCGGTGCTGTCGCGACGCCGGTGTTGTGCTGCAGGATGGTGTAGCCGTCGGGCGCCGCCTTCGCCACCCGCGCCGGGCCGATATTGCCGCCGCCGCCCGGAACGTTCTCAATGATGATGGATTGCTGGAATACGCGATTCAACGCCGCGGAAAACTGGCGCATGTGCGCGTCCGACGGACCGCCCGTTGAAAATGGCACGATCAGGTTGATAGGCTTGGTGGGATAGCCCTGTGCACCGGCAAAGCCGGCAAATGCCAACAACGCGGAAAGAATGACCGATTGATACAGGTACATGGTGTGACTCCAGATTTACGAATTCGCAGGCAATTGTCCAAGACTATCGCGCAAACCGGCAACTCCTGTTGATTGAAGGATCGCAAAAAAACGACGGCTGGATCACGCCAGCCGTCATGCCGCCTGCACAGCCAACAAGATCAAATTGCCTTGAGGCGCTCCAGCAGGTCCGCGCTTTCGGGAATCGTGCCCGGTGCGTAGACATGCGAATGGCGGATGATGCCTTGCGCGTCCACCAGGAACACTGATCGCGCATTCATGCCACGCTCCTCATTGAACACGCCGTAGGCCCTGCCCACCGCGCCATGCGGCCAGTAGTCGGACAGCAGCGGGAAGGGAATGCCCCCCAGTTGCTCCGACCAGGCTTTGAGGCTGGGCACGGTATCGGCGCTGATCTGCAGAATCTCAACATCCAGTTTCTTGAATTCTTGGAGGTTCTCACGGAACCCCTGGACTTGGTTCTTTCATCCCCCGGTGAAGGCAAAGGGCAGAAAGGACACCACGGTTCGTTTTCCCTTGAAACTGGAGAGCGCGAACGGTTTGTCCAATTGAGAGGCGAGTGAAAATTCCGGTGCTGCGGTGCCTTGCGTCAATGCTGGCATGTGCAAACTCCTTTTCAGAGGGGAACCCACGGGAAACTGCGTGGATAGCTTAACTGAACGCAAGGAGCGGCGCGAGTTCCGACATGTCGTCAAGCCGGTCGGCGGCCCACAATGTCTCCAGGAGCTGCGTCATCTGCGCATCACCCATGTGAACCCGGACCATGTCGCGGAATTTATCGTTGATGTCCTCGTCGGACATGCGGTTTTCCTTGGTTCCCTTGGGGTCCAGCACGCGGTGCGTCAGCGTCGCACCGGAGCGGGTGCGTATCACCGTCTCGCCGGCCATCGGTTGTTTGTCGAATTCACTGGCCACTTCCAGCGTGACCCTCGCCATGAGCGCCTCGACTTTCGGATCGGTGTAGCGCTCGCGCGAATACTGCCTGGGGCTCACTTCGCGATCCAGGATGGCCACTGCCGTGAGATACCAGGAGCTATGGTCGGCGGTTTCCTTGTCCATGGGGTGGCGCTTGGCTGCATCGCCGGTATGCGCGATGCCGCGCGAACCCGCCCTCACCGTCACCGCTTCGATGTCGGAGGGTTTGAGATCGTGGGTCTTCACCAGATGCAGGGTGGCGCTCAGATGGCCATGCGCGGTCGATTCCGCCGCGAAGGGTTTGTAGCGGTTATCCAGGATGTGGAACGACTGGTTGGCGGCGGTGAGTGTGTCGAGGGAATAGTCACCCTGAAATACGGCTTCGACAAAACCGCGCTGCCCTTCCAGCACCCGCTCCGGTCCGGTAAAACCCTCTTCGGCGAGGTATGCCGAGAAGAGGGCCCGGTGTGTCGCGGAGGGGAAGCGGAAATTCTTTGCCAGCGTGTTCGCCTCGTCGTCGGTGTCGAGGATGCCCAGAATCATTCCGGTGGAAGCCGAAATGCCCACGGCATTGACGGTCTGTTCCTCCGTGAGCCCCATCAGCCGGCCCGCGAGCATGGGCATCACGACGGCACCGCGCGAATCCGTATTCCAGCCCCTGTTGGCAAAGGGAAGTTCCCGGCACGCATGCAGCATTCGGGCCGACAGTTCATAGCCCGCGACAACCGTCGCAAGAAATTCCCTGCCTCCGATGCGCCGGTGTTCAGCAAGCGCCAGCGCGCCCGGAATGACTTCACCCAAGTGTCCCCCGGCCACCATCTTTCCCACCGGAACGACATAGACATCGTTGTAGTCGAGGTAGCGCAGCATGATGCCGTTGAGCACCGCGGCATTCATCACGCTGGTTTTTGCGCCCGTGCCGATGACTGTCGCTTCCGCATGCCCGCCGAGCTTGTTCAGCACCCGCTGCGCAATCAGGTGGGCATCACAGCCATAGCCGCCGATGGCACAGCCGACGGCATCAACAAGAGCCCGCTTCGATTCATGACGGACTTCCGGGGGCAGATCCTCGTAACCGAGCGCACGGGCCCAGCGGACCATCTTCCGCGAAACCGACACGGCTTTCTGTTCAGGGGAAAGTGTATCCATGAGCATGACACCTGTGAAATATCGTCAATAGGGAATATCAGCATTATCCGGGACAGGCGAAGCCTGCCACGGATACGGTAGCATGACTGCTCAAACCAACCCTTGGCAAATGAAGTAAAGGAACCCCGATGATGTTGCTCCCCAGATATACAAAAGCGTTGCTTGCAGCACTCGCACTGATCACGGCCGGGTCTGCATTGGGGCAATATCCGGCAAAGCCCGTCAAATGGATTGTGCCCATCGCCGCAGGCGGTCCCAACGACATCATGACGCGTGCGGTTGCGGCGGAACTGGCGACGGCCATCGGTCAGCCGGTCATCATCGAAAACCGAGCCGGTGCCGCTTATATCGTCGGCGCGGAAGCCGTGGCGAAATCCGCCCCGGATGGCTACACGATACTCACCGCACCCGCCGCCCTTCTCGTTTTCCAGAAGCTCACCTACAGCAAGCTTCCCTATGATTCGCAGAAAGATTTTTCCTACATCGGCATCGTTGCCAACAGCGTGATGGGGCTCTTCATCCACGCTTCAGTACCCGTAAAAACGGTGCAGGAACTGGTGAGCTATGCCAAGGCCAATCCCGGCAAGCTCAATTACGGCACCTCCGGCGTCGGCGGGCGCTTTCACCTCGCCACCGAATTCTTTCAGCGGCGCACGGATATAAAAATGGAGCACATCCCTTTCAAGGGAGCGGCGCAGTTCATCCCCGAGCTTATCGCCGGGCGCATCGACGTGTTGTTTTTCCCGCCGGTGGCGCAACTCACCTCCCAGGCGAAAGCCGGCAAGCTTCGCGCCCTTGCCATGGCCACCGCCGAACGGTTTCCAGACCTGCCCGACGTGCCCACCATGACCGAATCGGGGGTCAGCGATTTCAGCTTTCCCGACTGGATCGCTGTGGTGGGTCCGGCCGGTATGTCCCGGCCCATCGTCGACCGGCTCAATCGCGAATTGTCGAAGGCCGTGATCGCGCCCGGCGTGAAAAAGCCATTTGCCGACAACGCCTTCGTGCCGCTCACCAGCTCCCCGGAGCAATTGGTGCAGATCGTCGACCGCGACCTGAAATACTGGGCGCCGGTGCTCAAGAGCCTGGGCGTCCAGCAGGAGTAGAGTCCTGTGCAGCAACGGTTCGGTGCCGCGACGAATTGAAATCAATTTCAAGGAAGCGATATGCAGGAATCTGTTCAGTTCTCGTCTCAGGGTTTGACGATCTCCGGGGTCCTCGAGACACCCCGCGATTACAAGCCCGGAGAAAAGCGCGCCGCCATCATGGTGTTGCATGGCTTTGGCAGCAACAAGGACAGCGGGTCCTGCACCATGTCCACGCGTCTGTTCGAATCGCTGGGTTACGTCACGCTGCGTTTTGATTTCCGCGGTTGCGGTGCAAGCGAAGGCCCGAGGGGCAGGGTGATATGCCTGGAACAGGTGGAGGACACGAGCGCGGCGGTCAACTTTCTGGCCTCGCGTCCCGAGGTCGATGCGAAGCGCATTGCCGTCATTGGCCACAGCTTCGGCGCGGCGGTGGCTGTGTATGCGGCCGGGGTGGACGAGCGGATCGCCGCCTGCATTTCCTGCGGCGGCTGGGGAGACGGGGTGAAGAAATTCCGCAGACAGCACGGCTCGGATGAGGCATGGAAAAATTTCACCGGCATGATGGAAGAGGGAAAGAAGCGCCTCGCCAAAGGTGAGTCGATGAAAGTGTCACGATTCGACATCGTGCCGATGCCGCCGGCGCTGCGCGGAAACATCGCGCCGGGTTCCATCATGGAATTTCCCTATGAGGTTGTGGAGAGCATGTTCAACTTCCGGGCCAATGACGTGGTGGGCAATATCGCGCCGCGACCGCTTCTCCTTCTGCACCCGGCCAATGATTCGGTGACGCCGACGGAGCAATCCATCGAGCTGTTTCAATTCGCGAAGCAGCCGGCGGATCTGCACCTGGTGGCCAACGTCGACCACTTCATCCTGTCGGATGAGAACACCCTCGTCGTCAATCTGCTGAAGAACTGGATGGACAAGTATCTGCCCGCACGACCTGCCTGAATTTGCACCTGCCATCACACCGGAGGGAAATCCAATGCATTGCACCGGAATGAAATTGCCGTTCAAGCTCCTGCGGAGAAGCATTTGCAGCCTGTTCGTGACCGCCGGCATTTCTGGTCGCGGCGGCGAAAGCTTCACCCGGAAAGCTTAATTACGGTTCGGGTGGCGCCGGCACACCCTCGCATATGGCTATGGCGACGCTGGCTTCCGTCGCCGGTCTCGATATGGTGCATATCCCCTTCAAGAATGCCGCCGATGTCATCCCGGCCATGATGCGCGACGATCTGCAGGCTTCCTTTCAAGTGCAGACTTTCGCCATGCCCTTTGTGCGATCGGGAAAAATGCGGGTTCTCGCAGTTACCGCGGACAGGGGCATGGCGGCGTTCCCGGATGCGCCCACCATGCAGGAAGCTGCCATGAGCGACCTGCTGGTGCAGGAAACCTGGGCTGGCGTTTCGATTGCCGTGAAAACGCCAGTGCCCCTGGTGCGACGGCTGCACAGCGAACTGGTGAAGGCGCCGGCCGGACAAGACCTTTCGCGACGTCAGGCGGAGCCGGATAGAAACGGATAATCGATGTATCCCTTAGGTCCCTGGGAATAGAACGTATCCTTGTCCGGCTCGTTCAGCGGTGCGCCATGCTCGAAGCGTTCGCGCAGATCGGGATTGGCAAGATACTTCACGCCATACACCGCCGCATCGGCCCGGCCTTCGCCGATCAGCGCGGCGGCCTTTTCGCGATCAAGGCCACCACCGATAAAGAACGGCCCCTTGAAGAGCGGACGCAACAGCGACAGATAATCCGCCCCCGCCTTTGCCGCGAATGCCATGTGCAGGTAGGCGATTTTCAGCTCGCTGATGGCCGACACCAGGGTTGAAAAGGTTTCCACCGGATTTGCATCGGAAATATCGTTGTGCGGATTTTCAGGCGAGATCTTGATGCCGACCCGACCCGCGCCAATGGTTTTCGTCATGGCATCCAGCACCTCGACGGTAAATCGCGCGCGGTTTGAAGCCGCGCCGCCATAGGCGTCGACGCGCTGGTTGGTGCTGGAACACAGGAACTGCATCGGCAGGAAGCCCGAAGCCCCATGCAACTCGACGCCGTCAAATCCGGCCGCGATGGCGCAGCGCGCGGCGTGCGCATATTCTTCGACCACGCCGGGGATTTCATCCAGCCCCAGCGCACGCGGTGCCTCGTAATCCTTCATGCCCTCCGCGGTCACCACCTGCCCTGAAACCCTGATCGCTGAAGGTGCAATGGGCAACGCCCCTCCAGGCATGCGTGACGAGTGCGCCACACGCCCCGAGTGCATGAGTTGCACCACGATGCGCCCTCCTTTGGCATGCACGGCATCAGTGACCTTTCGCCAGCCGGCGATCTGTTCATCGTTATAAATGCCCGGCATGCCAAAGCTGCCTTTTCCGAAAGCGCAGGGGGCCGTTCCTTCGGAAATCACCAGCCCCCCCGAACCCCGCTGGGAGTAATACAGCGGCGCATGTTCCGAAGGAGCCCCCGAAGGACTCGCGCGACGGCGTGCCATCGGCGCCATGACCAGTCGGTTGGCAAGATGGAGTTCGCCCGCGATCAGCGGTGAGTAGAGATTCGTGGTCATTTTGAAGGCGTGTCCCGAAAATAATGCGGTGCTAGACTCTGGCGCACTTTTGAAAGCACGATGTTTGATCGGGATCGCGTATTCCCGCCTGCAAACCTTTACACCGCAAATTTTCGCACAAGAGGACAACACATGGCCACCAAGCCGGAAATCATTACCATCGAAGAACACTACTGGGACAAGGAAACCTCCTCGCACTTCGGCGCCAGCGACGCCATGCGCGGTGCTCCGCACATCATGGAACGCCTGTTCGATTACTCGACGCTGCGCATCAAGGAAATGGACGAGGCCGGCATTGACATTCAGGTGCTCTCCCACGGGGCTCCTTCGACACAACGCGGCGATCCGGAAACCATGGTGCGTGTGGCCAAAGGCGCCAACGACCGGCTCGCGGAAATCGTCAAGGCGCACCCGAAGCGGTTCGCGGCGTTCGGCCAGATCCCCACGCCGGACCCGAAGGCTGCGGCCGATGAACTGGAACGCTGTGTCACCAAACTCGGCTTTGTCGGCGCGATGGTGCATGGACCGACGAATGGCGCCTTCCTTGACGAGAAGCAGTTCTGGCCGATCTTCGAGCGCGCGGAAAAACTCGACGTTCCGCTCTACATCCATCCGGCCACACCCAAGAAGGAAGTGGCCGATGCGTATTACAAAGAATACCTCGCTGACTTTCCCGGGCTGCTCACCGCCGGCTGGGGATTCGGTGTGGAGTGCGCAACCCAGGCAATCCGCCTGGTGCTCTCGGGCGTGCTCGCCAAGCATCCCGGCACGAAGATCATTCTCGGCCACATGGGTGAAGGCATTCCCTTCAGCCTGTGGCGCATCAATCAGGCACTGTCACGTCAGGGCAACAAGGACACTTCCTTTTCGTTCCGCGAGCGCTTCTCGCACCATTTCTGGATCACCACCAGCGGCAACTTCTCGAACCCCGCGCTGATGTGTACCGTGCAGGAGATGGGCGTGGACCGGATCATCTTCTCAATCGACTATCCGTTCGTGCCAAACAAGCCCGGCATTGACTGGATTCCGACCATTCCGCTGTGCGAAGAAGACAAGGCCAAGATCCTGTCCGGCAATGCGCGTAAGTTGTTGAAATTAAAGTAATTTAAGTCCTTGCGGCGATGGGTCGCCGGCGGTCGGGTTTCGCAACCAAGAAGGTGGTGTCATGAAGCAATTCATATCGCTGGTCCTGGCAACAAACCTGCTCGGCGCCGCCGCGATGGCTCAGGAGTACCCCAATCGCCCGGTGCGCATCGTCGTTCCCAACGCGCCGGGCAGTTCCATAGACATCATGACCCGCACGCTGTCCGCGCGCATGGGCGAGGCACTGGGGCAGGCGATCGTCGTCGAGAACCGCGACGGCGCGGCGGGCCTCATCGGCATGGAGCAGGGAAAGAACGCCAAGCCTGACGGCTACAACCTCACCAGCGCCGCCAACGGCGCGATGCTCATTTCCCCTCTCCTGCGAAAAAATCCTCCTTACGATCCGTTGAACGATTTTTCCTACATCTCCCTGTTCGCGCTGATGCCCAATGTGCTCGTCGTGACAAGCGACTTGCCTATTCACAACGTTCGCGAACTGATCGATTACACCAAGGCCAATCCGGGCAAGGTGAACATGTCATCCGCCGGCGTGGGATCGCAAAGCCATCTGTCCGGCGCGCTGCTGCTGGCCATGGGCGGCTATGAATCGGTGCATGTGCCACACAAGGGCGGCGGGCCGTCGGTCAATGCGGTGGTCGCCGGACAAACGCAATGGACCATCACGCCGGCTCCCGCGGTGGTTGCACTGGTCAAAGGTGGCCGGCTGCGCGCTCTGGGACAGAGTCTGCCGCGTCGCACGGCGCTGATGCCGGATCTGCCGCCCGTCTCCGATTCGGTCCCCGGCTATGACTTCAACGGCTGGGTCGGACTGGTTGCCGCCAAGGGCACGCCGCGCGCCATCGTCGACCGGTTGAACACGGCCATTGCAAAGACGCTCAGCATGCCCGAAGTCAAAGAGACCTTTTCCAACCAGGGCGCGGAAACCGTCATCGGCACCCCGGAGGATTTCCAGAAATTCCTGGTTCGGGAATATGCGACCACCGCGAAGGTGATGAAACTGGCGCAACTGCAGCAGGATTGATCAGACGGGTTCCTGCCGAGCCTCACATCCGTGCAATACCCAGCCCCGGAGCAAAGTCCCATGCCCAGCGTTCTGATCACCGGCGCCAACCGCGGTCTCGGTCTTGAATTTGCCCGGCAATATGCCGCGGAGGGCTGGCGCGTCATTGCTGCCTGCCGGGACCCGGCGAAGGCGCACGACCTGCGCGGCCTGAAGGGAAGCCTCGAAATCCTTGCGCTGGATGTGACCGACAAACATTCCGTCGGCAACCTCGTTGACGCACTGGGTACTTCAACGATCGACGTACTCCTTCTCAACGCGGGCGTACACCTGCAGAAAGACTGCTCGCTCGAGGCGTTGAACGAAGAACTCTGGCAGCGCGAATTCAATGTCAATGTGATTGCGCCACTGCTGCTGGCACGACGTCTTGCCGACTCTGTAGCACGCTCGGACCTGCGGCGCATCGTCGCGATCTCCAGCGGTTCGGGCAGCATCCAGAACATGAAAGCTGGCGGCAACCATGCCTACCGCGCCTGCAAGGCCGCACTCAACGCCTCCATGAAAATACTTGCGAGCGATCTGGCTTCTCGCGGGGTGACCGTAGTGCCCATTGCGCCCGGACATACACGAACCGACATGGGCGGCAGCAACGCCCCGTACACCGCCGAAGACAGCGTCACCCGGGTGCGCGGGGCCATCGGCCGACTGACCTTCAAGGATTCGGGGACCTTCCTTTCACGTGACGGCACCCCCCTGCCGTGGTAGAAAGATTGGCCCCATCCCGTCTGGCCACCCGATTTTTGGCGGGAAGAATTTCAGGTGCTTGCACCGAACTCATGGAGAAATCATGAATTCCATTCGCTTCATCCGCCTGAGCCTCGCGGCGGGCCTGATTCTTGGCCTGTCCGCGGGACCGGTCTCGTTCGCGCAAAGTTACCCGGTCAAACCCATACGTCTCGTGGCCGGCACCTCTCCGGGCGGCATCACCGATTTTCTCGCGCGCTCCTCGGCCGAAGGCGCTTCGGTGTTACTGGGGCAGCAAATCATCGTTGAGAATCGGCCCGGTGCTACCGGCAACGTGGCCTCGGAAATGGTTGCGAAATCCACCCCGGATGGCTACACGCTGCTGATGGTTGCCGGTGGCGACATCGTGATTGCACCCTGGCTCTACAAGGCACTGACCATCAAACCGGTCGACGAACTGGCGCCTATCTTCAACGTCGCCGAAGCACCGCAACTGCTGCTGGTACCGGCCAGCCTGCCGGTGAAGAACGTTCAGGAGTTCATCGCCTACATCAAAGCGAATCCCGGCAAGATCAATTACGCCTCCGCCGGCATCGGCAGCACCACCCACCTCGCAGCGGATCGCTTCGCGCGCATTGCCGGTGTGCAAATGACGCACATCCCGTACAAGGGCACCTCCACCGTGCTGGGCGATCTTGTTGCCGGCCGCGTCCAAATGTTGTCCATGGGCTTGCAGCCGGTTCGGGGCCAGATTACCAACGGCCAATTGCGGGTACTGGCCACGGCTGCCAAAAAGCGGCTTACCGCCCTGCCGGACATCCCCACGTCCGCGGAAGCCGGGCTGCCCGGTTACGAAATGACCACGTGGTTCGGTGTTCTCGGGCCCAAGGCCATGAGCCCCGATGTGATCCGCGTGCTCAACTCACGTTACCAGGCCGTTCTCGACGATCCGAAATACAGGGCGCGCCTCGTGGACTCCGGCATCGAGGCGATTGGCGGCAGCCCCGAATCCTTCGTCGAGCGTGTGCGTGCCGACTATCGCATGTGGGGTGAACTGATCAAGGATGCCGGCCTCAAGGCGGAGTAGCCAAGGAGATCACGCACGAAAACGTCACTACCTGTTCCTACAACCCGCGGCATGCGGCACGACACAAGGCCAAGGGACACACCAAGGATGATCTCAAGCGCAGGGCGACGAATTGCCCCAACCACGGCCAGCGTTCAAAAAAGCCTTCGCGGTGAAGAGTCCGGATGCCAGCGACCCGATGCAGCGATAGGCTGCGAGCGAACCCACCGCGGGTCATCCATTGCGGCGTTTTCTGTTCGGCTACTACAGGGCCCTACTGCGTCCCTTTGGCCAACGGCCCCCAGCGCTCGATCTCGGAGCGCACGAAGGCGGTGAAAGCGTCGACATCAAGGTCGTTCGGTTCCACGCCCTCGGGACGAAGCCGCTCGCGTACATCCGGTTCAAGCAATACGGCGCGAATTTCCTGATTGAGGCGAACCGCCAGCGGTCGCGGCATTCCGGCAGGGCCCGATATGCCGAACCAGGTGATGGCCTGCATGTCGGCATAGCCACCCTCGGCAAACGTGGGCAGGTCGGGAAATTCGGGAAGACGCTTTACCGTGGTGAGTCCAAGCGATCGGACCTTGCCTGCCCGGATCATCGGTGCCGAGGGTCCGAGCGTGACAAAAGCCGCGGGAAGCTGATTGCCTGCAAGGTCGGCCAGAGCCGGGCCGCCGCCCTTGTAGGGCACCGGGGTGAGATTGGCGCCGGACTTCTGCGCAAACAGCACGCCGATCAGATGCGCGTGCGTGCCGTGTCCGGGCGTGCCGAACGCAATGCCACCGGGTTTGCTGCGCGCCTCGGCGACAAATTCGCGCAACGTGCGCAGCGGCGAACCCGGGTGCACCAGCAGCACGGTGGGAAATCCGCCAAGAAGCGCGATATGCGTGAAGTCGCGCACCGGGTCATAAGTCAGGGGCGTTGCCGCCGGCGCGACCACATGCGATCCAATTCCTGAGAGCACGAGGTTGTAGCCGTCGGGCGCCGAACGCGCGACCAGTTCAGATCCGATGGCTCCGCCGGCACCGGCGCGGTTCTCGGTGATGAATTGCTGTCCGAACTTGCGGGTCAGTTTGTCCGAAGCCAGGCGCGCGAGCAGGTCCGCGCTGCCACCGGGCGCATAGGGAATCACAATGCGAACCGGCTTGGTCGGCCAGGATTGTGAAAATACATTAGAAAACAACAAGTTACATGCAATCAACGCCGTGATTACGGCGATTCGGGAGGCCCTCATTGGTACGTCCTCAAAACGGCACCGCGATCAATTCAAAGGCATCGTCGCAATTGATGAGATCGACGCGCTTCCAGACGATCTTGAAAGTGTCGCCGACGACGCGCAGACGATGAGTGACCTTCGCCGCAAAATTGCGCTGCACCCGCAGGCGGTAGTCGGCCATCATCAGACTCGAACGCACGGTGCACTCGCTCTTTGCCGCGTCCATTTCCGTGATCGCGACATTGCCGATCAAATGGCAGGTGCGGTGCGGCGGCGTCTGCGAATGGATGCGCGGATGGCGCAGGCGCTCGATGCGCGTTTGCATCACCTTGCGGTCGTCATAGAAAAGAGAGGACTCACCCTCCGGACTTTTCTGGTCGGGACGCAGCGGCACCCAGTAATAGCCGTCTTCGTCGAACAGGTCGCGCCATTGCTCAAACTCGCGGTCGTCCAGCAGCGCGGCTTCATGAATCAGGAAGGCCTCGACGGCGCTTCGGTCGAACCGGGCTTCGGTCATTTCAATACTCTTCCAGCAAATTGATCAGGCGGGTTGGCTCATGAAATGCAACCAGGCGGCGTGCTGTGCGCGCTGCTGGGTTTCAACCGTGCCCTTGTTGATGAAGTCACCATGCTCGTCTTCGCGGTCGGTATCGGTGCCGCGTGCAAACCAGACCCAATCGGAGCCCTGCGTGGCAATGCCCTCCTGGCAGCGACGAAAACATTCGAGGTCATCGGTCTGGATAAACGAGGCGGCCGAGTGCGTGACATTCATGTGGCGCACAAACCCCGCGTTCATGGCCGCGGGTGCGCCCTTGAACTGCACCGGATAGACATGAATCTCCGTGCGGTCGACGGCCAGCGGAATGATCACGCGCACGTGGTAATTGAGCGCCTGCAGGGTCATATTGGGGAAAAAGGCGGTGTTGTGCCGGCGCGGGACAAGAATTTCTTCGGTGCGCGCCTTGCCGTGGCGGGCTTCGAGCGCCGCGACATACTCCTTGAACACGGGATCATCGGGCAGGCCTTCAGCCACCGGCTGATGTCCCGCATAGCTGTGTCCGTACTGCGCGGCGCCCCAGGCTACGCGCTGTTCCCAGCGGTCGGCGGCGGCGCCCTTGTCACTGATCGCCGAAGCCGATTCTTCACCGGGACGGCGGCCGAACTGGCGGCCGCTACGGCTGATGGTGGACTCGTGGGAAAACGGCACGTGGTACATATCAACCACGTTTTCCAGCTGCAGCTTCCAGTTGCCGCGAAACACATACTTGTGCACGCCGCCCGAGAGATCGAGTTCGCCATCGGGAGCGCGGTCGACAATTTCATCCAGGCTCTCCCGCGCGTGACCGAGAAATTCCGCAAGCGAAGGACCTTCCGCGGAAAGACTGGCGAACACGAAGCCGCGGTACACCTCCATGCGGGGCACCCGACCCATGTTCAGTGCCGGGTCATTGAGGTCGAAATCCGGCCCGTAACCCCGGCGCATGCTCACCGCATCCAGGTCGCCATTGGCGGCAAAGGTCCAACCGTGATACGGGCAGCGGAACAGCTTCACATTGCCGCGCTCTTCATTGCACACCGCCGCGCCGCGATGGCTGCAGCGGTTGTAGATCACGTAGACCTTGCCGTCGGTGTGGCGCGAGAGCAGAACCGGCTCGGAGCCGATGCGCGACGCCAGATAATCGCCGGGCTTGGGCACGAGGCTGTCGTGCCCCACATAGACCCAGGCACGCCCGAAGAGGTTCTTCATCTCCAGCGTGAAAATCGCCGGGTCGGTATACAACGACCGGTGCACCCGGTCCGGGCGGATCAGGGCCCGCAGTTCTGCGGGATTGATGGCATTCATGAGGGGATTCCTGGCGGAGAACTATTCGGGCTTGAGGTTGAGCGGTTTGACAACCTTGTCCCACATGGCGACATCGGTCTTCAGGAGCGCCGCAAGATCCTCGGGCGATCCACCCACGGGCTCCAGGTTGTCCTTCAATGCGCGCTCCTGGAAATCCGGGCGCTTGATGATGGCCTGGGAGTCTGCATTGATCTTGCGTACGATATCGCGAGGCAACGCCGCCGGGCCGAAGAAGGCAAACCATGCCAGCACCTGGTATCCGGGCAATGTTTCCGCAACAGCCGGGACTTGGGGAATAACTTTCGAGCGGTTCTTGCTGGTGATGCCAATGGCCTTCAGCTTGCCGCTTTGAACCAGGCTCGGAGCCGCCTGTGGGCCGGCAAAGATCATGGCCACCTGGCCCGAGAGCACGTCCGCCAGGCCCTGACCAAAGCCCTTGTAGGGAATGTGCGTCATGTCCATTTTGCCGCCGCTTGCGCGGATGATTTCCATCGCCAGATGCTGCGAACCGCCCGAACCGGAGGAGGCATACGTCCATTTGCCGGGTTGCGATTGCACCAGGGCGATCAACTCCTTGATGCTGTTTGCCGGCACGGAAGGATGCGCGAGCAGCGTGAATCCGCCCTGCACCACATTGATGATGGGCGCGAAATCCTTGACCGGGTCATACGGCAGCGACGCACCGAACAGCGCCGGGGAAATCGCCATCGGGGCATCCGCCGCAAACAGAAGCGTATACCCATCGGCCGGCGCTTTCGCGACATAGTCCGTGCCCAGGTTGCCCGAACTTCCGGTCCGGTTTTCCACCACCACCGATTGTCCCCACACCTTCGAGAGTTCCTGCGACATCACCCGTCCGTAGGTATCCGGTGTTCCGCCAGGCGTGAATTGCACGATCACACGCACCGGTTTGACGGGATAGGACTGGGCCATTGCAACGCCGGCCGTCAGTACGGATAGGGTGATGCCAACCAGCGCGGACAATTTCTTCATGGCCTGGGCTCCAATTCGAAAAGTGGGAAAAGGGCGACAGTATAGGTCGGCACGCAAACTTCGCCACGCCCGACCCGTTACAGCGGGGCGATTTCCACGCCTTGAAATTCCCGGGCCGCCAGCCGCACGCCGGGCATGACCTCCTCCGCAAAGCGGCGCATGTTTCGCAACGTCAGGTCCGCGGGCAGGGTGCCGAATTGCAGCATCGCCAGCAGATTACCGAAGCCGATTTCCTTCGCGTACGCGATCAAGGTCTCGCGCACCGTCTTGGCACTGCCGCAGACGAACATGCCTGCATCCACGGCGCTCTTCGCGTCCACCTCGACGGTCTGCGACCCTTTGGACATTGCAATCGCCTTCATCGATTCGCGCGAGGAGTACCCCGGCGGCAGCAGCATTTCCAGCGGTTTTTTCAGGAAACGGTTGCGGAACACCTCGAAATGCGGGCCGGCTTCCGCCAGCGCCGATTCGTCGGTGTCCCCCACATAGATCATCGAAGCCCAGCCCAGCTGATTGGGCGTTGAGGTATAGCCAAAGCCCTTTGCCACATCACGGTACATCTGCAGGTAACGGCCCACCTGCTTGATCGGGCTGAAGGTCTGCAGGTAGGTGTACTTGTGCGCCGGGTCCGCGGCGAATTCGATGGTCTCGCGGCTGCCCTGCGAAGGAATCCAGATCGGCGGATGCGGTTGCTGGTAGGGCCTCGGCCAAGGGTTGACGTATTCAAAATGGTAATGCTTGCCGTGGAATTCGAAGGGGCCGGGTTCGGTCCACGCCCGCACAATGAGGTCGTGCGCCTCGTGAAAGCGCTCGTGCGAAAAGGTCGGATTGACACCGAAGGTGTGGTACTCGGCGCCGATGCCGCGAACAAATCCGGAAATCAACCGTCCGCCGCTGATGTTGTCGATCATGGCGTGCTCTTCGGCCACGGTGATCGGATGGGTGCGAAGCGGCAGCGCGCTGCCCAGTATCGCGATCTTCACCTTCGAAGTGCGCTGCGTCAGCGCTGACGCCGTAACAGTGGGCGAGGGCATCATGCCGTAGGCCGTCTGGTGATGTTCGTTCACGCAAACACCGTCGAAACCCAGTGTTTCACCGAGCGCCAGTTCATCCAGATAGCGCGTGTAGAGCGCATGGCCCTTCTTCGGGTCATAGAACGTATTGGGCAGGGTGGTCCAGGTGGTTGGATAGCTTTTCGTCGCCTCCAGATCGAGGTCGGCGTAGGGCATCAGGTGAAATAACAGAATGTTCATTCAAAGCTCCCGGCAACAACGATCACGCATTAAAGGCATCCGTGGACAGAAGATGGTAAAGCCGCTGGAAACAGGAGGCGCCTACTCGATCTTCATGCCTGAGCGCCGCACCGCCTCCGCATATTTTGCCGTTTCCGCATTGACGAAGGCGCGAAACTCATCCGGCGTGGAGGAAACCGCCTCGTTGTACAGCGTGGCGACCTGCTCGCGATGGGCGGGATCTTTGGCGGCGCGCGCCGCCGCCTCCGACACGCGCTCCAGCACTGCGCGCGGCGTGCCGGCGGGCGCAAACACCCCGCCCCAAACAGTGGAGACCATCTGTGGAAATCCCGATTCCACGAAGGTCGGGATTTCAGGCAACAGCGCGCTGCGCTGACTGCCGGTCACCGCCAATGCGCGCAGCTTGCCGCTCTTTAGCAATTGCATCACCCCGCCGCTGGTCTCGATCATGATTTGGACGCGGCCACTCAACAAATCCGGCACGGCGGCGCCGCCACCCTTGTAGGGCACGTGCAACATATCGATGCCGGCTTGCGCCTTGAGCAATTCGCCATTCAAATGCGACATCGAGCCGTTGCCGGCTGAGGCAAATGCCAGCGCGCCGGGTTTCGACCTGGCCATTGCAACCAGTTGCTGCACCGAATTCACTTCGAGCATGGTATTCACCAGGAGCACGTTGGGGCCGCTGAACGCAATCGAAATCGGCGCGAGATCTTTCTCCGGGTCGTAAGACAGCTTGGCGTAGATAGAGGGCGCGATACTGTTGGCGCCGGTCACGCCATAGAGCAGCGTGTAACCATCGGGCGTGGCGCGCGTGACATAGGCTACGCCCACCGTCCCGGCAGCCCCGGACATCGACTCCAGCACGACCGGCTGCCCCAATCCGTCGGAGAGACCTTTGGCCAAGAGGCGCGAGAGCGCTTCGGCGGTGCCGCCGGTGCCCAGCGGATTGATCAGCCGCACCGGTTTCACCGGATAGGTTTGCGCAAAAACCATTGGCGTTGCCATCAGCATCGCCGCCAACGCTGCGGCCATTCGATTCAGGTGCATGAACACTCCAGTAAAAATCGCGCCGCAACATGAGCTCTACGCAGGGTACAAGTATAGGACGGCAAACGATGGATGGTTGCCCGCAGCGCGAAAACGCGATCCTCCCTTGGCAACGTAGAATTGCGCCCTGCACCGTGCCGCGCATGTCGTCGAGGCGGGTAAAAAAGAGGAATTCATCATGGCCAAGAAGCCGCGCGTCGTTGCGCTGGAAGAGCATTACTGGGACGCCGAAGTCGCCACCCATTTTGAGGGCGCGGAATCGCGCCCGTCGAAACTGCGCGCGAAACTCGATGACCTGGGCGCCCTGCGCATCAAGGAAATGGACGAGGCCGGCATTGACGTGCAGGTGATCTCCCACGGCGCCCCGGCCATGCAGCGCATCGACGGCCCCACCGCAGTGCCACTGGCCAAACGCGCCAACGACCGTCTCGCAGAAGCGGTGAAGCAGCACCCCGACCGCTTCGCCGCATTTGCCAACATTCCCATCAACGACCCCAAGGCCGCGGCCGACGAACTGGAACGCGCCTGCGACAAACTCGGCATGAAGGGCGCGATGGTGCACGGCCTCAACCAGGACGGCCTCTTCATCGATGACAAACGCTTCTGGCCCATCTTCGAGCGC
>CAIUKQ010000479.1 GCA_903899705.1 uncultured beta proteobacterium
CTCGACCCATTGCATTCGATGCAGTACACCGCCCAGATTGGCGCGTGCTCCAACGTGCGCGGGATCAAGTTCAACCGCACGCCGCAGGCACGACAGTGCCTCCTCGAACTGTCCCTGTCCAAACAGGACCATGCCTAGATTTGAAGAGCTTGGCGCGTGGAACGGATCCAACCCGAGCGCCTCGCGAAACAGTGTTTCGGCAGCGGGCAGGTCACCCGACTGCCAAACGGCAATGCCCTTTTCATTAACACCGGCAGCGCTCGGCGCAGGGCCGGGAAACAGCTTGCTGTACCAGCGTCGCAGCATGACCCGGAGTCTGGGCGCGGGCCCGTTCAGCTTCCCGCGATGGTCATGTTCTCAAGCAGGATCGATCCGCAGTCGCGTGAACCGCGAACCAGACGATCATTCCCGATGGCGACAATGGACTTGAACATGTCCCGCAGATTGCCGGCGATGGTGATCTCCTCGACCGGATACTGGATCTCCCCGCCCTCCACCCAGAAACCCGCCGCGCCGCGCGAATAGTCGCCGGTCACCAGGTTGATGCCCTGGCCCATGAGTTCTGTCACCAGCAACCCTCGTCCCATCTCGCGCAGCATGCCCTCGAAGTCCCGGTCACCCGACTGCAGGGTCAGGTTGTAGTTGCCGCCGGCATTGCCGGTGGTCGGCATGCCAAGCTTGCGTCCCGAATAGCTCGACAGGAAATATCCCTGCACCACGCCTGCGGAGACCACCTCCCTGTCGCGCGCCTGCACGCCCTCGTCGTCATAGCAACCACTTGCGTGGCCGCGCTTGATGAACGGCCTTTCAGACAGATTGACGATCGGAGAGAAAACCTGCTCACCGATGCTGTCGAGGAGGAAGGATGTTTTTCGATAAAGACTGCCGCCGCTGATCGCCGCCACGAAATGCCCGAGCAGGCTGTTGGCGATCGGCGCCTCGAATAGCACCGGCGCCTGGCGCGTGTCGATCTTGCGGCTGCGCAGACGCGCAAGCGCGCGGCGTCCGGCGTAATCCCCGATCGCCTTGGGCGCCGCGAGAAATTTGCTGGACCGGTCGGAGGAATACCAGTCATCGCGCTGCATCTTGTCGCCCTCCGCGGCAATAACCGCGCAGGAGAGGTAATGGCGCGAACTCTGCTGCCCGCCAAGGAATCCCGCGCTATTGCCCATTTCGTAGCGGCTGTGCTGGCAGGAAATGCTGGCGCCGTCGGAATTGACAATGCGCTTGTCCAACCTGAACGCCGCCTTCTCCGCGGCCTTGGCCATGGTGATGGCCTCCTCCACCGGAAGATTCCAGGGATGGAAGAGATCCAGTTCCCGAACCTCCTTGCACATCAGCGATGAATCCGGGAGCCCGTTGCAATCATCGCTTGCGGTGAACCGCGCAATGGACAGCGCGGCATCCACCGTGTCGGCGATGGCTTTGGGCGCGAAATCCGAGGTGCTGGCATAACCGCGCTGCTTGCCGATATACACCGTGACCCCCACCGACTTGTCGCGGTTGTGCTCGAGCGTATCCACTTCGCCGCAGCGCACCGTCACGGTCTGGCCGTAACTCTCGGATGCGTCGGTTTCGCACTGTGTCGCACCCTGCCGTGCCGCGCGCTTGAGGACATCCTCGACAATCGCGCGTAGCGTTTCCTGCGCGACGGAAAATCTGCTGCTTGGCATGAGGGAGCACCGTGTAAAACCGCTATCATAGCAGCCGGATTTCCGGAGAAATCCCATCGGGTTTTTCCGTCCGGATCATGGACCGCACAATGGACGAAACCACCAAACCCAGTAAAACGCAGAAAAAGCAGGTGATGGCCGAATTGCAGGCCCTCGGGGAGC
>CAIUKQ010000480.1 GCA_903899705.1 uncultured beta proteobacterium
CACCGGCAGCATGCAACATCCAACAACCCAGGGGCCGCTCTCAAATAACTCCTGGTACTAAAAATGCCGGGCAGGTCAATCCATCGAGCACCAGCAATGCAGCCCAATACAGGTTCCAGTAACCGCTCAAACAACAAGCGGCTCGATCGCCAGATACGACATCAACAATTCCGCGCCAGTTCTAGTAACCGCTCAAACAACAAGCGGCTCGATCTTTGAGGCGACGATTGCCGGTGCGATATAATTCCAGTAACCGCTCAAACAACAAGCGGCTCGATCCAAAATGGTTGAAGTCGCTGACAACCATTGTTCCAGTAACCGCTCAAACAACAAGCGGCTCGATCGGGATTCCGAAACGCTCGGCAATCGCTTCAGTTCCAGTAACCGCTCAAACAACAAGCGGCTCGATCTGATCTCCGGTAACCGATTGATCATCAACCGGAAACCAACATTTTCATCCATAAAAAACTCACGCAGCCTGCTTCGTGCCTGGGTCGCAGAGCGCCAATCCTTCGTCGGTCCACTGCACGCTCGCCGCCTGATATCCGCCGGCCTTCACGACGACCAGCACGTCACCGTCGGAATTCGAAAGTGACATGCTCATCTCGACCTCGCCCATGCCGCGTGCACGGTGTGCGCCGATCTGCGGCGACAGGCTGAACGACTCCAGCGCGGTCACCAGCATCGATATGTCGCGCGGCTTTGCGCGCTGTATGACGAGCCTCCCAGACAGGTCGATACCCGCGGGGATGGTCTCGGTCGTCACCAGGTGCTTGGTGCTGTTTTGCACCTCGCCCATCGCGTCCTTATGAACCTTCCTCTCGCTTTCGAGGTGCTCGATTGTCTTTGCGATCTCTGTCATCAACGAGGTGTCGCCGGCCTTCTTGGCTTTCATGAACCTCTGCTTTGCAGTCTTGATCTGGTCAGCTTTTTTTGACGCCAGCGAGTTCGCATCATTGCGACTGTAGAAGGCGTCCTGCTCGGCGGGCGGCAGCAGATCGAAAATCTGCTCATCAGTGTCCAGGTCACGACGGACGAACGCGAATTCGTCGGGATGCACATTCACCGCGGGCATCAAGTTGCCGACTTGAAGCCGTGACGGGATCTTCCATTGCCCGAAAAGATCAATGATCGGGTCTGCCTCGCGTGCAACGCGGATTTCATCGAGGCGGACCATTTCATCGTCGCTGTCAGCTCTCCCGTCCGCGCTTTGTCCTAGCGCCAATCGGTAGGCGTCCATCAGTGTGACCTTGCCCGATGCGCGCAGACGAGCGAATGCGATCGCGTGGCGCAGCATGCCGCGCACTGCGGCGGCAGGGTAGAAGACGGTCTTCTGAGGTTGCCCGGTCGGATCGACGCCGCGCGTCATCATTGGCAGGCTCTCGATGCCGTGGTGCGAAAAGGCGACCGGCTGGATCGTGGTGATCGTGATATTCCCGATTACGTTCATGGGTAGTCCGATGAAAATTAGTTGATAACCAGAAGGCCGAGGCCAAACGCTTTTCCAACCCGCCCGACGCCGCGCACCAGGCAACGCCCGAACGCGTCACTGTCGGTGACACGCAAGACGCCCGTGAATTCGGTCGCATCGATCGAGAACCGCCTGTCGTCGTGAGTCTCGATCTTTTGCATGCCGGGCGAGACATGAACCGCCAGCACCTCGAATCCGCCTTTGGCCGCTTCCAGCTCGAACCAGGCGCGCCGGCCGCGCCAGTCTGCGAGCGGCAGGTACTTGTGGCGCCGGCGTTCGCGCAGTGCCACGCAGGCAGTGGTCGTGAATGCGATCACCTTGCCGACCTCGAAAACGGGCGGTGACGCATCCGGCGGTCGAATCCGAATCGAGGTGCCTTCGTCAGCAAACAAAGCCGCCTTGCCGTTGTGCAGCTCGGCGACCATGCGATGCAATGCGTATCCGCGAATGCGCGGCGGTTTGTCGATCACCTGGTCCATTCGATCCACTCCGTTGCGTCAAAGGTCTTTGTATTGCCCGGGCTGCATAGGCGTGCAACTCGCGCGTCATAGGTGATGAAGAGGTCTGCAGGCGACATGGTTGCTTTGCTGAACTGCAGCAGCATCGACGGCTTGCCCGACTTCAATGCCGCTATGGTCGCGTCTCGTTGTTTTGTCGACCCTGATGTATCAAAGCCGCATTCGTGCAGGGCCTTGAAGGTCGTCACGACCTTGCTCTCGGAGACGATCATCCAGCACGACGACAACCGCAAACTCGATCCGGTGTACAGCGGCATAGATACGGTCAGTGCGGTCGCGGTATCGGCGATCGCCTTGCCGGTCACCTGATCAGGGCGAAGCAACTTCGAGCCGACGTGCCTCATGAAGAAGTCGCAGCCGTTCAAATGGCACCAAAGTTCACGACGCATTCGGCACGGTTTTTGATCGACCAGTAAGGCGGCTTCCACGCTGCCTCGACGCGCGGCCAATCACCGCCATCGACCCAACGCTCGACAGGGACCGGCCGTAACGGCTCGCCCTGGTATCCGACCAGCCCATCCAGATCGCCGGCCTCGACCGACCAGGTGATCACCTCGCCGTAACCGGCCGCACGTCGCTTGCCAATGAACGGTACTTCGCGCAGTGCCTCCAGCACTGAGTCGGCATCGCCGGTCGCATGCCACTCGACGGCGCGTGCCGGCAGCGCCTGGTAGCCGCTGAGGACGTTTCCAGCCTCGCGTCGTCTTTGCGCACCGATCGCGATGTCGGTCTTTTTGTTTGCGTTCGGCAGGATCACGTCCACCCACTCGGGGGTGCGCTCGGGTCGCATGCTGGCAACGAATGAGGCTCTGATCGCCGGCAACGGATCGACCAGTTGCGCGCCGCTTGCGTAGTACAGACCATCAACGCACTGGATCAGATCCGAGACGTCGCCGCGTTCCAGCACTGCCATCAGCATTGCATCGAGCGTCATCGGGCCGCGCATGATGATCGGCGTTCGCAATGTCGCCGTGAGGGTGAACAGGATCATTGCCGCACCCAGGCGGCTTGCCGAATCGTCAAGGTCATCTCCTCGTGGACATGGTGCGCGTCGAGTTTGAGGGGACTTTAACTGCCAAGGTTCCTTCGTTAAAGGGAACCCTCAGCCGGCTAATTCTTTCGGATGGGGCGGTGCGTCACCCGTCTGCCTCATCAGCCGCCTGGCGATCCCGCGCGCCCCGACGAGCCAGCACACGGCAGCGAACCACAGGCGCCAGGATCGGGTGGCGCGCGCTGCGGAAAAGGCAAATCTCGTCTCGATGTCCATGACGCCAGTCTGCAGGCGGGCAGGCTCGTGTCGATTGGGCCTAAGTCTTAGGCCATTCGTCTAGGTACGAATCAGTGTGCTGGCGCCTACAAAACGCCTACAAAGCTCGTCTCCGATCGTCAGAAAAGGAAAGGCCCTGCGGGCTTTCGCGCGCAGGGCCTTGAATTGACTGGCTCCCCGACCTGGACTCGAACCAGGGACCTGCGGATTAACAGTCCGTCGCTCTACCGACTGAGCTATCAGGGAACAGCCCG
>CAIUKQ010000481.1 GCA_903899705.1 uncultured beta proteobacterium
AGTCGAGGATGTCGTTGATGACCGTCAAAAGCGCGTCTGCGGACGTCTTGGTAATGCGCGCAAATTCCATCTGGGTGTTGTCAAGGGGCGTGTCCAGCAGCAGGTCCGCCATGCCTATGACGCCGTTCAGCGGCGTTCGGATTTCATGGCTCATATTGGCCAGGAACTCGGACTTGGCCCGGTTGGCGCTCTCGGCCAATTCCCGGGCCTCGCGATTGGCGCGGATGAACAGGGTGATGGCATTCCAGGCCGCGATCAGCAGGCATCCGGAGATGAACAGCAGCAGAAACAGCCAGGGCCTTTCGCTTTTGATGCCGACCAGATCCGGCAATTCGAGCGGGATGTGCACGGAAATCTCTCCGTCGGCGATCGAGCGCGAAACGAGAATTCTGGGCACCGGATTGTCATTGAGGGTGACGATGTCCGGATGGTCGCCGCTTGCCCAGGGACGAACCAACAGCGTTTGAATGCCGTCCTCCGGGGGGGCGCTCGCAATCTTGGCGCTATTGATGCTTGGCCCTTGAGAGCCTGCTTGCGGCAACGCGGGCAGCCGGTGATTTTCGAAGCCCTTTTCTTCGCTGAGGATTATGACGCCATCGGCGTTGGTGATAAATGCCTTTGCCTGATTCGTCCATCGCGAGAAATTGGGTATGTCGCGCTTTGTAACGACGGCGCCGATGAAGCGGCCGCGTTCATCGCGCACGGGATAGGAATAGAAAAGGCCCGGCTTTTTCGTTATCTTGCCAACCGCATATTGCCTGCCCCGCTGTCCGGCGCGGGCCTGGAGGTAGTACTCCCTTTCGGCGTAGTTGGTGCCGACGAAGCTGGCGTCCTTGTCGGCATTGCTCGCCGCGATGCAGTCGCCGGCGGCATTGATGACCCATACCACGTCGGCGTTGAATGCCGCTGCGTGCGTTGCGAGGTAACTGTTGAGGCCAGCCAGCACCGGATCACTGCTCCAGAGTTGCTTGCGTTGTTCCAGGGGGAGCGTTGACGGGCCGGGGATTTGACCGAAGCGCCTTAACTGCTGAATGACCGGATCCGCAGCCGCCAGGCTGCGGGGAACGCCCTGCAGAACGGCCAGCCCATCGTTGATGCCGTACGCCACGATCTCCAGTTGCTGGAGCGCCTGGATCAGTCCCGAGTAATAGGATCGATCCAGGGATTTTGAGCTGTAGTAGAACGATCCCGCCAGGGCCATCGCCAGGACAATCATGAGTTCAACGCCGATGCGCCGGTAAAAGGAACCGGGGTACTGCATCTGCTGTCTGCGCAATGAGGAGAAGGGGGTGGGCATGTTCTTCTTCTGGAAACGTGTGCACCTGTGTCAGGAGGGGCGGGGCCCACGGTAAGGCGTCATCGATGGAACGCGGATTTGTTCTCCTTTGGGATAACGGCAGGTAGGGCGGCGGACTTTAGAAAAATTGCCAACCATGATGCCGTGTCTTGCTGGCTTTTTATATTTAAGTTATTGATTATTAAAATAAAAAAGTAAAATATCCGGGGCTGCTTTGTGTTGTATTGCGGGGCATCCTCCAGGATGCGGCGCGGACTGGGCGCAAAGGATTCAGGTATCTGAAAATTCTGCCGTTACAGCACCACCGATCCCCTTTGAGCCTCCGGCCTCCATTCATGTCTTTCCCGCATCCCCGATCCCGAACCAGCCGAAACGTGCAGTGTTTTGGCGCAATCCTCGTTCTTGCCGTTGTCGCCGCCGCCGCAATTTCAATCGCGACCCTTCGCGAGAGGGAAACCGAAGGCTGGCGGCGCCAACTGGGAAGCATGTCGCTGGTGCTGGCCGAGGAGACCTCGCAGACCCTATTCTCCGCATACGTGGTGCTGGATTCAGTCACCGAACAGGTGCGCCAATCCGGCGCCAATGACCCGCGTACGTTCCGCACCGCCATGTCGTCCCGCCGGATCCACGAAATCCTGCAGGACAGGATCAAGGGCCTGCCCCAGGTCGATGTCGCCTCCGTCATTGCCGAAAACGGAGACAACCTCAATTTCAGCCGCTCGTTTCCCGTGCCACCCATCAATCTGGCAGAGCGCGATTACTTCAAGGCGCAACTGGAGAATCCGGCCCTGGGCGATTTCATCAGTCAGCCGGTGCGAAACAAGGGCAACGGTAAATGGACTTTCTATATCAGCCGGCGGCTCAATGATGCGGGCGGCAACTTCATGGGCCTGGTGCTGGTGGGCATGTCGGTGGATGTCATTACGAACTTCTTTGAGAGCGCTGCACGGAATCTGGGCGAGGGCGCGTCCATCAGCCTGTACCGCGACGATGCCATGCTGCTGACCCGCTGGCCGCGTAAGGACGATGTGATCGGAACGATCAATCGAAGCGGCACGGTCAACGAAATCGGGCGCGTCCAGAAACAGAAAGAGGGCGTCGTGCTCAGAAGCGCCCCCCGCTTCTCTGACGGCATCGCCGTCTCCCGGCTGGTGGCCGTTCGCAAGGCGGAACGCTATCCGGTGTCCGTGAGCGTGGTCGTGACAGACGACCTTTTTCTTGCCGGCTGGCGCCAGTCGGCGGCGATGATCGCCGCCGTTACGGCGCTGTGCGTGATCGCGCTGTTGTTCGGAATTTTTGCGCTGATGCGAAATCTGCAGCAGCGTGAATCGGATCTGGTCGAGATGGAAAGGCTGAAGACCGAAGCGGAGGCCGCCAATCTGGCGAAGACGAATTTCCTGGCGACCATGAGCCATGAAATCCGCACGCCGATGAACGGTGTCATCGGAACCGCCAATTTGCTCCTGATACCGGGTCTGACGGATTGGGAACGAAACGAATACGTCCGGACCATCCTCGCATCAGGAAAATATCTGCTGGAAATGCTGGATGAAATCCTTGACTATTCCAACGCGGAGACCGGACAGATCAAGATCGCGCGCGCCGCGTTCAGCCCCGTCAAACTGATTGATGACGTCACTTTGCAGTTCGCTGATACGGCCCGCGCGAAGGGCCTGCGCCTGGAGGCGGCCTGGGACGGCCCGACAGATGTTTTTTACTGGGCAGATGCGGTGCGTCTGAGGCAGATGTTGTCTAACCTGGTCGGCAATGGCATCAAATTCACGGAGCATGGCGCCGTTCGAGTCAGGGTCGCGCAGGTCGAACGAAGGGAGGGCAACGCTGTTCTTGAGTTCTCCGTGGCGGACAGCGGAATCGGCCTGTCGCCGGATAGTCAATTGATGCTGTTCCGGTCGTTTTCGCAGGCGGACAGCTCGGCGTCCCGGCAATACGGCGGCATGGGCCTGGGGCTCGCCGTTGTCCATAAATTCGCAGGCCTCATGGGCGGCACCGCAGGGGTTGAAAGTGTTGCCGGAAAAGGCTCTCGTTTCAGTTTCCGCATCCCGATGGAAGTCGTGGCGCAGGGCGAAGAAGCGGCTTCTTCTCCTGCCGGCAGCGGCATGCTCGCCCCGGCTGTTTAACCGCTGGATCGGCGACCCGGGGGCGCCTGCCCCTACTCGTCGTCGCTGACGAACCGGACCTCGGTGTTCATGTCGATGTCCTTGCGCCGTCGCTTCGCGGCGATACGCCCGGTTTCCCACTGGTCGCCTTTTACGGCGCGCTCGGCTTCACGCTCCAGCTGCTCGGTCCATGCCCCCAGCGAATAGCCGAACCAGGGTGTTTCCGGTTTGAGCGGCGCCCAGCCCAGTTCCTTTTCCCAGATTTCGCGGGCGCGTTCCATATACTCGCGCTTGGGCAGTGCCACCGGCGCCATGTCGTGTTTGAGCACCGCGTTGATGAGCAGGGCCGAATCGCGGTCGCCGCGCACGATGTCGCGCGGACCGTGCCCCGCCGCCCAGTTCTCCTGGATCTTGAGATCGAGGTGCGGCTTGAAGCGGAAGGCCATCGACCACATCACCGCGTCGAGGTTCTCGGGGTCGATGTCATCGGTCAGCGCAAATACGATCTTGCCGGTGCCCTTTTTCAGCATCGCCGCCGCCGTGAGGCCGCGCCACACTTCGGTATCGAGGGCGTCGCGCGCAAACAAAAGGAAAATGATGCGCCGTGACCCGGTGAGGGCTTCGTGGAACACCACCTTCTTCAGCCCGCCGATTTGCATGGCCTTCAGTTCCTTCAGGTACAGGCCTTCCATGGTCACCCGCGAGCGCACGCTTGACTCCGAGGGCGCGAGCTGGTTGATGTAGTTCATGAAGATCGCGTCCTTGCGCCGTGTGATGCAGGTGACGTCCATGAAGCAGTTGTATTCCTGTAGATTTACCAGGCCATGCGATTCGCCGAAGGGTGCTTCGGGCTCGAGAAACTCGGTGCTGACAAAACCCTCGATGACGATCTCCGCCTCTGCGGGCACCAGAAGATCAACGGTGCGCGCCTTCACGACGTTGAGTGGTTGTCCCACGAGGCC
>CAIUKQ010000482.1 GCA_903899705.1 uncultured beta proteobacterium
CAGCCTTGGCCGGTGAACCGTAACAATCGCCGACGGCAATGACCGGCTAACTGTAACAATCGCCGCCTCACAACATGTCATGATTACAAAATCATGACAGCCAATATTTACTGGTGGTGGTTTTTTCTGTGCGCCGTGGCCGGATTCAACATCCTTGCCTGGTCGCTCTCGGCACTCGCCCTGCAGCGCAGGCAGGCCATGCTCTCCCCGGAGGAATACGCCCTGCGCCGCCTGCAACTGTTGTTGTGCGCCGGCTATGTGCTGGGCTGCGCCTTCCGCTCCGCGCTTCCGGTGTACGACGTGCAACGCACCGTGCTTTTTGATTCCTTCCTCTCCAGCGTCATCGTCGGGCGCTCGGTGGCGACCTTCGCCGAATTGTGTTTTGCCGCGCAGTGGGCGCTTCTGCTGCGGGAGATTTCGCGCTCAACCGGCAGCGGTGTGGGCCGAACCACCGCCCTCGTGATGGTGCCCATGATTGCGATTGCTGAAACCTTCTCCTGGTACTCGGTGCTGACCACATCGAATCTCGGCCATGTGTTCGAAGAATCGATCTGGGGCCTTTGCGCGGCGATGCTGGTCGCGAGCCTGGTGGCGATCTGGCCGCGCTGCCAGGCGTCGTTGCGCCCGCTGCTTGCCGTCTGGGCTGCGGCAGGCCTTGCCTACGTCGCATTCATGTTCCTCATCGACGTGCCCATGTACTGGGCGCGCTGGATTGCCGACGAAGCGGCCGGGCGCCATTACCTGAGCATTGCCCAGGGCGTTTTCGATGCCTCGGACCGCTGGGTCGTTTCCCACAGCTGGGACGTGTGGAAAACCGAAGTGGTGTGGATGTCGCTCTACTTCAGCGTCGCCGTGTGGCTGAGCATCGCGCTGGTACACGCGCCGGTAACGGGGCGGACCAAGTCTCGTTAAGCACCGTACGTTTCGATTGCATTTGCGTCCCGGGTCAGCAGCGCCATCAGCTTCGGATGGACGAAGAGCTTTTCCTTGCCAACGGCCTGCTCGCGCAAAACGCCAATCGACACCAGTGCTTTGAGATAACGCGAGGCCGCCTGTCGGCCACCGATTCCTGCATCGACAAGATTGGCGATCCGGCAATAAGGCTGCTCAAAAATTGCATCCACCAGTTCGCGGCTATAGATCTTGGGCAGTTTAAGGCGCACGTAATCGGAGGTGTCGACGCAAAGCGTGCGGACTGCGGCAATCTTGGCGGTAGTCCAATTGGCGGTTTCTTCGACGCCCCGCAGCATATAGAGCACCCATGATTCCCACGCGGCTTCACGCGTCACCGCGAGCAACAGTCGGTAGTAATCCTGCTTGTTCGCAATGATGTAACGGCTCAGGTACAGAATCGGTAAAGAAAGCAGTCCTTGTTCAACAAGGAAGAGGCTGTTCACCACTCGACCGGTTCGCCCATTTCCATCAATAAATGGGTGGATTGCCTCGAACTGGTAGTGCGCCACCGCCATCCGAACAAGCGGATCAATCGTCTCTTCCTCATGCAGGAAACGCTCCCAGTTGGCAAGCAGGTCGCGAATGCGCCCCTCTCCCTCGGGCGGTGTGTAGACGACTTCGCCGGTGACGTGGTTGGCGAGGGCCGTGCCCGGAATGCGGCGCACGCTCATCTCGACGCCTTTGATGCATGTGCAGATTGCCTCAGCGGAACCCGTCGTCAAAGGACGGGACTTCAGCGACTCAACGCCCTCCAACAAGGCTCGTCTGTAACGCAATGCCTCCTTTGTGGCCGGATCCGCCCCCGCATCGGTTTGAAGATGCTGAAACAACTTATCGGCCGTGGTTATGATGTTTTCGATCTCAGAACTTGCCTGGGCCTCCAAGAGTGGGATAGTGCCTATTAACATCGCAGGATTGGGAATTAACTCCACCGCCTGCTTCAGTTCTGCAAGTGCCGCTCTAGCTTTAATACATTGTTTTAAAACAATTTTTGTCTCGACATCCCCACCTGGAGGGAGACCGGGAAGGCCGTTGTAGGGCTGGTTCGGCTGCCAGCCCGTCATCGCCTTCATGTTGTCGAAATTCTTTTTTTCAACCATGTAAACAGCTTATGTCGCCGGCAACGACATGTCAAGAAAACATGTTGTTATTTTTACTTTATTGCAACACAAGGTACCCAGACCGGTAGGAAGGCGTACAAAGCAGAGCCTTCCTCTATTCCACCCACTTGAAAAGAAGGCACGCCCCTTAGGCGACCTTGCGCAATAGCAGGCTCGGGTAGTACGCCTTGATATCGGTGAACGGATCGGTGATCAGCTTCACGAACCACACCAGGGCGTTGTAGAGGCCATGCTTTCTCACCAGGGCCGCCACGCGGCCGGCTATCACCAGGGCCGTGAAACCGAACCACTGCAGGGCAACCTGCGGCGCCATGGCCAATAGCGCCTCCGGTGCCAGCGAATTCGAGGCCGCCATGTGGATTGCCGGTATTAGCAGATACGCACCAAGAATCAATGATTTGGAGCGAGTGTCAAAGCCGAGCAGCAACTGCTCCTTGTCGTGACAGGTAGGCTCGATGAGCGCATGCCCGATCTGGCGAAGAAAAAGCGCGGCGAGGCCAAGCCACATGGCTGCCGCGAAGTCCGAAAAGATCAGGACATAGGCCACTACGAAGCTGGTGGAACTTATGAGATGCAACAACTGATTGACCGGATGGCTGTGCGAGGCCACATGGTCATCGTGCTTGCGGCGCATGATTTCCGAGTAGAAGTTTCCCACCGGGCGTGGAAAGCGCAACAGGCTTCCGGCAAACTCGCGCGTCAGGCCGCGGCGAATGTCACGGTCGCGTTCGGGCTGCTCTTGCGTGCTCAACCACCATTTGTCATTTTTCATTTTTATCGTCGCCTCTCTGAGTTTGACGCGAAGCGCGTCGTAATCTTCGTCGGTGTAGTCAAGGCTTGTCAGGCATCGCCCGGTTCCCACCCAACTCATGTTGATGCCCTCAATCCGCAGGTAGTACTGAAGAAGCCAGTTGTAGCGGCCGGGCTGTGAAAACAGCACCGTCCAGATGGTTCCCAGATGCCCGATGCGAACCGGCAGATCCAGCACCGAAAATTCCTCATTGGTCAATTTCGCCCAGGCGGCGCAGCGCTGGTTGGCCGCGGCATATTCCGCCGCGGCTTCCGGCGTTCTGACCCAATGGAGGAACTCATTCATCGCGCCCATCGCCTGCGGATACGCCGAAAAAGTTCCCACCACATAGGCGATGCGCATCGGATGCTCCGGATCGAAGCGGCGCATCAGGCCCCGCTTCGCGCACACCACGCCAATCGGCAGGCCTGCGGCCAGCGTTTTTCCGTACAGAACCATGTCTGCCCTGACGCCAAAGCGCTCCTGCGCACCCCCGGGTGCGAGTCGGAATCCCGTGAACACCTCGTCAAATATCAGCGGCACATTGCATTCATCGCATACCTGTCTTAGCTCGCGCAGCCAGGCCGAGTAGCTTTGCGTGACATCGTCGCGTGTCTTGCGGATGCCGCTTGTCATCATCACCGCGTCATTGGGCGGCGGGGAATTGGGGTGGAAGGACTGCACCGGGTTGACCAGCACGCCGGCGATATCGCGGGCCATGCGACGGATCGCCTCCAGGGACGCAGGATTCATTTCCTTCAGCGTCAGGCAATCGTCAATGACGCGCTCGCTGCCAAGGCCGGGCTGAACCCCGTCCCACCAGCCGTGATAGGCGCCTGAGAAGCAGACGATCTTTTCCCTTGCGGTGTTGAACCGCGCAAGGCGCACCGCCGCCATCACCGCCTCGGTACCGCTCTGATGGAACGACACCTCCTCCAGGCCGGAGATCTCCTTCAACATGGCGATGTTTTCCGCCGCGATCGGATGCAGGGGGCCGAGTACCGGGCCTAGATCCCTGACCTTTGCCCAACCCCGGTCAATCCAGTTTTTGTAACGGTCGTAGCCGGCCACGTTCACACCATAGGAGCCGCCGATATCCAGGTTGCGGTTGCCATCCATATCGACGATATACGGCCCCTCCGAGGCGACCGCAACCGAGCAAAGGTTGAATTTTTCACGCATCACCTTCGCGAAAGGAAACGGCACGCGATTGGCATCTGCGAAGCGAAGGTCCGAGAGCCCCTCTCGCACACCCATTCCCCAGGCTTCGGATTTCGGGCAGCGCTCGCGCATGGTGGTCGCGAGATGGTTGATGGCTTCCTGGCGGGCCCTTTGCACAGGCTCCGGAGCACCATCGGCGGCAAGGAAGGCGGCCTCGGAATAATGGCGCGTACCCACCAGCCGCGACAGGAAACGGGACAACGCCGGCGTGGGCGAGATGGCCTTAATCGAAAGCAGCCATGCCAGCATGCGCCGGCCGTGCAGCACCATAACCACCGCGATCGTGGCGGCCAGCCAGCCCGGCCCGATCTCCATGCGGAACCATTCAATGGCGCTCTGTGCGGCAAATTCATTCATGGTCGCATCCTCCGTGTTCCCTGTTTGTCATGCCCAACCTTTCACTTTTCAGAATCTTCAATTCATGCGGTGACTGCAGAGTCCGCGCGCTGCGTCATGTTTGGCGCCCGGCCTTGTGCCGACACCGCGCCAGAAATTTCCTCTACGAACCGGTCGATGATGTTTTCCCAATCCAGCCGTTCCGCCGTGACGCGCGCCTCCTGGCGCAGCATTTGCATGCGAATCGGGGAACGGACAATGACCGACGCCATCTCCGCGAATCCCTTCGCGTCGCCGAAGGGAACACTGATGCCGTTTTCCATATGGCGGATGTGCTCACGGGCCGCGGCGTAATCGAAGGCCACCACAGCAAGACCCGAAGCCATGGCCTCAAGGGTGACGTTTCCAAATGTCTCGGTCAGGCTCGGGTACAGAAACAGGTCCGCCGACGCATAGTGCTCGGCAAGCACCTTCCCTGTGAGCATTCCCGTGAACCGGCAGTCCGGGTGCTCGCGCGCAAGTGCCGCGCGTTGCGGTCCGTCCCCCACGACCACCAGCCGGGCATCGGGCCGGTGGCGTTGAATTCGCTCAAACGCGTCAAACAGGACCTTGAGATTTTTTTCCGGTGCGAGGCGTCCGACGTGCAACACCAGCGGCGCATTGCCAGCCACGCCGAGCCTGAATCGCAACGCATCGCTTCGCAATCCCGGGTTGAAAAGCCCCGTATCGACGCCCCGGCCCACCACCGCAAGATTGCGGAATCCCCTCCCCGCCAGTTCATCGCGCAACTGCGCCGTCGGCACGAAGGTCAGATTCGTCCGGTTGTGAAAATGCCGAAGATAGGCCGTCACCGCCCGGGTCAGAATCCCCGCGCCGTAGTGCGATGCGTAGCCCTGAAAATTGGTGTGAAAACTGCTCGTCACGGGAATGCCCAGTTTGCGGGCAACGTGCAGCGCGGACCAGCCCAGCGGGCCCTCCGTCACGATGTGCACCCCATCCGGCCGTTCAAGACTCCAGGACTTCTCAAGCAATGCGTTCGCGGGAAGACCCAGGCGCACCTGGGGGTAATTGGGCAGCGTCAAACCTTCCACGAGCACATGGCGGGCTTGCGGACATTGCGGTGGATCGGACTCGCCGGACTGGCGCGGCCGGACGATTTGTAGCGCCACGCCACGGGTGATCATTCCGGCGCAGAACCGGGCGATGCTGTGGGCAACGCCGTTGACCTCCGGCGGAAATGTCTCCGTCACGACCGAAACGAAGGCCGGGCGCCGGGGATCAGAATGTTTGCTGTCACGGATATTCACGTTGCCGCAATGTGCCGCGCCAATGCTGCAAATGAATGACAGTTTTGTTGGCCGGGTGTTACAGCAATGCCGGTGAACTCTCCCGCGGTTTTGACCACCTAGCTGCAATACCATTGTCACTCCCGGCGGATACCCTGTACTGTTCGCCCACTCTGAAGCGCGATAGGCGCATGCGATACATGAACAAGAAGATCACACTGCTCCTATGCCTTGCCGCCGTTCTGCATGCAGGATCTTCCCGGGGCGACGAGATCACCCAGGAAGATCGGGACGCGAAATTCCAGGCCACTTATGTGTTCCAGTCGAAACGGCCCTTCACGGCACCGTACTCGGGGGCGAACAGCCTTCGCGTGAATCAGGAAAGAAGCTATTCATTCACGACGACCGCCGCATTGGGAATACGCCCCTGGTCGGGCGGAGAGTTCTACTTCAATCCGGAAATCTCATCGGGCGTTCCCCTGTCGGGGCTGACGGGTCTGGGCGGGTTCTCCAATGGAGAGATTGCGCGCACCGCGGGACCCAATCCCGTCCTGTATCGCGCACGCATGTTCGTGCGACAGACCTGGGGCATGGGCGGCACCCGCGAGGCTGTTGAATCCGATGTCAATCAGTTGGCCGGCTTTGCGGAGTCACGGCGCCTGGTGCTCACCGCCGGCAACCTCTCGGTGATCGACATCTTTGATGACAACGCCTACAGCCATGACCCGAGAACGCAGTTTTTCAACTGGTCGATCATGACCCATGGTGCCTACGATTACGCCGCCGATTCCAGGGGTTACTCCACGGGTGTGGCTCTCGAATATTTTCATGATGACTGGGCCATCCGCTTCGGGCGTTTCGCGCAGCCCCGGGAGCCCAACCAGCTTCCGCTCGAATACAGCCTCAGCCGGCACTACGGCGACCAGATGGAGATTGAACGCTCGCACAAACTGTCAGGGGAGCCCGGAAAAATCCGCCTTCTCGCCTACCGCAACAAGGCGCGCATGTCCCGCTATGACGACGCCTTGAATCCCGCGTTTCAGACAGGAGTTGCGCCTTCGCTCGCCAATGTCCGGTTCGGGGATCAGACCAAGGTCGGGGTCGGGCTGAATGTCGAGCAGGCGCTGGCCGACGACTTGGGCCTATTCATGCGGACCATGTGGTCCGACGGCAAAACAGAAACCTATGCCTTTACGGAAATCGACCGGTCGCTATCCGGGGGAGTGGTCATGCAGGGCCGGCGCTGGGGTCGCGCGGCGGATGCCGTCGGCCTGGCCGCCTCGAGAAACGGCTTGTCCGCATCGCACAGGAACTATCTTGCGAGGGGCGGCCTGGGATTTTTCATCGGTGACGGAAGGCTCAATTACAAGCCCGAATCGATTCTGGAGACCTATTACAGCTTTGCGGTGAACAAGAACAATCTGGTCTCTGTTGACTACCAGCGCATTGCCAACCCCGCCTATAACGCGGACCGTGGAACCGTGAACATCATCTCGCTTCGCCTGCACACGGAATTCTGAGCAACTCCCGCCGCTTCCCGCCGGGTCAGTTCCACAACCACGCCGCACCGCGAACGCCGCTGGAATCACCATGCCGGTTCTTCACAATGCGCGTATCGATACGATCGCTGAATACATGGGGACGCAACAGTTCGGGAAGATGCGCGTAAAGGCTGTCGATATTGGACAACCCGCCACCCAGCACGATGACCTGAGGATCCAGAATGTTGATCACCGATGCCAGGGCGCGCGCGAGCCTCGATTCATAGCGTCGCAGGGAGTCACTGGCGGCGGGGTCGCCGGCAAGCGCAAGGCTTGCGACCTGCTTCGAAGTCAGTCCGCCTGCATCGCACGCCGCATGGTCGGCGGCAAAGCCCGGCCCCGAGAGCCACGTCTCCACGCAACCGGTCCGGCCGCAGTAGCACCGGCGCGCGGGCGAATCCGCCTCGGCCACCGCTAGCGGGTTGTGCCCCCATTCGCCGGCAATGGAATTGGCGCCCTCGATGATTTTTCCGTTGACGACAATGCCCCCTCCCACACCGGTGCCCAGGATCACGCCGAAGACCACCTCGGCGCCAACCCCCGCGCCATCAACAGCCTCCGAGAGCGCAAAACAATTGGCGTCGTTGGCGAGACGCACTTCGCGATCGAGCGCCTGCCCGAGGTCCTGCTTCAGGGGCTGTCCGTTGAGGCAGGCGGTGTTGGAATTCTTCAGTCGTCCGGAGGCTATGGAAACCGCGCCGGGGGCGCCAACACCCACGGTGCCCGTCAAGCCCAGTTCCCTCTCGGCGCCCAGAACCAGGTCGCGAATTGAGCCGACGATGGCCTGATAGTCAAAGGACAGCGTTGGGACACGGTGGCGCAGCAATTCGCGCCCACCGCCATCCATGGCAATTATTTCGGTCTTGGTGCCGCCCAGGTCGATTCCGAATTTCAGCAATGAATCCATGCGTTAGTTTGCCTTGAATCCAGCCGCGTGCGCCGAAGTCACCCGGCAATTGCGCCAGTTCACCCAGCCCGTTATCGTGGCACCCATGCCCGCTTCCCAGACGCCCATCGACGCCTTCATCACACGATGGGAGAAAGCCACCGGCAACGAGCGGGCCAACAACCAACTCTTTCTAACCCAGCTTTGCGCGCTGCTGGGGTTGCCGCAGCCCGAACCGGCGAGCGAAGACATCTGCCATGGTAATCTTTGCGCTTATCAGTCCTGAGGAAACGGGCCATGGACAGACCCTATTACGTGCACGCATTCTGGGATAACGAGGCCGGAGTCTGGGTCGCATCGAGCGACGAAGTACAGGGACTTGCCACTGAAGCGGCCACCAGCGAGGAACTCATTCAAAAGCTGAAGGTATTGATACCTGAATTGCTCGCACTTAACCGGCGAACGCCTTCAAATTCTGTGCCGTTTGAACTCCTCACCAGGCGTTTCGAAATTGCCGCGTGATGGACGGGCTTTACACCTGCACTGAAGCGACTTTTACTTGTGGCCAAGTGTGAGTTTGTGCGCCCCGGCAGGGGCGACCACGAAATTTGGCGAAGTCCGATAACGCAATTGCATTTCGTCGTAGATGGAAAAATAAAGTCTCGCCATACCGCCATTGCGGTACTCAAACAGGCGGGGCTACCCAAACATTTTTGATCCGAAAGCACCTGCTGTCATGGTACGGACTCTGAAAATAGTCGGCACCTCTTTTTTTCTCGGCTACATGGCTTTAATGGCCGGGCCCGTTGCTGCACAGTCACCCGCGTCGCACCAGCACAGCTTCAGCGGCGCGGACAAATGGGCGCACATCTTCGACGATCCGAAACGAGACGAACGGCAGAAGCCGCATCAGGTGATCCAGGCGCTGGCGCTCAAACCCGAAGCGGTGGTGGCTGACATCGGATCCGGCACCGGTTATTTTTCGGTGCGACTCTCCAACATGGTATCCAAGGGGCGCGTCTACGGCGTGGACGTCGAGCCCGACATGGTCCGCTATCTCGGCGAGCGCGCGACGCGCGAAAAACGCGCCAACATCACCGCGATCGCCGGCACTCCGGACGATCCAAAGCTACCCGAGAAGGTCGACCTGATCCTCATGGTCGACGTGTTTCACCACATCGAGAATCGCGCCGCCTATCTCCGCAAGCTGCAATCATTCCTGAAACCCGGCGGCCGCATTGCCATCATTGATTTCCGCATGGAATCGCGCGACGGACCACCAAAGGCCGAGCGCATCGCGCCTGAAGCCGTCATTGCGGAACTCAAGGGTGCGGGCTATGCCCTGAGCGGCCAGCACGGCTTTCTACCCGACCAGTATTTCCTGATTTTTGAGCCGGTGGCAAAAGCGCCTTGACTCTCACAGCAACGTGTATTTTATTATAATAATCAAATAGTTATAGAATCGCCTCGACCCGTCCGGCGGAATCAGGATTGCAAACTTAAAACCCAAGCACGGTGCGGATGCTTCGAATAAGGATTTCGTTCTCGAACGGCTTGGTTATATAGCCGTCCGCACCGCCCGCCATGCCGCGCAGCACATCCTCCCGGTTGGCCTGCGACGTCAACATCAGAACCGGTATCGACTTGAGAGCCGGGTGCTGACGGATCTTCGCAAGAATGTCGAATCCATTGGCATCCGGCAGATTGACGTCCATCAGGATCACATCGGGCGATGGCACCCGCCGAAGTTCGGCGACAATTTCATTGCGATTTCCGGCCACCCGCGGTTCGAACTTCTCCAGATTCAGCAGCAGTCTCAGCGTCCGCTGAATGTCCTTGTTGTCTTCCACGACAAGGACCGTGTAGATCCAGTCGTCCGGGCTTGCATAACTCGACCCGGCATTGGGCTTTTTCTTGGTCGCCGCGCGGCGCGCAATTCCAACGTAATAGCCATCCAGACTCAGGCGTTGTTCGGCCTTGTCCGCTTCGGCATTGAATTCAGGCCGGGGATTCGCAACCGTTGAAGGTGATGAGTCACCGCCAAGAAACAGGCTCATGTCGATGAGAATTTCAGGTTCCGACTGCGGATGCTCAATATACGCATCCCTGACAAGGTTCTGGGCGGTCTTGAGAAGCTCGTCCGTCGGAAGCCCCTTGATGCCCTCCATCACCTGAGCAAGGGTTTTCTTTCCGTCAAACAGGACCAGCAACTCCAGCGCGACGAGTGGCAGACGCGTGGAACCGTACTTCAGTTCGTCGCGACCTGATTCCGAGACGACAAATATGTCGCTGGAATCAACGCCCGTGATTTCACTCTTCATGCCAATGCCTGAATTTGCCGTGCCGCGCGCTGCCCCGACCACCACGCGCCATGCACGCTCGCGGGGTCGTCGCGATGGGTGGCTTCACCGGCAAAAAACAGCGTGTTTTCAACCGGAATGGCCAGCCCGTCCCGATCGCTTCCGGATCCGCCGAGCCCCGGAAACGAATAGGACCCACGCGAGAACGGGTCATTGCCCCAGCGCGAAATGCGCACTTGAACCGGATCAGGAATTCTCCTGTTGTCCGGACCGGCGATACCATCGCGGTTACGAATTCGCTGCATGATATTCGAGACGATTGCATCGTCACTCATTTCCTCAACTTGCCTTGCGGCGCTCCCCGATGTGAAACCCACCAGCGCAGGAGCGCCGTTGTAGAGAGCCAAATTCAGCCACGCGTAGCAAAGAGGCGGAGGGTCTGTATAAAAGGTCAGAAAGTCGAGCCTGGCATCCCAGAAGGCTTCCGGAAACGTGAGGCAAACCTTGTTGAGCAGTCCCATGCGCAGGCGACTCAGAGATGAAGTGAATGACCCGGGTAGGGCCGGCTCAAAATGCACGTCGCCGCCACGAAGCACGCCGACCGGGAGAGTCACGACCGCAAAATCGGATTTCCAATCCCCGCTGGATGACGCAACGCTGACTGAACCGGGGCGCCATTGGATCTCCCTGACGGTCTCCCCATAGCGGATATCGAGATTCTGGGCGAATACTTTGACAAGACTGTCCATCCCCGCGACCAGATACCGGTCATCTGCAGGCAGGGAGTCGTCCTGATCACCCGTGTCCGATTCGTCGAGCAAGGCGCTCGCGCTTATTTCCTCCAGCGGTGCGGCCAAATTGGATTCAAGAACCCACTTTTGCAAAGCCACCACACCCCGGTCGATGGGGCCATTGCTGTCCTCGGCATCCTTGACGGCGGCATTCAAAACGTCAGCAACCGACAGGTTTTCACCTGACAACAGAATGCGGGCTCGCATGCGGATCCATAGCCAGGTTGAATTCATCGATTTGTCGATTCTCCTGGAATATCCAAGCAGTTGGCTGGGAGGGATTTCCTGACGCTGTCCCGAACTGCCATTCACAAAGCGAAGATTCGAGTAGTTGGTTACCTGGGTTGAAATACCGGCGTTTGTGGCGAAGGCTTTGAGTGGATTTCCAGCCCCACCATGCAGCCATGACGGGCCGAGGTCCAGAGGGAAGCCGAGACTTCGGTCGGTCATGACACGGCCTCCCGGACGTGTTCTGGCCTCAAGCACGATGACTTCAGCGCCGGATTGCTGGAGCGCGCTCGCAGCAGACAGGCCGGCAAATCCCGCTCCAATGACGATGACGCGCTGGCCGGCAATAGACCTTTGGGGCAAGCCACCAAGACAGCCGCTCAACAAGCCTGAGGTCAGGCCCGAAAGAAGCCGCCGGCGGGTCCGGTTCGGCGCCGCGAGCGTGGCGGCTTTTTCCTGATTATTTGACATTAATCAATCGCAGAGTCGGAAAGTCGGAATTCAATGTGAGACTTAGGTTGTCGCTACCCAATCGAATCATTCGATGAATTCCCCGGGGTTGTTTTCCCGATGGGGTTGGATTTGTGAATCTACAGAATATCCAATATTCGGCAGCACGATTACTCTGATAGTGTGCATTCTTTCCATTCAATACCGTCTGTACCGGCATGCGATTTTTACGAATCCTATCTGTTTGCATCGTGAAAACTGTAACCATTTGTCTCGGAATGGTCCCATTCGCCGTTGGAACTGTCCACGCACAAGTTGGCGATGACTCCAAGGAATTTCGCAATCGGATAGATGGTGATATCGGGGTAGGCGGGTACTACGCCCGCAGCGTCATTCGCGGCAAATCAGAGCGGACGCAGGCCCTGCCCTATGCCTATTTTGACTATGGCCGCGCCTTTGCCCGCATTGACACTTTTGGAATCAAGACCCTGAAGGTCGGATATGGCTACCTGGAACTGTCCGGAAGGGTCTCTTTAGATGGATTCAAGGCCAATACGACCAGCTTTCGGGGACTGAACGATCGGAAAGACCCCGTGCCGCTTGGCATTGGAACGCTTCAGGAAACTCCGTATGGAGCCTTGTTCATCAACGCATTTCATGATGTCGGCAAGTCGAACGGAAATTTGCTTGAAATGATCTATGCCGGGCAGTTTGAAATGCCGCGATTGAGCGTCTATCCGCAAATCGGCGCAGAGCGCGTTTCCAGGCAATACGTGAACTATCTGTATGGCGTTTCCACCAGAGAGGCTGTCACCAGTCAATATGGACCCTATCAGGGTGGAAATGCGACCAATCCGTACATTGCGCTGCTGATTGACCGCACGATTTCAGACGACTGGCATCTGAATATCTATGTGCGGCACAAGTGGCTTGCCAGTTCCATTCAGGACAGCCCGATTGTCAGCCGGAAAACGATGGATAACGCGTTTGCCTCCATCAGCTACCGGTTCAAGTAAATCCGTGATCAATTGCGCATCTGTATCGAGAGTTCGTGGCAGGGGTCGGCGTATCCTTGAAATTCACATCAGGCACCGAAAAAGCTGAATCGCATGAAACATCAATCCGACTATTTGCTGGTCACGGGAAGCACCGGATTTCTCGGCGGAGCGGTCATCGCGGAACTCATCGGGCAGCCCCGCTGGTCCCGGGTCCTGCTCCTCGTTCGCGCCCCCGATGCCGCAACCGGTCGCGGGCGTGTGGTGGAATCCCTGCGCAAATTCAGCGTGACCCAGGATCTATGCGACCGGCTGCAAGCCGACCAGATCATCTGCGGAGATTTGTGCAGCGTGCCCGCATTCTCCGATGACGCGCGCCTCAAACATGTCACCGAGGTCATCAACTGCGCCGCCCTTGCCGGTTTTGGCAAACCCAAGACCCTTTGGCCGACCAATGTCGATGGAACACTGGCCTTTGCCCGACTCCTTCACGAAGTCGCGCCGTTGCGCCGCTTTCTGCATGTCGGGACAGCGATGGCCTGCGGATTTCCGGCGCCGCAGGTGGTGACTGAGGAATTCCAGCCCGCTTTGGATGCCATCCATCTGGTGACCTACACGGAGTCCAAGATTGAATGCGAACGCCGCCTGCGGGCGGATCTCCCCGGACTTCCGCTGGTGGTTGCGCGGGCCTCGATCATCGTTGGCGACACGCGATTCGGTTGTGGGCCCTCACCGAGCATATTCTGGGTGTTCAGCATGGCAAGAGCCCTCGGTGAGTTCACCTGTGAACTCTCGGACCGCGTCGATGTGGTTCCCGCCGACTACTGTGCCCGGGCACTGCTGCACCTCCTGGACAAGCCAGCCTTGTCTCACGACCTGTACCACATCTCGGCCGGACCAAAGTTCAGTTCCAGTTTCGGGGAAATCGATGCCGCCATCGCCGACGGACTGGGCGAGGAGCCCACCCGGGATTACCGCCAGGTGGATTACGAAACCATTGCCGAACGCCACAGCGAGTTCCAGGCGCTGTTCGGTCCTTGTATCGTTTCGGTGATGCTGCGGGCCATCGAGTTGTACGGCCAGTACGCCGCACTGGACATGAGCTTTGACAACCAGCGCCTGCTGGATGAGGGCATGGCGCCGCCGCCGCGGTTCACCGACTACGCCGGCCTGTGCGCGAGGACCGCCCTCGGATCAAGCATTGCCGAGCAGATGCAATATGACTTCAAGGGCATCAGCACGCGAGCGGCGCAGGCACTGGCCGCGCTGACACGGTCCAGCGTCAAAGTGGCTGTGTGAGGCGCAGACCAAGAACAGTTCGTGAGCATCACCGTCTCACGCACCATGCGTCAATTCGCCCGTGACCCAAATGACGGCCACGCCCAGCGCAATCAACACAACCTGCTGAAGCGTCGCCTTCAATTCGGTGCGCTTGTGCAGGCCTGGAATCAGATCCGCAACCGCGACGTAAATCATGCTTGCCGCGGCGATGGCCAGCATGGTGGTGATCCAGCCCTGGAGTTCCTTCAGGGCGAAATACGCGAGCATGGCACCGACGATCATGGCCACCCCCGACAACAGATTCATCACGAGCGCGCGAGTCTTGCTGTAGCCGGAATGCATCAGGATCACAAAGTCCCCCATCTCCTGGGGAATCTCGTGGGCGATGACCGCGGCGGCGGTAACGATGCCCAATTGCGTGCTTTGCATGAAAGCCGCGGCGATCAGAATTCCGTCCACGAAATTGTGGAAGCTGTCGCCCACGAGGATCAGCATGCCGCTGCGACCGTGGTCGTGCCCGTGCCCATGGCTGCGCCCGTGACCGGTGGTGTGCGCATCGTCATGGGGATCGTGAGCCTCGCAATCCTCGATGTGGCAATGGCGCCAGAGCACCAGTTTCTCGAGCACAAAAAAACCCAGTATCCCGGCAAGCACGGTCGCCGCGAGCGAGTGAAAATTCTTTGCCGTCTCGAATGCGCTCGGAAGTATTTCCAGGAACGCGGCGCCGAGAAGCGCGCCGATGGCAAAGCTGACCAGCGAGGGAATCCAGCTCGCGCGCGCCCTCAGCGCGATGACCGCGGCGAGCGCGACGGAAAGCACACCGCCGGCCAGACTGGCAAGGATTATCCAGGCAAATGTAGACATCTTGAGAGGTTCGTAAAAGGTGGGTGCTCAGTCCGCCGAAATCCAGATCAGGCTGGCCATGCGGCCGGTCGGGCCGTCCCTGCGGTAGGAGAAAAACCGGTCCTGCTCGGCGAAGGTACAGAATTCACCGCCATGGATGGACATTATTCCCGTTTTCGCGAGACGCTGTCGCGCCAATAGGTAAAGGTCGGCGAAGTACTTTCCCGGCGTATGCGGCATGAACGCCTGCACCGCGCCCGGATCATCATGGACAAACGCGTCGCGCACATCTTCGCCGACTTCATAGACTTCCACGCCGATGCCGGGACCGAGATAGGCCATCAGGCGCCGCGGATCAACCGCCATCTCCGCAATGGTTGCCTCGAGAATACCCGACACCAGGCCTCGCCAGCCGGCGTGGGCGATGCCCACGACGCCACCATCACTGTCGCTGAATAGCACGGGCAGACAATCGGCCGTCATGATGCCAAGGACGCTTCCCGGCCCCCTCGCCACCGCGCCGTCGGCGTCTATTCCGGGTAACCACTCCTTTGGATTGATCACGCGGGTGCCATGCACCTGGCGCAACCATAATGGTTCGGACGGAAGGAAGGCACGAAGCCGTGCGCGATTCTCCCGGCAGGCGGCGGGGTCGTCACCGACGTGCTGTCCCAGGTTCATTGACGCATAGGGGCCGGTGCTCACGCCCCCGGCACGCGTGGTGATGAGTGCGTGCACGCCGCGTGGAGCTTGCCAGTCGGGAATGATCCAGTCCTGCATCATGATGGCGTCTGTCTTTGGCGGGATGCTACGCGTTGCATTGGATCACACCAGACCCTTCAGAAGTTGCTCCATGTCCGCAGGCAACGGAGAGTGGAACTCCATTCGCTGTCCGCCCGACGGATGGAGAAAGGCGAGCCTTGTCGCATGCAATGCCTGCCTCGGAAATTCAAGGGTTCCCGTTCCCCCGCCCGCCGCCCCTGCCCGCCGGTAGACCGGATCGCCAACCAGCGGGTGTCCGATGCTCTGCAGGTGAACGCGGATCTGGTGAGTCCGGCCGGTGGCCAGTTTGCATTCGAGCAGAGTAGTGGACGCGTAATGCTTTTGCACCCTGTAGCGCGTGAGCGCCGGTTTGCCGCTGCCGGAAACCGCCATGCGCACGCGATTGTGCGGATCCCGTCCAATGGGGGCTTCCACTTCCCCGTCGCGCTCCACCCGCCCGTGCGCGAGCGCGAGGTAAATCCGTTCCACGGTTCGCGCCTGCAACTGGCGAACCAGCGAGGTCTGCGCCTCCAGCGTCTTCGCCACCACCAGCAACCCGCTGGTGTCCTTGTCCAGCCGGTGCACGATGCCCGCGCGCGGAACCTCCTGCAGGGACGGCGCATGGTGCAAGAGCGCATTGAGCAATGTGCCGCTCCAGTTGCCGCTGCCCGGGTGGACAACCAGACCTGCAGGCTTGTCGATCACGAGAACCGTTTCGTCTTCATGCACCACGCAAAGACCGATATCCTCGGCCTCGGGCGGGGCCTCACGCGGGTCGCTGGAAACGCCCATTTCCACCGATTCACCGCCCCAAACCTTCTGATCGGGGCTGACCTGGCGCTTATCCAGCAGTATCCGGCCCCCCTTGAGCCAGGCGGCAACTCTGCTACGGGAATGCTCCGGGAACATTCTGGCCAATGCGCGGTCTACTCTCATGCCGGCGCAATCTGGGGGGATTTGCCGGTTTACCGGGGCTTCAGCCATGATCGTGGCATCAGGGGGGCTATAATTATTTGAAGGCATTTGCCGTATCCGGAAGGACGCATCGAGTATGAAACCAAGTGTAGCGATTCTGGTGGCCATTATCGCCGCGTTCCTCCTTAGCGCCTGCGGCATGGGCGAAACCGACGAAACCGCCGGATGGTCCGCCAACAAGCTCTACAGCGAAGCCAAGGATGAACTGACCGGGGGCAACTACCAGAAGGCAATCAAGTATTACGAAAAGCTGGAATCCCGTTTTCCGTACGGTCGATTCGCGCAGCAGGCCCAGCTTGAACTGGCCTACGCGTATCACAAGGATGCCGATCCGATCAGCGCTGCTGCGGCGGCGGACCGCTTCATCAAGCTGCATCCCACCCATCCGAACGTGGACTACGCCTACTACCTTAAGGGAATCATCTGGTTCAGCGAAGACCAGGGCTTCATTGCGCGCTATGCCGACCAGGACCCCACGGAAAGGGATCCCAAGGCGGCACGCGATTCATTTGAATCATTCAAGGAACTGGTCAAGCGTTTTCCGACAAGCAAATATGCCAAAGATGCCATCGAGCGCATGAACTGGCTGGTCAACGCCCTTGCAGCCCATGAAGTCCACGTGGCCAGGTACTACGTCGCGCGTGGCGCGCACATCGCCGCCATCAATCGCGCCCAGTTCGCCGTCAAAAACTACCCCGAGGCGCCGGCGCTTGAAGAGGCGTTGTACCTGATGGTGAAATCCTACGATGCGCTGGCCATGACGGATTTGCGGGATGACACGGAACGCGTCATGCGCAAGAACTTTCCCAACAGCCCTTATTACAAGGGCGCCGTGGGACGCAAGGATCCGTGGTGGAAGATTTTCTAGCGTAGGCAGTCGTAAAACAGGTTACCGGTCTGCTGGAGGCTTATTGGACTTCCGGCTTGACCTGAACCGCCAGCGCAGGACGCGATTTCGACAAACCGGCTTCGTCGCCCAGAATCCGGGCGGCTTCCAGCAGGAAGAAGTCCTTGGCATTTTTGCGCTCTTTTTCCGCCGCCAGCTCGCTGACCAGGTTGCGCTCCTCGGGTTGCAGTCCGTCATCCCTTGATGCGCCGCCCTTGTCCGTCACGGTGCGCGATCCGTTCGCGCGGGCGTTGGTTGCAACCGCGCCGGTCTGATCACGTGCCGCGACACGCGCTTCCCTGGCCTGCTGCTCCTTGCGACGCTCCGCTTCATTGAGGGACACCAAGTTCTTCTTCTGCTGGAGTTTGAGCTCGTCAATATCCTCTTGCAGGTACTGGAAGTCCTTGTCTGTCCTCACCCGGGCCACATGGCGCGCCCGCAGCAGCGGGAGCCGGTCCTTGTAGGTCCCTGACGCCGGATAGTTGACCGCCCGGACTTGCATCCAGGGCAGGGCGTTGTCGTAGCTGGATTCACCAAACCGCTCGGCATCGAAAACCATGGGAAACGCAATGTCCGGCGTGACGCCACGAAGCTGCGTGGTGCCGCCGTTGATCCTGAAAAACTGGGCGACGGTCAGCCTGAGGCCGCCGAATTGGGGCTTCGAATTGTTCGCCAGTTGATCCAGGTCGACCAGGCTTTGCACTGTGCCTTTTCCGAAACTGGGCTCGCCGATGACCAGACCCCGCCCATAGTCCTGCATGGCAGCGGCAAAGATTTCGGAAGCCGAAGCCGAACCCCGATTGATCAGGACACCCAAGGGACCGTCCCAGGCAACGCCGGCCTTGTTATCGCTTTGCACGCTGATGTCGCCATTGGCTGCGCGCTGCTGCACGACGGGCCCCTTGTCGATGAACATGCCTGTAAGTTCCACCGCCTCGACCAGCGAACCGCCGCCGTTGTTGCGAAGGTCAATGAGCACGCTGTCGACCTTGTCCTTTTTCAGCTCGGCCAGAAGGCGCGCGACGTCGCGGGTGGCGCTCTTGTAGTTCGGGTCACCCCGGCGCCTGCCTTCAAAATCCTCGTAAAACGATGGCAGGGTAATGACACCGACTCGAATATTGACGCCGCCCGTGGTGACAGGAAGCACGGTTTTCTTGGCAGCCTGCTCTTCAAGACTGATCTTCTTTCGCGTGAGCGAAATCCGCCTGGGCTTGCCATCCGGCCCGGCGTCGGCGGGAAGCACCTCCAGCATAACCACCGAATCTTCGGCGCCCCGTATCAGCCCGACGGCATCGTCCACGCGCCAGCCCAAAACATCGGTGACGGCACCGGCCTCGCCCTGGGCGACACCAATGATGCGGTCACCCACCTTCAACTGGCCCGAAAGAGTCGCCGGGCCGCCGGGAAGCAGATCGCGAATCGTGATGTAGTCGTTCATTTCGGTCAGCACGGCGCCGATTCCGACCAGGGAGAGTTTCATGGAAATATCAAACTCTTCGTTTGCCCGGGGCCCCATGTAGTTCGTATGCGGCTCGATCGCCATGGTGTAGGCGTTCATGAACGCCTGGAAGGCATCCTCGCTTTTAACCCTGCCGATGCGACGGATGGAGGTGTCGTAACGCTTGTCCAGCGTTGCCGCGATGGCCTTGTCATCGCTGCCGGCGAGCTTCAGTCGCAGCCAGTCATTTTTCACCCGCTTGCGCCATATCTCGCGAATATCGGCATCCGATTTTGCCCAGGCTTCCTTTTCCCTGGAAATCTGGTAGGTCTCGTTGCCGCGAAAATCAAACCCTGATTTCAGCAAAGTGCGGGCAAAAGTGAAGCGCTCGGCGAGCCGGCGGGTATACAAGTTGAAAATCGCAAATGGCGCGGCCAGGTTTTCCTCTAGGATGGCGTTGTCGAGGCGCGTCCGGTAACCGGCAAGCTGGTCCACGTCGGACTGGACAAAGAACAGCTTCTCGCCATCCAGCGACTTCACATACTGGTCGAATATTTTTTCCGACAAAGCATCGTCGAGCGGCATCGATTTGTAGTGATAGCGGGTCAGAACCTCCGCCGCCACACGCGCCGCCCGTGCCTGCTGCCTCAATGGTTGCAAGTCCGGTGCAAAGACCAGGCCCGTATCGGGGGTCGCGCCCTGCGCCGCACTCGCGATGGCCAACAACAGGTAAAGCAGTTTGCGTTTCATTGCATCTCCTTGACCTGCGCATCCTACCGGTTTTGTTGTCCCGTGTTTCCAGATGCGATGTAAAGGTATGTAAATACCCCGTCCGTCCAGATCCCTATTGTGACATCTGAATTGCGGCAATTCCGGCGCTGCAATCATCGGGCAACGGCTCGAGATGACCATGGGTTTGCGGGAGGAACACCTCAATCGACGTGTTTCCAGACCCTCGTGAAACCTCGAATGACCCTTTCTGGCGGCCCGTAAGCGGGCAAAGATGCCATGCTGCGCGATTCCGCATGGACTGGAGCGCGTAAACATGGCATCGGAACGACAGCACATAGGCCATGCCCTGCGAAAACTCGGCCCCGGCCTGATCACCGGCGCCGCGGACGACGACCCCAGCGGCATCGCCACCTATTCGCAGGCGGGCGCGCAATTCGGCAACGCGATGCTTTGGACTGTGGTCCTTACTCTACCGCTGATGGTCGCAATCCAGCTCACCAGCGCGCGCATCGGGTATATCACGCGGCTTGGCCTGGCGGCCAACATCAAAGCGGGCTTTCCGCGCTGGGTGTTGCTATCCGTTGTGAGCCTGCTGGTTGCCGCGAACACCTTGAACCTCGCCGCGGACATCGCCGCCATGGCGGAGGCCATGCGCCTGTTGGTCGGCGGGTCCGCGCATGTCTATGCGGTGGCATTCGGGCTGCTTTGCCTGGTGTTGCAGGTGTTCCTTTCCTACCAAACCTATGTCCGGTGGCTTAAATGGCTGACGCTGGCACTGTTTGCCTATGTGGCCGTGGTGTTCTCACTTCACCTGGACTGGTGGCAGGTGGCTGCAGAGGCGCTGCTGCCGGAGTTGCCCCCGGGTGCGCAAGTGCACGATGCGCTGCTCATGATAGTCGCCGTCTTTGGCACAACCATCAGCCCCTATCTCTTCTTCTGGCAGGCCGCACAGGAAATGGAAGGCAATATTGACGGCCCGCCTCTCACCGAGGTCAGCGTTCGAATGGAAATAAGGCGCATCAGGACAGATACGCTCGTTGGCATGACGTTTTCAAACCTCATCGCTTTTTTTATCATCCTGAGCACTGCGGCGACGCTTCATGCCGCAGGCGTTACGGACATCCAGACCTCCGCGCAGGCCGCCGAAGCATTGCGCCCTCTGGCCGGCGAATTCACCTTTTTGCTCTTCAGTCTTGGGATCATCGGAACAGGAATGCTGGCTGTGCCAGTCCTCGCCGGATCGGCCGCCTACGCGGTCGCCGAGGCGGCAGGATGGCGGGGAAGCCTGGATTCACGCATTGACCGGGGTGAAGGGCGCGGATTTTACGGCGTCATCGCCACCGCCACCCTCGGAGGCGTCATCCTGTGCTTCACGCCAACCGACCCGGTCAGGGAATTGTTCTTGTCGGCCGTCATCAACGGCATCATTGCCGTGCCGATCATGATCGTGATGATGATACTCGCCTCCCGCCCGGCCATCATGGGCAGGCACGTCATTGGCCGTGGATTGCGCTGGATGGGATGGATCGCGACCGCGGTGATGGCGACAACAGTTATCACTATGTTCGCCACACTCTAGGCAGAAAACGGCAATTTTGAAAAATGACATTTGCAATACTCGAATGCGGCACTGCAACACTCAGGCAACGCACGAGGAAGAACATGCATTTGTGCAGACGGGAAGTTCAAATCGAATCCTCCCGAGTTCTGCAACACGACCAAACTGGAGTTTCATCATGAAAAAGCAATTTGCATTGGGTGGTGTTGCCGCCGCATTGATTACCGCAATGTCAGCCGGTTCTGCCTTCGCCCTGTCGAATTCCGACCTAGTTGGCGAACGCGCCGACAACTCGGTGGCGACACGCACCATTCGTCTTGACAACAATGCCCGCTACATCAACGTGAGCTATGGCGAAGTTGTCAAGTTCGAAAAAAACGGAAAGTCCTTCGAATGGGATTTCGACGGCCTGCAAGATCATATGAAGCTGTCGCAAATCGCACCCAGCGACGTCTCCGGTGATGCCGAAATCTACGTGGATCAAAGCAGCAACCCAATTCGCGCAGCGACAACCGGCGACGAATAAGCCCGCGTCAACAAGCCCAATAGCCGGGAAACGCAGTGGCTTCAGACATAGTGAGTACGGAGCCACTGCGGCATTGTCGTTTCCGCACTGCTTGCAACAGCAATTCAGTATTACCATTACCGCAGCGAATCCGGCGTAACGGGACGAAATCAGCGATGCAATGCAAGTCTGAATCGAACACAACGATTGACCGACTGGGTATATCCCTTGCCCGGTTTCTGTTGATTGGCGTTCTGTTCATCGCACAGAACGGCTTCGCGGATGGCGGGGTCTACAAGATTCGCCGGGCCGATGGAAAAATCGAATACACCGACAAGGCTCCGGCCAACGGAGCGGACGCAACGCGCATGCCTCAACTACCGGAATCTGCAGGTATCGTGCTCGCCCCGCCCTCCGTGATCGAAGACACCCGCAGGCAGGTGACGGAGCGAATTGCAACCCAGAACCGCCAGATGGACGCAGTCGCCGCCGCCGAGGCAAGGTTGCGCGCGGCAGCGAAGGCGAAAGCGGATGGCGAGGAACCCGCTCTGGGCGAACGCCAGCGCCTGGCCAACGGCAAATCGCGACTCAACGAAAACTACGTGCAGCGCCAGGATCAACTGGACAGCAATGTGGCCAAGGCGCAGGCGGAGCTGGAGGCGGCAAGAGCCGCGGGCCGCTAGACACCTGAATCGCCGGTCGCGATTCGGGCCCAACTACTTGTTTTAAATAATTTATTTCCGCTCCTTATTGACCGAGCTGATCTTTTCGGGCGTCGGCAATGCCGCGGTCGACCAGTCCCCGCCGAGTGCCGCTATGAGTTGCACACTGGCGGTCATGCGCAATCCCAGAAGGTTGGAGGCGGTTCTCAGATTGGCGAGCGCGTTGTTCTGCGCAACCACCACCGGCAGGAAACTGATAATGCCCGCCCGATACTGATTGAGCGCGAGCTCCAGGGACTGATTGGAGGCCTTGACCGCCTCGTCCTGCACCGCGGATTCCTCGGCGAGGATGCGAAGTGTCGAGAGGTTGTCCTCGACCTGTTGAAAGCCGGTCAGCACGGTCTGACGGTAGGCCGCGACGCTTGCGTCATAGGCGGCAATGGCCTGTTCGGTCTGGGACTGTCGCAATCCGCCGTCAAATATTGTTTCGGCAACCGATGGCCCGATGGACCAGAACCGGCTCGGCATCGTGAGCAGCCCTGCCAGCAGCGAGGACTGGTATCCGCCTGAACTGGATATGGAAACCACCGGAAAGTAAGCCGATTTCGCAACGCCAATCTGGGCGTTGGCCGCGGCGACGCGTCGCTCTGCGGTGGCGATGTCCGGGCGGCGCTCCAGCAATGCACTCGGCAGTTCGGCCGGAATCGCGGGTGGCGTTGGCGTTACGTCGGCCGCGGCTATCTTCAATTCGGAAGGTGGCTTGCCGACCAGCACGGCAATCGCATGTTCCAGCTGCGCGCGCTGCACGCCCAGGTCAATGGCCTGGGCCTGCACCGTCCGGAGCTGGGCCTGTGCCTGGATCACATCCGCCCGCGCGGTCACGCCGGCCTTGTACTGGTTCTGCGTCACTTGCAGCGCCTTGCCGTAACCGGCAAGGATGTCGTCAAACAGCCGGCGCTGGCCGTCGAGCATGCGCAGCTGAAAATAGCCTTGCGCCAGTTGCGCCTGCGCGGAAAGGCGCGCGGTTTCCACAAGACCCGCACTGGCCTGGGCGTTGGCAATGCTCGCCTCGACGCCTCGCCTCACCCGTCCCCAGAAATCGGGCAGCCAGCTCGCGCTGAAACTCAAACTGTCGGTCTGCACCACGCTGCGCGGTGTGTTGGAGTTGGTGTTGGAAGAAGCACGTGATCGCGTCATGCCCGGCCCGGCAGCGAGCGTGGGGTAGCTTGCCGCGTCGGTGGCCTGGATGATGGCCGCCGCCACCCGGTAATTGGCTTCGGCCTGCGCCAGTGTCTGGTTGGATACGCTGACCTGCTCGACCAGCTGGTTCAGAAGGGGATCACCAAACATTTCCCACCACTTGCCGCGGGCCACATGGTCGCGGGGTTCTGCGGACTTCCAGCCATCGGCTTCACGGTAGGCGGCGGGAACGTCGGCGCCCGGTTTCACATAGTCAGGTCCGACAGTGCAGCCCGCAACCAGCAGCGCAATGATTGAAGGCAACACCAGTCTGTGATTCAAAGGGTTCATGGGTTTCATCCTGCTGCTCGTGTCGAAGGGCTCATCGTGTCCCCGGGTGATGGTTTCGCGGCGCCGCGCCGCAAACTTCGCTGGCGCAGGCGGTCAAGGTACAGGTAGACCACGGGCGTGGTGTAAAGGGTCAGAATCTGGGACAGGATCAACCCGCCGACGATGGCAATACCGAGCGGCCGGCGCATTTCTGTGCCCTCCCCGGTGGCAAAGGCGAGCGGTATCGCGCCGAGCAGGGCCGCCAGGGTGGTCATCATGATCGGCCGGAAGCGCTTGAGGCAGGCATGGAAAATCGCCTCGCGCGGCGCAAGCCCCAGCGTTCTCTCCGCCGCGAGGGCGAAGTCAATCATCATGATGGCGTTCTTCTTGACGATCCCTATCAGCAGGATCACACCAATCAGCGCAATGATGGAAAGCTCGGTGCCGGTGGCCAGCAGTGCGAGAAGCGCGCCGATTCCCGCCGAGGGCAGGGTGGAAAGTATGGTCACGGGATGGATGGTGCTTTCGTAGAGTATGCCGAGCACGATGTAGACGGCGATGAGCGCGGTGAGAATCAACCAGGGCTGGCTTGCCAGCGAATCCTGGAACGCGCGCGCCGTGCCCTGGAATTTTCCAATGATGGACCCGGGCACCTGCAAATCCTGCATCGCCCTTTGCACCGCGTCGGTCGCCTCCGAGAGCGACACATTCAAGGGCAGATTGAAGGAAATTGTCGAGGCGGCGAACTGCGACTGGTGGTTCACCGCGAGCGGCGTGTTGGTCGGCTCGAATCGCGCGAACGAGGCCAGCGGCACCTGGATGCCGCCCGGCGCGATCACATAGACGTCCCTGAGCGACTCGGGGCTCTGCCAGTTGGGCGGCGCGGCCTCCATCACCACGTGGTACTGGTTGAGCGCGTTATAGATGTTGGAAACCTGCCGCTGCCCGAAAGCGTTGTTGAGCGCGGTGTCGATCATCTGCGGCGTGATGCCGAGTCGTGACGCAGAGTCGCGGTCGATCACCAGCGATGTCTGGAGCCCCTTGTCCTGCGAGTCGGTGTTGACATCGGCGAGTTCCGGCAGCGGGCTGATCGCGCGGCGTATTCGCGGCTCCCAGGTTCTCAGTTCGTTGAGGTCGTCAGCCTGCAGCGTGAATTGGAACTGCGCATTGGCGGAGCGCCCTCCGACGCGGATGTCCTGGAATGCATTGAGGAAGAGGTTGGCGCCAGGCACGTGCGCAAGCTGCACACGCAGCCGGGCGATCACCTGCTCGGCCGAAAGCTTGCGTTCGGAAAGCGGCTTGAGGGAAACAAACATGAACGCGGTGTTGCGTTGCCCGCCGCCGGTGAACCCCATCACGGTTTCCACTGCGGGATCCTGCCGCACGATTTCTATGAATTCGGCGAGTTTGGGCCGCATGGCCTGAAATGAAATGCTCTGGTCGGCCTGGATGAACCCGGTGAGGCGCCCGGTATCCTGCTGCGGAAAGAACCCCTTGGGCACGATCACGTAAAGATAAATATTCAGCGCAATGGTGGCCGCAAGTATGGTCAGCATGATGCGCCCGTGCCGCAGCGCCCAGGCGAGCGACACTTCATAACCGTGCAGCAGGCCGCTGAATGCACCATCCGCCATGCGGTTGAGCCATCCCCACAGACCGCTCCGCTCCGCCCTGGCCTCCGTGGAGATGTGGGCTTTTAGTATCCAGGCGCACATCATGGGCGTCGTGGTCAGTGACATGACGAGCGACACCATGATGGCGACCGACAGCGTCACCGCGAATTCGCGGAACAGGCGCCCGACGATCCCGCCCATCAGCAGGATGGGAATGAACACCGCGATCAGCGACACGCTCATGGACAACACGGTAAAGCCCACCTCGCTCGCGCCCTTGAGCGCCGCGTCCATGCGCGACATGCCCGATTCCATGTGCCGGGTGACGTTCTCCAGCACCACGATGGCGTCGTCCACCACGAAACCGGTCGCAATGGTCAGCGCCATCAGCGAAAGATTGTTCAGGCTGTACCCCAGCAGGTACATCACCGAGAACGTTCCGATCAGGGAGACCGGTACCGCGACGCTCGGAATCAGCGCCGCCCTCGCATTGCGCAGGAACGCAAACACCACGAGGATCACGAGACCCATCGAAATAAGCAGTGTGCGCTCTACCTCTCTCAATGAGGCGCGAATGGTCGGCGTGCGGTCAAGGGCCACGCGCAGATCGATCGCCGCCGGAATCGATGCGCGCATCTGCGGCAGCAGCGCCTTGATGCGATCCGCCGTCTCGATGATGTTGGCGCCGGGCTGCCGGTTGAGAATGACCAGCACCGAGGGCCGTCCATCCACCGATCCGGCGTTTCGCAAATCCTCAACAGAATCAACAACTTCCCCTACATCCGTAATTCTGACAGGAGAGCCGCCGCGATAGGCCACGATCAGCGGCAGATAATCCGCCGCCTTTCTCGCCTGGTCGTTCGCGTAGATCTGCCAGCTTTGATCGCCATCTTCCAGCATCCCCTTGGGGCGGTTCGCATTGGTGGTGGCAATGGCGAGGCGGACGGTTTCGTAATCAACGCCGTACTTGTTAAGCGAGGCCGGATTGAGTTCCACGCGAACCGCGGGCAGCGAACTGCCGCCGACGCTGACCTGGCCGATGCCCTTCACCTGCGAGAATTTCTGGGCAAGGATGGTCGAGGCCGCGTCGTACATCTGCCCCTGCGTCATAGAGTCCGAGGTAAGCGACAGCACCAGGATGGGCGACTCCGCCGGATTCACCTTGCGGTAGGTCGGGTTGCTGGGCAGGCTGGTGGGCAGAATGCTGCGTGCCGCGTTGATGGCGGCCTGCACGTCGCGCGCGGCGCCATCGATGTCGCGGTCCAGGTTGAATTGCAACGTGACGCGCGACGAACCCAGAGAACTCTGCGATGTGATCTCGGAAATTCCCGCAATGCGCCCAAGCGCTCGTTCAAGCGGCGTCGCAACCGTTGCGGCCATGGTTTCAGGACTCGCGCCGGGAAGGCGGGCCTGCACTGAAATCGTCGGGTAATCGACCTGAGGCAGCGGCGACACCGGCAGCAACTGGAAGGCAACCAGCCCGGAGAGCGCCACGCCCAGGGTCAGCAGCGTGGTCGCGACCGGACGATGGATGAATGGCGCTGACAGGTTCACGGGTTGGCCCTTTGAGCGGCCGCGTGGTCCGCGGATTCGGCATCGCGCTGATCGGCAGGCCGACCGCGCATGCGCCGAGCGAGGCTGTCAAACGCCAGGTAGATCACGGGTGTTGTGAACAGCGTCAACACCTGGCTCAGCATCAGCCCGCCCACCATCGTGATCCCCAGTGGGTGGCGCAATTCGGAACCCACGCCCGTGCCGAGCATCAGCGGAAGCGCCGCGAGCAGCGCGGCCATTGTAGTCATCAGAATGGGACGGAACCGCAGCAGGCAGGCCTGGTAGATGGCCTTGCGGGGGCTCATGCCCTGCGTGCGTTCCGCATCGAGTGCGAAGTCAATCATCATGATGGCATTCTTGAGCACTATGCCGATCAGAAGAACGATGCCGATCACCGCGATGATGCCAAGGTCCTGGCGGTAGAGCATCAGCGCGAGGAGCGCGCCCACACCCGCCGAAGGCAGCGTCGACAGGATGGTGACCGGATGCACGTAACTCTCGTAGAGCACGCCCAGCACGATGTACATGGTGACAATGGCCGCAAGGAACAAGAGCAGTGTGTTGTTGAGCGAGGCCTCGAAGGCAAGCGCCGCGCCCTGGAAACGCGTTTGCAGGCTCACCGGTATACCCATTTCGGATTGCGCTGCACCGATCGCCTTGACCGCGTCACCCAGCGATGCCCCCGGCGCAAGGTTGAAGGAAATGGTCGCGGCAGGAAATTGGCCGAGGTGATTGACGGCAAGCGGCGTGGTGCGTTCGATCACCCTGGCCACCGTAGACAGGCGCACAGGCTGGCCCAGAGTGGACGCCACAAAAAGATCATTGAGCGCGGCCGGCCCCTTCTGGTATTCCGCCTGGGCTTCGAGCACGACGCGGTACTGGCTGGTCTGGGTGAAGATCGTCGAGATCAGCCTTTGTCCGAACGCGTTGTAGAGGGCGTTGTCGATGGCGGCGGTTGTCACCCCTAGGCGGCTTGCGGTGCTCCTGTCAATTTCGACATAGGCCTGGCCGCCCTGATCCTGCAGGTCACTGGCAACATCAACCAGTTGCGGCAGCGCGCGCAGCCGCTCGGTCAGGCGCGGCACCCACTGCACCAGTTCCGCATAGTTGGCGTCCTCGGCGGTCATCTGGAACTGTGTGCGGCTGACCCGGTCCTCGATGGTCAGGTCCTGCACCGGTTGCATGAATAGCGATATGCCCTCAAGGCTGGCGAGCTTGCCCTGCAGCCTTCGTATCACTTCCACCGCGGAGACATCGCGTTGTTCATGCGGCTTGAGGTTGATCAGCACCCGCCCGCTGTTCAGGGTCGAATTGGTGCCGTCAACGCCGATGAAGGACGAGAGGCTTTCCACGGCCGGATCTTCGAGCACCACTTTCGCCAGCTGCTGCTGCCGCTCGGCCATGGCCGCAAACGAGACCGACTGCGGCGCCTCTGAAATACCCTGAATGACACCCGTGTCCTGGACGGGGAAAAACCCTTTAGGAACAAAGATATACATAATCACCGTGAGCACCAGGGTTCCAACGGCAACCAAAAGCGTGGCCACCGCATGATCCAGCACCCAGGTGAGCATCGCGCCGTAGCGCGCGATCACGGCGTTGAAGAAGCGCTCGCTTGCCTGGTACACGCGCCCCTGTTCGGATTCGGGGGTGTGGTGCAACAGCTTCGCGCACATCATGGGGGTGAGCGTGAGCGAAACCACCGCCGATATCAGGATCGCAACAGCCAGCGTGATGGCGAATTCCCTGAACAGGCGCCCCACCACATCGCCCATGAAGAGCAACGGGATCAGCACTGCAATCAGGGAGAAAGTCAGCGAGATGATCGTGAATCCGATCTGCTCTGAACCCTTCAACGCCGCCTCCAGCGGCGGATCACCCTCCTCGATATAGCGCGAGATGTTTTCGATCATCACAATGGCATCGTCGACCACGAAACCGGTGGCAATCGTAAGTGCCATCAGCGTGAGGTTGTTGATTGAGAACCCGGCGAGGTACATGAAGCCGAAGGTTCCCACCAGCGACACCGGCACCGCGACGCTGGGAATGGCCGTGGCCCGGGCGCTGCGCAGGAAAAAGAAAATCACCATCACGACGAGGAACACGGAGAGCAGCAGCTCCATCTGCACATCCTTCACCGAAGCGCGGATGGTGGCGGTCCGGTCGGTGAGTATTTTCATTTCGATCGATGCGGGCAAGGTGGCCTGCAATTGCGGCATCAGGGCCTTCACCTTGTCCACCACTTCGATCACGTTAGCGCCGGGCTGGCGCTGGATATTGACGATGATGGCGGGTGACTCATTGGCCCAGGCGGCAAGGCGCACGTTCTCGGCGTCATCGACGACTTCGGCCACGTCCGACAGCCCGATGGGACGACCGTTGCGATAGGCAATCACCAGGGCGCGATAGTCATTGGCCGACTTCAGCTGGTCGTTGGCATCAATGGTGGAGGCCCGCGCCGGGCCGTCAAAGCTTCCCTTGGCCTGGTTGACATTGGCGGCGCCGATGGCGGTGCGCAGGTCATCCAGTGTCAGTCCATAGGCGGCCAGAGCCTTGGGATTGGCGCGCACGCGAACCGCCGGCCGCTGCCCGCCGGAGAGCGTCACGAGGCCCACACCCGGTATTTGCGAGACCTTCTGCGCGACGCGCGTGTCCACGAGGTTCTGCACCACCGGGAGCGAAAGCGTCGATGACGTCACGGCTAGCGTAATGATGGGCGTGTCGGCGGGATTCACCTTGCTGTAGACCGGCGGCGCGGGCAGGTCGGTGGGCAAGAGGTTGCTCGCCGCGTTGATCGCGGCCTGCACTTCCTGTTCGGCCACATCCAGCGACAGATCCAGGCTGAATTGCAGAGTGATCACCGATGCACCACCGGAACTGGTCGAGGACATCTGGTTGAGTCCCGGCATCTGGCCAAATTGCCGCTCCAGCGGCGCGGTAATCGACGAGGTGGTGACATCGGGGCTCGCGCCCGGATAGAACGTCGACACCTGGATGGTGGGGTAATCCACTTCCGGCAATGCCGAGAGCGGCAGGATACGGTAGGCCACGGCGCCGGCCAGCAGAATCGCCACCATCAGCAGCGACGTGGCGACGGGCCGCAGTATGAACGGGCGTGAGGGACTCATGGGGCTGGTGTCGAACCTTCCGCGCCTTTGCGGGAACCTTCGCGGCCTTTGCCCCCCCTGCCGCCCTTGAAGTCGCCACCGTCACCTTTGGTCGCGGCTTCACCTGCCTTGAACTCTTCGGCCCCTTTCGCAACTTCACCCGCCTTTGAGTCGGCATTCCTGGCGCCATCACCTCCCTTGCCGCTTTCGCCGCGCCGGCCGCCCTTGCCCGCGCCGCCACGCCCAACCGGCGCCCGTTCACCGGCCAGTTCCACAATCGCGCCTTCGCGCAGGCGGTCGGCGCCGTCGACTACAACCATGTCGCCAGCCGACACCCCCTCAACAGCAACATTGTCGCCATCAACCGGTCCGAGCACCACTTTCCGGATCGAAACGCTGCGGTCCGCCGCAACCGTATAGACAAACGTGCCCGGAGTACCCCGTTGCACCGACGCGGTGGGAATGACCGTTGCCGCCTTTTTGACGTCCACCAGCATGCGCACATTGACGAACTGGTTGGGAAACAACGCATTGTCGGCATTGGCGAACTGGGCCTTGAGCTTGACGGTGCCGCTGGACGGATCGATTTGATTGTCTACGGTGAGCAGGGTGCCGCTCGCGATTTTGTTTTTTCCAGCGCGGTCATAGGCGTCGATCAAAAGACGCTCGCCAGCGCGCACTTTTTTCATCACCAGCGGCAGGTTGTCCTCCGGTATGGTGAACACGGCCCCTATGGGCTGGATCTGCGTAATCACCACCATGCCATTGGCGTCGCTCGCACGCACCACGTTGCCGGGATCCACCTGCCGCAGGCCGAGGCGACCGGTCAGCGGCGCGGTAATGCGCGAGTAGGTCAGCTGCAGGCGCGCGCTGTCTATGGCGGCGCGATCCACCTTCAACACGGCTTCGTACTGCCTAACCAGGGAACCCTGGGTATCCAGTTGCTGGCGCGCCACGGAATCCTGTTCGAACAGCGTTCGATAGCGTTCGAGGTCGGCCTGCGCGTTCTTGAGCAACGCTTCATCCTTGGCGAGCTGGCCCTCGGCCTGGTTGAGCTGCACCTCGTAAGGACGCGGATCGATTTCGGCAAGCAGATCTCCCGCCTTGACCATCTGCCCCTCGCGAAACAGCACGCGCATCAACTGCCCGTCCACGCGGCTTCGCACCGTGACGGTATTGACGGGACTCACCGAGCCCAGGCCGTTGAGGTACACATTCACGTCGGCTGTTTTCGCGGCAACCGCGACCACCGGAGCCGGCCGACCCTGTCCGCCGGGACCGCCTTTCGCGCCCTTTCGGGCCCCGCCCTTTGCTCCATCGCCCTTCGCTGCATCCGTCGCGGGTTGGCCATCGGCCTGGTAGAAAAAGAAATACCAGCCGCCACCTGCGGCGATCAGGGCACAGACAAGAACCACCCATACCCAGCTGCGGCTGCGCGGTTGCGGATTCGATAGGTCATTGATCGGCATTTGTTCGGAACTTTCCGGAAGACATAAAAATTGGCAATAAACCATTCGGGTGGCGCATGTTGCCCGAGATTCGCAACCCCCGATGGTTGATTGATACATTGGATTGTGACAACTGCAACAACAATGTGCCTTAAG
>CAIUKQ010000483.1 GCA_903899705.1 uncultured beta proteobacterium
AAGGCCTCGGGATTGAGCACGCTGACGGGCGTCCCCGCCGCGAAGGCCAGCAATTGGTCGACGGCGCCTTCATAGAAACGCTCGAAGGCATCGAAATCGGTGTATCCGAGGTGCGGGGTGCACAGCGCATTCGGAAACGCAAGCAGGGGGTCGGTCGCGCCGACCATGGGTTCTACGTCGAAGACGTCGACCGCGCCGTACCCGGGACGGCCGTTCTTCAGGGCCTGGGCCAGCACGCCCGTGCCAATGATCGGGGCCCGGCTCGTATTGACGATCATTGCGGTGGGTTTCATCCTCGCCAGATCCTCGGGCGTCACGATCCCGTAAGTATCCTTGTTCGCCGGCAGGTGCAGGCTGATCACGTCGCAGTTCTCATAGAACGATTCGCGGCTTGGTGCGACGTCGAATCCATCGGCGCGAGCCTTTGCGGTGGAACCTTCCCGACCCCAGCAGACAATTTTCATTCCGAAGGCCCGGCCAATGCGCGCAACCGCGCTGCCGATATGTCCATATGCGTAGATGCCGAGGGTTCTTCCGTAAAGGCTCGTGCCCACCGTGCTCTGCCAGTGGCCCTGTTTCAGTCTTTCAATCTCGAAAGGCATGTGCCGCCACGCGCCGATGATCATTCCCCAGGTCAGTTCGACAGTGGAGGCAAAATTGCTGCCACCAGGCCCCGTCCCGCCAAAAGACACCACGATCCCGCGCTCTGTGCAGGCGTCCACATCGAGGTGATAGGCGTTGCGTCCGGTCTGGGCGATGAATTTCAGCTGGGACATGCGTTCGATGGCGGATCGGGGAACCTTGACGCGCTGTTGCGTGAGCACGAGCGCATCGGCATTCCCTGCCAAGGCCGCCAGCTTTACCGGATCGGTTTCGGTTCCACGATGGATGACGACTTCGTGGCCCTTGAGCTTTCCGAATGCCTGCGCCTGGCGAAACATGTCGCCATAGTCATGAAGCACGGCGATTTTCATGATGGTTGAATTCCTATGCTGTGATCGAAGAGGATGCGGCAGGATTACCTGAAAGGGGGGGGCTCCTCGGAGGAGCTTGCCCTATCGTAGGGTAGAATTCCCACGTCGCAACCAATGAGAATGCCTACAAACGTCATGATAAAGGTTTTGGCTTTTCTTGGTGTTTTTGCGGCATTGAATGCCGCTGCACAGGTGCCGACGGAAGAGCGGGTTTTGCAGGATCGCAATCCGGTGGGTCAGGGCCAGCAGCGACTTGGTTTCCTTAACCGGAGCCGCGAGGCCGCGCAGGAAAAGGTCAAACAGGCCGAACAGGACCTTCGCGAGGCGCGGGATATCGAAGGTGCCGCGCAAAAGCGCCTTGATGCCGCAAAAAAACAGAAGGACGCGGCAGCGGCCGTGCTGGAACGTGCGAAGCAGGAGCTGGCGGTGTCCCGCAAGGCCTATGATCAGGAGGCTCTGGAATTCGAGCGGACACTCAAGGCAACCCAACCTGTCGACGCAAGGAAGGCGGCGAAAAAGTGAATATCGGAGGTCGAGCAATGAATGTCAAAGCGACTTTTTTCGGATCCATTTTTGCAGTGGCGGGCGCATTAATTTCGGTTTCGCTGCATGCCCAGGAAAATGTCCGGGTGGTGACCAAGACGCTGATAAGTTCATCCGCGCACAAGGAATGTTTTTCGGTGAACGAACGCCAGGTGATTCGTTACTGGTATCGGGCGGATGCGCTGATTGATTTCAATATCCAGTATGTCGAAGGCAACAAGACCAATTTCGAACTCAAGCGCGACCGTCAGGCGCTGGGATCCGGCAGCTTTGCTCCGAAGGTGGCCAGGGATTACTGCATGGTCTGGACCAACGCATTCAACAAGCCGGTGCTTTTCCGGATTGAACTGGCCCGCCTTGCGCGCTAGGTTTTTGCGGGCATCCCCGCGCCATTGTCGCGCAATCGTATTGCTTGGCGATTGAGGCCGGTGACGCTGGCGGTCAGGAAGTCGGAGCACTGCAACTCGCTCTTTGGATGGGGCTTCGCGCCCGGGCGGCATTGATGCATCCGTCCACGTGAGCACCCTGCTCACCCGCGCGCAGGTGCACGGTTCGGTTGCGATGACCACCGCGGTGCAAACGCTGACGGCCTTTGCCGTCGCCATCCCCTCGGTTCTTGCAATCGTTGCCGCCCCGGATCTGGGCATGCCTCCTGCGCGGGTCGGTATTCTTGTATCCATCTTCTTTTGCGCGGCCATTGTTTCAGGTCTTCTGAGCGGTTCGATGTCCCGGCGTTTCGGGCCGATCGCAACGCTGCGGCTTTGTGTTCTGTTGATCGCGGTTGCACTCGGCGTCGCCGCGGGCGCGCATGTTGTCCTCGTCATCGCTTTCGCAATTCTTGCCGGAATCGCCCACGGTGTTGTCAATCCGGTGAGTTCACAGGTTCTGTCCCAGGCGGTGCCACCCCGGCAACGCTCCTTCATGTTTTCGATCAAGCAAACCGGTGTGCCCATGGGTTCGGCGGTCGCAGGCCTGCTTTTGCCGCCCCTTTTACTGTTGGTGTCCTGGCAGCAGGCGATGGTGTTTCTTGCTCTGGGGTCGCTTACGTTGCTGCTTGCGCTGCGGCCTTTCTATTCCCTGTTCGATAGCGAACGGGATGCCGGGGCGTCCATCATGTTCTCCGGCGTTCGCGAATCCTTCGCGGAAATTGCGGGCAATCCCAGGGTTCTGCAACTGGTTCTGGCCGCCACGGCTTTTGCCTTTGTTCAACTTGCGGTAACAACATTCCTGATCATTTATCTGCATGCCGAGCTCGAATACAGCCTGGTGGCGGCCGGTGCCGTGTTCTCCGCCATGTCCGTGGCCAGCGTGTTCGGAAGGGTCTTCTGGGGATGGCTGGCCGATCGAACGGGAAAGCCAAGGCGCGTGCTGGCGGGATTGGGTTTCCTGATGGGAGCCTGCTGTTTGGCGGGCGGTTTGTTTTCGAACGCATGGCCTTCCTGGTCGGTGACCCTCATTGCGATGATCTGGGGCGGTAGCGCCGTTGCCTGGAACGGCGTTTTTCTCGCAGAAATTGCTCGTCTTGCGCCGCCGGGTAAGGTGGCCGGTATGACCAGCAGTGTTCAGGCGGTGTTCTTCACCGGGTCGTTGGTGGGTGCGCCGCTGTTTGGCGCGATTGCCGACAGCGTGGGCAGCTTCGGTCCCTGTTATCTGGTTCTGGCATTGCTGCCGGTATCGTTTGGCATTGCGTTGTTGCGCTCGTCGTTTGTCGCGGCTCGCGATCTGAGTGCAGGCGGGTAGTGATGGCTGAAAAAGAATGCGTTCTTCTGCTGCACGGATTGTGGATGGGACCATGGGCCATGAGCTGGCTTGCGCATGCATTGCGCAAGGCCGGTTTCGACACCCATTATCTTGCGCTGCGGTCAATGGATGAGCCTTCGGAGACGCACATCGAGAGGCTGGCAGAGGCGCTTTCGCAATTGAAGGCCCGAAGGATTCATTTGTTGGGTCACAGCATGGGAGGGGTCATCATCCTGCGCTACCTTCGGCAGGCCAGGGACAAACGGCTCGGCCGTGCACTGCTTCTCGGTTCGCCCGCCCTGGGCTCCGATGCCGCGCGCCAGCTCGATCAACAGCCCTGGGGCGGCGTTCTTGGTGCGAGTCGAGAATTGTGGCGCTCGGCATTTGCACCGGGCGTCGAATCCGGTTTCGAGGTCGGCGCCATTGCCGGTGAACATTCGCTCGGGTTGGGAGTTTTTCTAACATCCCTGCAGGGACCCAATGACGGGGCCGTGACCGTGGCGGAAACGAGGATTGCGGGACTGAGAGACCATATCGTATTACCGGTGAGTCATTCGGGGATGCTGCTGTCTTCGGAGGTGGCGCGGCAGTCCGTCGCTTTTTTGAATTCCGGAAGGTTTATTCGATGAAAACCGGTATCCGGCTGTTCGCATCGATGGTTTGTGCCGCGCTGGTGCTGAGTTCGTGCAGCACCGTCGGCTACTACTATCAGGCAATCGATGGTCAACTGGACTTGATGCGTCGCGCAGTGTCCTTTGAGGAGGTTATAGCGGAACGCGGACCGGACGACGCCCTGTCGCGCAAGCTGGCCCGGGTCAGGTCCATTCGCGATTATGCGAGCCGTGAACTGGCGCTGCCTGACAACCGCAGTTATCGACGCTATGCCGACCTGGGGCGGCCTTATGTCGTGTGGAACGTGTTTGCAGCACCCGAGTTCTCGGTTCGATCCACCGAGTCATGCTTTCCCATCGCCGGATGCGTTGCCTATCGGGGATTTTATGCAGAGGCCGATGCACGTGCCTATGCGAGCGACCTTGCAGCGAAGGGCCTGGATACTTTTTTCGGCGGAGTCCCGGCCTACTCAACCCTGGGGTGGTTCGACGATCCGGTGCTCTCGACCTTCGTCAATTATCCCGAGGTGGAACTGGCAAGAATCCTGTTCCACGAACTCGCGCACCAAGTGGTCTATGTGCGCGATGACACGCAATTCAACGAGTCGTTCGCAGTGGCGGTGGAACAGGAGGGCGTGCGACGCTGGCTGGCATCGCAGAATGGGGCTGGCGCCGGCGACGCTATTCGCCGCTGGTCAGCGGGCAGGGCGCGGCAGGCCGAGTTTCTAACCATGGCAATCCGGCACCGCGGCATATTGGCGGAAATTTACGCCTCTGCATCAAGCGACACGGAAAAGCGGCTTGCCAAGGCGCGGCAGTTTCAACGAATGATGAGTGACTATGCGGTGCTGAAAAAGAGCTGGGACGGCTATGCCGGGTATGACCGCTTTTTCATGCAGGGGCCGAACAATGCCTTGCTTGCATCTCTTGCAGCGTATTCGGATTTTGTCCCGGGCTTCACAATGCTCATTCTGAAGCATGGCGGTGACATGAAGGCTTTTTATGGGGAGGTAGGGGCGATGTCGCGAAAGGACAGGGCCGCACGTGCAGAAACGCTTCGTACCCTTGCAGGGACGCCATCACTGTAACCGGTAATGGCCCCAAAAAGCCACATAGCCCCCGCCTGGATTGCCGCACAAGGCCTCAATCCAGAACAAAAGGGCACCCGGCAGGGACGAGCGGCACCTAGAACAGGTTGTGCACCTATCCCTGGGCGATCACGCCCCTCGATCCAACAGTAGACAATACTATGCGCATGCGCCCGGTTGCCCAGGCGCCCGTCGCACGGGGTGGACGTTAGTCCATTGCCTTGATATTGGTCGCCTGGTCGCCCTTAGGGCCGGTGGTGACGTCGAAGGAAACCTTCTGGTTTTCCTTAAGCGTCTTGAAACCACTGCCTTGAATCGCGGAGAAGTGCGCGAAGAGATCCTTGCCGCCGCCGTCGGGAGTAATAAAACCAAAACCCTTGGCGTCGTTAAACCATTTCACAGTACCTGTAGCCATTACTCTAATCCCAGAAAAAAGAAAATTTGGACTTGCGCCCGGTTGCGGATTTTCAGCAGGAGGAATCTCAATTTATTGACACCGGAAACGCATGCACAATGAACAAAAAAAACCTTACTTCCGATCTCGCAGGCTCGTTATACGCGGGATTTTGTCTCCGGTCCAGCATTAACTGGTTGAATTTGTTCAGGGCGATGCCTAATGCGCGAACCTGCCGTACTGCTACTTGAACGTTCGAGAAATCATGCGGCGCGGCGAAAACGGAGAATATGTCAGGAAATCCCTTATTTTCTGAAAAATGGCCGATATTTAGCTGAAATCAGGTGGTTTTGAGTGATTCCCAGATATCGCCAATCATCGGCCAAGGCCTGTATGATTGCCGCATTCACCATCCTATTCAGGGGGCGGCGTTGCCGGAAAACGTTGAAGTTAAAGCAGAATCCACTCACATTGAGGGATTTGGTTCCGAACTATTCTGGCGTCTGCTCGCCACGATGATTCTGGCCAGCGTGCTGTGGATACTCTGGTTGCTCTGGCAGATCACACCAAAGTCGGCCGTTAACCCCATCGTTTTTCAGATTCAGCAGAATCGGCAAAGCGCTTCAGGGACTATCCAGCGCCCCCCGGGAAGCGAACCGTCCCCAGATGCCCCCGGGGCCGACCCGGGTACGGCGGCTCCAACTGCATTGTCGACAGGGACACCCTTGGAGAATCTCAAGATGGAAACCGAGATGAAGGATCCGCAGAAGCCGGTGCCGGCGAAGTGACGCGATAAGCGATGATCACGGCGCTGCACGTTTCAGCAACTGCGGCTCCAGTTGCACTGACTGTTTTTCATCGGTGACGAACATCACGCCTTCCTGAAGGGTGAACTGCAGGCGCATATTGCGATCGGCCAGTTCCGCCAGAGTCTTGGATGCTTCGACAGGCAGCGACCACACCGACAGGTTGCCATGGCGGGCAAGATCTCCTCCGGTTTCCTTCCACCACATCTCGGCCCCTCGCCCATAGGCGTACACGGTCACCTGGTCCGCGCGACCGCAGGCTTTGCGAAGGCGCTTCGAATCCGGGAGTCCGATTTCAATCCAGGACTCAATGTTTCCGGTGAGCGTCTTGCGCCACAGGCAGGGCTCGTCCTCGTCGCTCAGCCCCTTCCCGAATTCCAGTCTTTCGTGGGCATTCAGTGCGAATGCCGCGATGCGAAGCATCAGCCGTTCGTCGGTTTCCGAGGGATGCCTCGCGAGAGTCAATGCATGATCACCGTAATAGCCGCGCTCCATGTCGGCGATGCCGATCTGCGCCTTGAATATCGTTGCCTTGAGAGCCATTGGAACCTTGTGTTGATGCCCGACCACCAATCCGCGCAAAGCCGGCGCCGATTATTGCGGGGTACGAAACAGATGGCGAGCGCCTCACGATACTATCGACCCGTCAAACAAACGGGAGAGGAAACGTGATTCTGGAACTTGCCGATATTCGGATACATCCCGGCCGCCAGGCGGAATTCGATGTTGCCATCAAAAAAGGCGTTGAAACCGTCATTGCAAAAGCGAAAGGCTTTAAGGGCTACAAGGTCAACAAAGGCGTCGAATCTCCGGAGCGCTACCTACTGATGATTTTCTGGGAAAGCCTCGAAGACCATACGGTCGGATTCCGCGGTTCGCCCGCATATGCCGAGTGGCGTGCCATCGCGGGTGGTTTTTTTGCCGGCCCGCCGACTGTGGAACACTTCACCCTGCTGTCCAAGTCGGGCTGAGGTCCGCTTTGAGGCGCTTGCTCAATCGCCCTTGATATTCGCGTCCTTGATGAGTTTTGCAAGCAGATCGTAATCCTCGCGGTTGGCCCGGGTCAGCTCCTCGGGTGTGCTGGTGCGAACCGATGCACCCTGCTTCGCGAGATTGGCGATCATGTCCGGTTCGGCCAGGATTTCCAGCAGCGTGTTTCGGTACTTCCCCACCAGTTCGGCGCTCATGCCCGCAGGTCCCCACGCGGCAAACCATGCTGAAAAATTGAATCCGGTCAGTCCCTGCTCATGCAGGGAAAGCAGGTTCGGGGTCAGCGGCGAGCGTTCGCGGCCAGAGCCGCCCAGCACCTTGACCTTGCCGCCGGCGCCGAGGGTGATGGCCGTTCCCATGGGCACGAACATCGCCGAAATCTGGCCTCCAATCAGGTCGGTAAACGCCGGCGCGCTCCCCTTGTAGGGCACATGGGTCATCTCGACGCCGGTGCGCAACTTCAGCGATTCCATGATCAGGTGATGATGCGTGCCATTGCCCGGTGACCCGTAGTTCACCGCGGCACCGCCCTTTTTTGCCCATTCAACGAATTCACGGAAATTATTGGCCGGCACGGAAGGATGCACCGCCAGGGCGAACAGGTTCTGCGCCACCATGGTGATGGGAGTGAAGCCGGTGAGGATGTCGAAGTCGATCTTGAAAAACAGCGGTAGGGTCAGCGTCGAGTTCACATTGATCGTAATGGTGTGTCCATCCGGCGGAGCCTTCGAGACCGCGTCCAGGCCGATGGCGCCACCCGCGCCACCTCGGTTCTCCACCACAAAAGGTTGGTTCCATTTGGCCTGGAGTCGCTGCGCAAGCAGGCGCGCGATGAGGTCTGGCGTGGTGGCCGCCGTCTGCCCGAGGATGATGCGCACCGGCTTTCCGGATATGCCCTGCGCGAAG
>CAIUKQ010000484.1 GCA_903899705.1 uncultured beta proteobacterium
AGTGCAATCAGGAATGCGACCAAAGTGATACCCAGGTTCATGCGGCCTTTCCTACACCTCGATCAATGGCGCGACGAGCGACTTGCCGCCCTCGCGCATCCGCCTCCATGACATCGGCCAGTCCGGTCATTTTCGTCGATGGGAGCGCCTGCATGGCCTCTTCGATCACGTTGATCACCTCTGAAAAGGGCAATTCACCGCACAGGAACGCCGCCACTGCAACCTCGTTAGCGGCGTTCATGATTGCCGGCGCGGACCCTCCCTGGGCAAGCGCCTCGTAGGCCAGACTCAATGCGGGAAACCGTTCGAAGTCAGGCGCCTCGAAAGTGAGCGCGCCAAGATCGAAGAAATTGAGCGCATCAACGCCTGCGTCAATCCGTTCCGGATAGGCAAGTGCCTGAGCTATCGGAGTGCGCATGTCCGGATTACCCATTTGCGCAATAACGGAACCGTCCACATATTGGACCATTGAATGCACAACACTTTGAGGATGGATGACGACCTGTATCGACTCTCCCGGAACATCAAACAACCAGTGGGCTTCAATGATTTCAAGTCCCTTGTTCATCATGGTGGCAGAGTCGATCGAGATCTTCCTGCCCATTGCCCAGGTTGGATGGGCACATGCCTCGTCGGGCGTGACGCCGGAAAGGTCACGAAGGCTGCGTTCACGGAACGGTCCGCCGGATCCAGTAAGGAGAATGCGGCGAATACCCCGGCGTCCAGATGCCATCCCGCTGTCAGACGCCGGCATGCATTGGAAAATGGCATTGTGTTCGCTGTCAATCGGAAGCAGAACGACATTGTTTTTTCTGACAACCTCCATGAAAACGGCTCCTGCCATGACAAGAGCCTCCTTGTTCGCCAGCAGAATTCGCTTGCCGGCCGCCGCCGCCGCAAGTGTCGGAGGCAAGCCGGCTGCGCCGACGATGGCGGCCATTACCGTGTCAACGCGCTCAAGCGTTGCGACTTCAAGAAGGCCGGCAGGTCCTCCGAGTACCGATGCGTTTGAACCGAGTTCCCGAAGCCTTACACGCAGCGCAGCCGCGCGTGAGGCATCAGCAATCGCCGCATAGTCCGCACCCGAGGCCGCACAAAGCTGGGCAAGCTCCTCTACCTGCGAATGCGCGCTGACAGCGATGACACGGAACCGGTCAGGATGACGCGCAACGACATCGAGCGTGCTTCGCCCGATGGATCCGGTCGCTCCAAGTATGCAGATGCCTTGAGTCATATTCGAATAAAGTCGGTCGAATAAAGTCGGTCGAACAAAGTCGGGATGGCCCCAATTAATTCGATGTCAGCCCATTATCTGTCATCACGCCCGCGAAAAACCATCCCGTACAACTCGGAATCTCAGGCAGCAAATATCCAGGCAGCAAAGGGAAGCACGGGAAGCAGAGCATCAATCCGGTCCAGCGCCCCTCCGTGTCCAGGAAGGATCTTTCCGCTGTCCTTCACGCCGGCAATGCGTTTGAGGAGCGATTCAAACAGGTCCCCGTAAACGCCCATGACTGCGAGCAATAACATAATTGCCGACAACTGAAGCCACCCGGCAGGGCCCGCCGTATATCTCGTTGGCAGCACATTTTCCGAGAAATAACTCCAGAAAATCGCGTAAATAACGACAAAAAAGAGCCCCCCTGCGGCGCCTTCCCACGTCTTTCCGGGGCTGATATTCGGTGCTAGCTTGTGCCTACCGATGGCAGAACCAACAAAATAGGCCATTGAATCGGATACCCATACAACACCCAGAACGCATAGAACAAGAAACGTGCTGGAATCCCGCAACTCAATCAGTGCTATTGACGCGCTCCCAATCATGAGAATTCCGGCACCGGCAGAAAATGCATTCGATTGGGGCAGTAGGTGCCGCCATAGCCAATAGGGCACCAGCACCAGCCAGATCGCAGTTGTTGACGCGTAAATGAAATTGGCCGATTTCGCCGGTAAATTCAGAAAAGGCCACCCTGCTACAAGCACCGCCACCGCGACAACAAAGGCCGCGCTCATGTGCCCAGGCAACCGCGTCAGCCGGGCCCATTCAAAAGCTGCGATGCCTGCGCACAATGCGCAGACGATGATCCATGCGATGCGCGGCGCGAAAAAAAGCACGCACGCGAGGACCACTATCATGACCACCGCCGTTGTTACGCGTGTTTTGAGCATTTCAGGGAATGGCCGTTCGGAAAGCGCGCTAACTCGTGCGATTGGGCGACAAGTCGGAACTGGAAACCAGTTCTCCGCCGTTGTTGACCTGTTCGCTGGTCCTGCCGAATCTGCGCTCGCGGGCGAAATACCATTCAATCGCCTCTTTGAGCGATTTCTGGTCGAAATCCGGCCAAAGCTTCGGCGTGAAATACAGTTCGGTGTAGGCCAGATGCCAAAGCAGAAAGTTGCTGATCCGCTGTTCCCCTCCGGTTCGAATGAACAGATCGGGCTCCGGCGCATGGTTCATAGCCAGCAGTGGCGCAAGCATCTCTTCCGTAAAATCCTCGGTGCGTCCCGGGTGCATGCGGACAAGCTTGTTGACTGCTTGCAGCAGATCCCAGCGGCCACCATAGTTGGCGGCAATGGTCAGGGTAAGGCGAGTATGGTGTGCCGTCTTTTCCTCGGCGCGCTTGGCAAGTTCCACGACGCGCTCTCCGAATGGTTCGATGTCGCCAATGATTCTCAGCCGGATGGCATTTCGGTCCAGCTTGCCAATTTCCTGCTCCAGTGCCATGAGGAAAAGCTGCTGCAACACACTGACTTCTTCCTGTGGACGCCGCCAGTTTTCCGAACTGAACGCAAACAAGGTCAGGTATTCGATCCCAAGGTCAATGCAGGCTTTCGTCACATCCCTGACAGTCTCTACCCCGCGACGGTGGCCGGCCACCCTGGGCAGAAACCGCTTTTTTGCCCACCGGCCGTTCCCGTCCATGATGATCGCGACATGACGCGGAATGCTGCAGGTTGGCGGAACCTGCAGGGTGGAACTGGGAAAGACCGGTTTCTTTTCAGTCAAGGCATTTGCCTCATACCGACATGAGTTCTGATTCCTTGGTCGCAAGAATCTTGTCAACTTCAGCGATGAACCTGTCGGTCAACTTCTGGATGTCCTCCTGAGACCGGCGGTCCTGATCCTCGGAAATCTGTTTGCTCTTGAGTAGTTCCTTGGCGGCATTGTTGGCGTCGCGCCTAAGGTTACGCATTGCAACGCGCGCGCCTTCACCCTCCGCCTTGACGACCTTTGTCATTTCTCTCCGACGCTCCTCGGTTAGCGGCGGCATCGGAACCCTGACGGTTTCGCCCTGCGTCATCGGGTTCAGGCCCAGATCGGAGTCGCGAATCGCTTTTTCGACCGCGCCGACAAGTTTCTTTTCCCAGGGGGTCACTCCAATGGTCCGGGCATCCAGCAGACTGATATTGGCCAACTGGGTGATCGCGGTCGGGGTCCCGTAATAATCGACTTTTACGTGATCAAGGATTCCCGTGTGTGCCCGGCCAGAGCGGATCTTGCTAAGGTCCGCCTTCAGGGAATCAAGCGACTTCTGCATCTTGAGTTCGGCATTTTTCTTGATATCGGCTGTGCTCATCTCACCCTCCTTAGCCAGCGGATCGTCATCAGCTTACGCCCGATCCGGCCATTTTAAGAAATCAATCCACAACGCTCAAATCAACCGTTCAAAACCGGATAACTTGTTCAAATACTCAGGCGTGAACGTAGGTGCCCTCGTCCTCACCCATGACGATGCGCTTCATCGCGCCGGGTTTGAATATGCTGAACACGGTGATCGGGAGTTTCTGGTCACGGCACAACGCGAAAGCCGTTGCGTCCATTACCTTGAGTTGCTTACCGATCGCCTCATCAAAGGACAGACGCTGATATCTCGTTGCATTCCTGTCAGTCTTGGGATCTGCGGTATATACCCCATCGACTTTCGTGGCTTTCAGCACGATCTCGGCGCCGATCTCACTTCCGCGCAATGCCGCCGCCGTGTCAGTGGTGAAAAACGGATTGCCGGTGCCCGCTGCAAAAATGACGATTTTGCCCTCTTCCAGATGCCGGATAGCCTTGCCCCGAATGTAGGTCTCACAAACCTGCTCGATGCTCAGGGCAGACTGGACCCGCGCATTGATGCCCACCTGACGCATGGCATCCTGTAATGCGAGCGCATTCATTATCGTTGCGAGCATCCCCATGTAGTCCGCGGTCGCTCGATCCATTCCTGCCGCCCCCGGGGCAAGTCCGCGAAATATATTGCCGCCGCCGATGACGACACCCATTTCAATTCCCAGGGCCGCAACGTGCCCTATTTCCGCAACAATGCTGTCAAGCATCTGGCGATTGATCCCGTATTGATCGCCGCCCATCAGGGCCTCGCCGGAAAGCTTGAGCAGGATGCGTTTATACCGTGGTGAAGCCATGGCTTTCAGTCTCAGGCCCGCGTGGCCTGATTGGCTTGCGCCAGCACTTCGGCGGCAAAGTCTGTGGTTTTCTTTTCGATTCCCTCGCCCACCACGAACAGTACAAAGCGCGAAATGGAAGCCTGCCTGGACTTGAGCAGCGATTCGATTGTTTGCTTGTCATCCTTCACAAAAAGCTGCCCCATCAGGGTGATTTCCTTGAGGTACTTCTGGACGCTGCCTTCGACCATCTTCTCGACGATGTTCGCGGGTTTGCCGGATTCCGCAGCCTTAGCCGCCGCAATATCCCTCTCTTTCTTGATCAATTCGGGCGGAACCTCGTCCCGGGACATCGACACGGGTTTGGAGGCTGCAATATGCATGGCAATGTCACGCGCCAGTTGTTCGTCACCGCCGGAGACATCAACGAGAACGCCAATTTTGGCGCCACCATGGATGTAATGGGCCACCCGTCCCTTGGCCTCGATGCGCGCGAATCTCCGGATGGAAAGGTTTTCGCCAATCTTGCCGACGAGCCGCTTGCGCGTTTCCTCGACAGTCGTCCCGCCAAGCGGGAGAGCAGCCAGCGCGGCCGTGTCTGCCGGATTACTCTTTGCGACCAGACTGGCAAGATCCGCGGCAAAAGCGAGAAAATCCTCGTTTTTCGCTACAAAATCCGTCTCACAGTTCAGTTCGACGATACCGGCAAGCTTGCCGTCGCCACCTGAATAGAGCCCCACCACCCCCTCAGCCGCGACCCGTCCTGCGGCCTTGGATGCCTTGTTGCCCAGTTTGACCCTGAGAATCTCCTCGGCTTTCGACAGATCGCCATTGGCCTCGGTCAAGGCCTTCTTGCACTCCATCATGGGGGAGTCGGTTTTCTCGCGAAGGTCCCTAACCATGCTTGCGGTGATTTCCACCATGTCTGCATTCCTCAAAAAAATGATTCAAAAAAAGGGGCATGCGCCCCTTTTATAAGGTCAATTCCGCGCCACGCCAGCCTAGGCGCCGTGTCCTTTGGACTCATCGACTTCCACAAAATCATCGCTGGTGACACTGGCAACGATTTCCTGAACTGACTGGTTTCTGCCTTCCAGAACAGCATCAGCCACTCCACGCGCATACAACCGGATGGCACGGCTGGAGTCGTCATTTCCCGGAATGACATAGGAGATGCCCACCGGAGAGTGATTGGTATCGACCACCCCAATGACGGGTATTCCCAGCTTCTGGGCCTCGGCAATCGCGCCTTTCTGGTATCCGACATCGATCACGAAAATGGCATCCGGCAGCTTCTCGAGATCCTTGATCCCGCCGAGGCTGCGCTGCAGTTTCACGATTTCGCGCTGGTAGCTCAGTGCTTCTTTTTTGGACAACCGCTCGAACGAACCGTCCTCAGCCATGGTGAGCATGTCCTTCAGTCGCTTGATCGACTGGCGCACGGTCTTGAAATTCGTGAGCATTCCGCCCAACCAGCGGTGGTCAACGTAAGGGGAAGTGCAGCGCTCGGCTTCCTCGCGAATGATTTCCCTCGCCTGACGCTTGGTGCCCACGAAAAGCACGGTTCCCTTGTTGCTCGAAAGCTGACGAATATGCTTCATCGCATCCTGATACATCACCATCGTCTTCTCTAGGTTGATGATGTGGATCTTGTTGCGATGCCCGAAGATGTACGGAGCCATCTTGGGATTCCAGTAACGCGTCTGGTGACCGAAATGCACACCAGCTTCCAACATTTGACGCATTGTCGTAGACATGAATTGAACTTCTCCACTAGGGTTTTGGCAACCGCACCCACCCAACACCCCGAAGGACCGGGGCACCCTAACGGGAGTGCGGCAAGATTTTAAAAAGATTACAACAAAGACCGGTTTGGTCAGCCAAGGAGTATAGCACAGACGGCTGGAAAACTGCATTTTTGCCATTCCAAACAGTCTATTAGTAGGGACTGGCAGGCCATTCATCCTGCCCCTCCTCATTTGCCTCATTGGTTCGGATGACATATCCTCACGGGCCCTTTTCGGACGAACAGCCAAGTCATGTCGATAGAAATCAAGACCGCCGAGGAAATCGAAAAAATGCGAGTTGCCGGGCGCCTGGCCGGCGAAGTCCTGGATTTCATCGCGCCTCACGTCAAGCCGGGAATCTCGACCGGCGAACTCGACCGGCTCTGCCATGACTATATGGCCAATGTGCAGAAAACCATCCCTGCGCCGTTGAACTATGCGCCCCCAGGCTATAAACCCTATCCCAAATCGATTTGCACGTCGGTCAACCACCAGGTTTGCCATGGCATTCCCGGGGACCGTATATTGAAACAGGGCGATATCGTCAACGTCGACATTACCGTCATCAAGGACGGCTTTCACGGCGACACAAGCCGCATGTTTTACGCCGGGGAACCGTCCATCCAGGCAAAGCGCCTTTGCGACATCACCTTCGAATGCATGTGGATAGGCATCAAGTCCATCCGCGCGGGCAGCCATCTTGGCGATATCGGGGCGGCCATTCAGAAACACGCTGAGGGCCATGGCTGCAGCGTCGTCAGGGAGTTCTGCGGCCACGGCATCGGCAGGCGTTTTCATGAAGAACCCCAGGTGCTTCACTATGGGCGCGCGGGTACCGGCTCGCGCCTACAGTCCGGAATGATCTTTACGGTCGAACCCATGATCAATGCCGGAGCCGCAGCCATTCGCGAACTGGCGGACGGGTGGACCATTGTCACGAAGGACCACAGCCTGTCGGCCCAATGGGAGCACACTGTGCTGGTCACGGACTCGGGTTTTGAAATTCTCACGACATCTGCAGGCACCGCGCCCGAACCCGCTATCTCCCGGACCCTCGCCGGCATCAGGTAGCCGTTCCCTCGTGGAATCCGCGGTCATCACGAAGAACCGTCCGGACAAGGCGGAGGTGTCCCGCCTGCGCGGGGACCTCAAATCGGCCCGCGTTGCCCTGCGCAAGCAATTCGATGCAAATGCCGCCACGATGGCCCTGCTCAATGCCCATCGCAGGCTGATTGACCAGGTATTGGTCGGCACCTGGAAATCCATGCATTTCACAGCCGAACCTGCCCTGCTCGCGGTGGGCGGATACGGTCGCGGAGTTCTGTTTCCCTATTCCGATGTCGACATGCTCGTGCTCCTGCCTTTCGATCCGGACGAGGCGATGGCGGCGAAGATCGAGGGATTCATCGGACGATTGTGGGATTTGGGCCTTGAAGTGGGCCACAGCGTCCGCACCATCGATCAGTGCATCGATGAAGCCAACCGGGACGTGACGGTCCGCACCGCGCTGCTTGAAGCCAGACGCCTGACCGGCCCCAGAAAGTTCGTTGATGCGCTCAAAAAAGGCACCATGCATTCTCTGGACGCTCGAGTTTTCTTCAAGGCGAAGCAACTCGAACAGGCCCAAAGGCACGCCAAATATCATGACAGCCCCTACAGCCTTGAGCCCAATGTCAAGGAATCCCCCGGAGGACTGCGCGACCTGCAGGTCATCCAATGGATCGCGCTGGGATGCGGATTCGGGAAAAGCTGGTCCGACTTCGCGGCCCGCGGGTTCATCACGCAGATCGAGGCCCGCGAGGCGGCCCGGCATGAGCGATTCCTCCAGACCATCCGTATTCGCCTCCATTACATGGCCGGTCGCAGGGAGGATCGCCTTCTTTTCGATTATCAGGATCGCCTTGCCCGCGAATTCGGCTATGTTGCCACGGTGGGAAAACGCGCCAGCGAACAATTGATGCAGGGGTACTACCGCAGCGCCAAGGCGATTTCCCAGCTCAATACCTTGCTGATGCAGAACCTGGAGGCCGCGGTGTTCCCCGGGGCAAAGATGGATGTGGAGGAGATCAATGAACGCTTTGGAAAGCTGCGTGACCTGCTGGAAATAAAATCCGAGGACATCTTCGTCAACGAGCCGCGCGCCATCCTGGAGAGTTTCCTGCTGATGCAGAAACACTCCGACCTGAAAGGCATGACGGCCCGGACGCTCCGCGCCCTGTGGAGGGCCCGCGAATCCATCAACGCCGGATTCCGGCGCGACCCCGTCAACAGAAAAAACTTCCTCGCCATTTTCCAGCAGCCGCGGGGAATCGTTCATGAGTTGCGACGCATGAACCAGTACGGGATTCTGGGCGCCTACATTCCCGCATTCCGGCGAATCGTCGGGCAGATGCAGCACGACCTTTTCCACGTTTATACGGTCGACCAGCACATACTAACCGTCGTTCGCAACCTCCGCCGCTTCACCATGGCCGAGGCTGCCCATGAGTTTCCTCTCTGCAGCCGCCTGATCGCGGGATTCGAAAAACATTGGCTCCTTTATGTCGCCGCGATCTTCCACGACATCGCAAAAGGCCGGGGCGGCGACCATTCCGTCCTGGGCAGGACCGACGCCACGCGTTTCTGCCGGGCGCACGGCCTGCCGCAGGAAGACACCGATCTCGTCGTCTTTCTTGTGGAGCACCACCTGACGATGTCCGCGGTCGCGCAAAAGCAGGACCTGGCCGACCCCGATGTCATTCGCCGGTTTGTTGAAACCGTCAAGTCGGAAAAGCGCCTCATTGCGCTGTATCTCATAACGGTCGCGGATATCCGCGGCACCAGCCCGAAGGTCTGGAACGCGTGGAAGGGCAAGCTCCTAGAAGACCTGTTCCATGCCGCCGCCAGGCTCATACGCGGTGAGAACGTCGCGTTTGACAACGACATCCGCCGCAAGCAGGAGGAAGCGCTGCGACTGCTTCGCCTGTATGGACTCTCCGATGGTGTCCAGGACGAATTGTGGAAGCAACTGGATGTCCCCTATTTCCTGCGTCACGACGCCCAGGAAATTGCCTGGCAAACCCGGCATCTTTACCGCCACCCCCAATCAGCGCCCCCCATCGTGAAGGCACGCCTTTCCCCGGTCGGGGAGGGTCTGCAGGTGATGATTTATGTCAGGGATCAGCCGCAGCTGTTTGCGCGCATCTGCGGCTATTTCGGCGCGATGGGTTACAATATTATCGACGCCAAGATACACACGACCAGACATGGATACGCTCTGGATACCTTCCAGATCATGGGAGGGATTGATTCCGGCTACCGCGACATGATCGCGCTGATCGAGCACCAGCTGACCTCGAACCTCATTTCGCAGGAACCTCTGGCAAAAGCCCTGCGGGGCCGCATTTCACGCCAGTTGCGGCATTTTCCGATCCAGCCCGAGGTCCATATCCGGCCCGACGAAAAGGGCCAGTACCACATGCTCTCGATCACGGCAGGGGACCGCCCGGGACTGCTGCACAACATCGCCATCGTGCTGGGACGATACGGCGTGAACCTGCACATGGCCAAGGTGGTCACGCTCGGGGAGCGGGCGGAAGACGTTTTCGTCCTGAGCGGCACGGCCCTGGAAAATCCCAGGGCGGTATTGCTTCTGGAGCAGGATCTGCTTGAAACCATGGCCCCGGAGATCACTCCGCGCCTCGCTCACGCCTGAGCAAGGCAAGACACGGCGATGGTTATTCGTCGGAATCTTCCATTCCGGGAAACAGCACCTCCGTAAATCCAAGCTTTGACATGTCGGGCATCCGCATCGGATAAAGGAAGCCGTCAAGATGGTCGCATTCATGCTGCACGACCCTCGCATGAAAGCCCTCGACGGTGCGATCAATTCTTTTTCCAAACTGATCGAAGCCTCGATATCGAAGGCGGCGAAAGCGCGGTACAAGCCCGCGCAGACCCGGCACGGAAAGGCACCCCTCCCAACCATCTTCCTTTTCGTCACCAACGAATTCAATTTCAGGGTTGACCAGGACGGTCTCCGGGACCTCCTCGGCATCGGGATACCGGGGATTTCCGCTGACGGCAAATATCACCACACGCAGCGAAACACCAATTTGCGGCGCAGCAAGCCCCGCGCCGTCGAGATCAGCCATGGTGTCCCGCATGTCGGATACCAGTTCCAGCAATTCCGGAGTACCAAAGGATTCGACCGGCTTGGCGACCTCAAGGAGAGTGGGATCGCCCATGCGCAGCACTTCGCGGATCACTGGAACTTCTCCGCCACTTTTGCCAGCACGCGAACAACGCGCAGCATCGCTTCGCCATGCACGGCGTGAATGGCTTCGAGGTCGATCCGGTTGCGGCTGTCACCGCGCCCCGCGGCGTAATTTGCGACGACTGCAAGCGCGCCGTATCCGATGCCTTTTTCATGCGCGAGCACGGCCTCCGGCATCGCCGTCATGCCGACAATGTCGGCACCGTCACGCTCCAACCGGTTGATCTCGGCAGCCGACTCCAGTCGCGGTCCCTGAGTCACGGCGTATACCGCGTCCGCCACGACCGGTTCGCCGCTGGCACCTGCTGCCCACAGCAGCGCGCTGCGAATGTCCTCGGAATAGGGTTCGGTAAAGTCCACGTGAGTGACCGGTTCTCCATCGCCAAAAAAAGTATGCGCGCGACCCCACGTGTAATCGATCAGTTGATGCGGGACAACCAGCGCACCCGGTGGAAACCGTTCGCCGATGCCTCCCACGGTCGCCACAGACACGATCCGCGAAACACCCTCGTTTTTCAGCGCCCAGATATTGGCCCGGTAGTTGATGTCGTGGGGCGCGATCGAATGGGAGTTGCCATGGCGGGCAAGGAACACCATTCGCGCACCACCGAGCGTCCCTGATACGAGAGGCGCGGACGGCGCGCCGTAGGGCGTTGACACTGTGTGCTCCCCGGAGCTCTCGAATCCGGGCAAACGGGTCAGGCCGCTGCCGCCGATGACGGCGAGCATCAGTGCCCCTTCAGCGCATAGATCGCCGGCAGATTGCGCCACGCACCCCGAACGTCCAATCCGCAACCGAAGACATACCGGTCCGGAAGGGTTAGGCCGACAAAATCCGCCTTGACCGGCTTTGGCCTGCCCAGATCCTTTTCTGCTAGCACCGCCAGGTGGCAGCTTGACGCCCCCTGCTGCATCACCCTGTCCCGCACCGCCTTGAGTGTGTCACCCGCGTCAAGAATGTCATCCAGAACCAGGACGGTCCGGTTCTTCACAGAGTCCGGTGGTGGCACCGTCCAGCGCAATTCACCGCCTGTCGTCGCATCACCATATCGGGATGCCTGCGCGTATTCGAGTTCGAGCGGAAAGCGGAGCAAGGGGAGCAACTGCCCCGTGAAATAGATGCCGCCTTTCATGATCGCAAGAACCACGGGATTCAATTCGGAAAGGCAGTCGGTGATCTCCACGGCCAATCGGCTGATGCTGCCCCGAACGACCGCCTCATCGCAGATGAGATCGGCTTCATCCAGAATCTTCCGAGCGTCTTCTAATTTCATGTATTTGATTTTATTGAATTAAATGGATTTCCATCACCGCGGCATGGCGGCCAGCATTCTTTCGAATTCTTCGCCAATTTCAGGATGCTTGCGCCCGAAGGCAATGGTCGCGGCGAGGTAACCGATCTTTGACCCGCAATCGTATCGCGTGCCCTTGAACCGGTATGCGAGCACCCGTTCTTCGCCGATCAGGGCCTGAATGGCATCGGTCAGCTGAATTTCCCCCCCCGATCCGGGCCGCAGGTTTTGCAGATGGAAAAAGATGCGCGGCGTGAGGATATATCGTCCCACCACCGCAATTCGCGAGGGCGCAACCTCGGGCGCGGGCTTTTCAACAATGGCAACCACGTCGTCGAGATCCTTTTCGAAAGGCCGCGGGTCGACGATGCCATATCGCATGCTATGCGCCAGCGGTATTTCCTCGACGCCCAGCACGGAACACTGCATCTGCTCCTGAAGATCGACCATCTGCTTCATGATGGGAGGCTCGCCGTCGATCAGATCATCGGCGAGTATCACGCCAAAGGATTCGTCACCGACCACCGGCCTTGCGCATAACACCGCATGTCCCAGGCCGAGCGGTTCGGCCTGGCGGATGTAGATGCAATTGACATGCTTGGGAAGAACATCCTGCACCATCCGCAACAGATCAACCTTTCCCCTGGCGGCGAGTTCGCTCTCGACTTCATAAGCCTTGTCGAAGTGATCTTCGATGGCGCGCTTGTTGCGTCCGGTGATGAAAATCATGTCCGTCATGCCTGCGCCAACAGCCTCCTCAACCGCGTACTGGATCAGCGGCTTGTCAACGATCGGCATCATTTCTTTCGGACTCGCCTTGGTGGCCGGAAGAAACCGGCTGCCCATGCCGGCCACAGGAAACACGACTTTCGTAACTTTCCTGCTCATTTCGTTTCTTTCTCTGAATCGGGTGTCAACAGTTTCATGAATGAACTCTCATCGAGAACGGGGATGCCAAGGCTTCGTGCCTTGTCCAGCTTGCCCCCCGCCTCGTCACCGGACAGCACGAAGTCGGTCTTGCTCGATACCGATCCCGTGACCTTGCCGCCCATTCCCTCGATCAGGCTTTTTGCCTGATCCCGTGTCATCGTCGGGAGAGTGCCCGTCAAAACAAATATCCTGCCTGCCAGTCGGGAATCCCGAACCGGCGCTTCCACGCCGGGGCTGACCTCCCGCTTGAGCGCCATTATGACCGCCCGGTTTCGCTCCTCGGAAAAAAACATCGAGAGGCTGTTCATCAATTCGGGTCCAACGCCCTCGAGGAGTTGCGGCAACGGCGGTTCACCCCGGCGCTTACGGGCTGCGTTTTCCTTGAGAATGACTTTCTTCTTTTCCCCGATATCGGTCCAATCGGCATCAATCAGCGCGTCCAGCGTTTCAAAGTGCCGCACAAGCACCTTGGCCACCTCCTCGCCGATGCCCGGGATGCCAAGGGCAAAAACCAGACGGGCAAGCGGACGGCCGCGCGAAGCGTTGATGGATTCAAGAAGATTGTTTGCGGATTTGCTTCCCATGCGTTCCAGGGGCGCCAGATCTTCAAATTTAAGCCTGTAGACATCTGCCAGCGTCTTGGCAAGGGATCTGTCCACCAGTTGCTCGACAATCTTGTCCCCCAACCCGTCGATGTCCATCGCGCGCCGGGAGGCAAAATGCAGCAGGGCCTGTTTGCGTTGCGCCGCGCAGAACAATCCCCCCGAGCATCTGGCGGCCGACTCTCCTTCAACCCGCACAACCGCGGAACCGCAGACCGGACAAGCACCGGGCATGACAAAACGATCGTCATTTCGACGATGGCCAGGCACCGCGACCCTCACCACCTCGGGAATGACATCGCCCGCCCTTCGCACCACAACCCGGTCTCCACGCCAGATATCCTTGCGGCGAATTTCATCTTCGTTGTGCAGGGTCGCATTGGTCACTGTGACACCGCCCACGAACACCGCTTTCAGACGCGCCACCGGCGTCAGCGTCCCGGTTCGCCCCACCTGCACATCGATGTCGGATATTTCCGTGATGGCCTCTTCCGCCGGAAACTTGTGGGCCACCGCGAATCTCGGCGCCCGGGAAAGAAATCCCAGCTTTTCCTGGAGGGAAAGGGAATTGACCTTCAAAACCACTCCGTCAATATCGTAAGGGAGACCGGGCCGCCGGACGGCCATGGTTCGATGGTAGTCAAGCATGCCGGCCAATCCCGATACCACCTTCCGTTCGGCCGATACCGGCATGCCAAGCGAGGCCACCCAGTCCATGATTTCCGAATGCTTGGATTGCGCGCCGCCCCCGACCACTTCACCGATGCCGTAGGCAAAAAAACGCAATGGTCTCCGCGCTGTGATTCGCGGATCAAGCTGGCGAAGGCTACCCGCGGCGGCATTCCTGGGATTGACAAACTCCTTTTCTCCGGCCGACCGCTGCCGTTCATTCATGGCCTCGAAGTCTGCCCGGAACATCAGGACTTCCCCGCGGACTTCGAGGACTTCCGGAAACGGACTGCGCAATGCCAGCGGTATGGCCCTTACGGTCCGCAGATTTCCTGTCACATCCTCTCCCCTGCTCCCGTCTCCGCGGGTCGCGCCCCGAACAAAGGCGCCACGCTCGTAGCGCAGACTCACGGCCAACCCGTCGAATTTGGGCTCGGCGGAATACTCGACAGTCGTATCGCCGTTGGCTTCGCAAACGCGCCGGTCAAAGGCCTGCATTTCCTCTTCCGAAAACGCGTTTCCAAGGGAGAGCATGGGGATGCCGTGCTCGACGCCTCCGAACTCAGGCAGCGGTTCGCCGCCCACCCGCTGCGTGGGTGACTGGGGACTCTGCAATCCGGGATAGAGGCGCTCCAGTTCCTGCAACTCCCGGAACAGGCGATCGTATTCCGTGTCGCTGATCTCCGGTTGATCCAGGACGTAGTACCGGTAATTGTGATTCTCAAGGCTTTCGCGCAATACCTTGACGCGGGCGCGCGCCGACTCAAGATCGTCCGGCATGACGGTCAGGAAAACAGGCGCTGGGATTCCGGGCTGCCGGGTGCAATTCCCCGTGCGGTCATCGCCTGGTAGACGCCAGCCAATTCCTTCCCGATGGCATCGAACCCCGCGGCACCGAGCGGCGCGCGATTGTCATCGACCACTTTGCCTCCCAAACCCGAGGCCAGATGCTCTGCGAACTGTCGAAACTTGTTGAACGCATGGTTTCCGCCGGGGGCCCTGGCGACGTCAAATTCCAGCACCACGGATTTCGTCACCAGTTCGCGCATCGTTTCAGCCTGAAACAGGTCTCCACCTTCGTTGGCAAGCCGGAACAGTTCCCGGCCTTCGTCATCGCGTTTGCGAAAAATGCCGTTGGGTTCAATAGCCAGACCCGCGGCCTCGGCGATGGCCCTGATCCGGGTGCCGGGAAACTGATTGGCGCCGGCGACGACGTGCACGGCGATGAGAATGTCCGCTTCGCCGCAAAAACGGTCCAGTTCGACCGCTGCGTGCCGGGCGGCGGCAAGATCGACGGGTTCATGCGTGGCGCCGGTGCGTGCGGTGAATTCGCCGATCCACTGCCCGAACTGATCGAGATCCGCAGAAGAAACAGGTCCCGTTCGATTGACCAGTTGCAGTCGGATGTTGACCTGCGGGTAGCGCATGTCCTCGCGAAGCTTTTCCCAGCTCCCTTCAATCAGGGCTTCCACGCCGATGCGCCGGGTCATGCCCTCATCAAGGGGCTCCGCCCTGAAATCGGACAGCGAAATTCCCGCTTCCGACCCGACAGTGATGACGAGGTCAATCGGCGCCCGGACAGTCTGGGATACCGACGGGGTTTGCGCGACTTTTGATGGCGAAGGGCCGAACGACGGCTCCGACCTTTCGCCGCCATCGGATCCGGTGGTTTGGCGTTCCGGCGGAATGACCGGCGGGGCCGCGCCATCCTGATCTGCGCCTGAAGGTTCAAGCAGTGCGTCAACTGATTGCGGTTGGAGAGCGGCTTCCGACTGGCGCCGGTAGCGGATTTCCTGCCACTTGTTGAACGCGACGACAGCGATCACCACAACGACACCGATAATCAAAAGGCCAAGCTGGAACTCGCTCATCGAATCATCGCCAATATTGACAATATTTAGGGGAAAGTTGCGTTTCGGATATCAGGCCGCCACGGGTTCTCTCATCTTGAGTGCTTCGTTGATATCCACTGCAACCACCCTGGATACACCCTGTTCCTGCATGGTAACGCCAACCAGCTGGTTGGACATCTCCATGGTTATCTTGTTGTGGCTGATGAACAGGAATTGCGTCTGTTGCGACATTTTCTTCACAAGATTGCAAAACCGCTCGGTATTGGTATCGTCAAGTGGTGCGTCAACCTCATCGAGCAGGCAAAACGGCGCCGGATTGAGTTGGAACATGGCGAACACCAGCGAAATGGCCGTGAGTGCCTTCTCCCCTCCCGAGAGCAGATGGATGCTGCTGTTCTTTTTCCCCGGAGGTTTGGCGATGACCTGTATTCCGCTGTCGAGGATGGTCTCCCCGGACATTTCCAGGCGCGCCTCTCCGCCGCCGAAAAGTGCCGGAAAAAGTTCTCCGAAGTGCTGGTTCACGGTGTTGAATGTCGCCTGCAGCAATTCCTGCGTTTCGGCGTCGATCTTCCGGATGGCGCTATCCAGGATATCCAGTGCCTCGTTCAAGTCTCCATACTGTGCGTCGAGGTATTCCTTGCGCTCCCGGCTGGTTTCAAGCTCACCGAGCGCAGCCATGTTGATCGCACCAAGTTCCGTGATGGCGTTGTTCAACCGGTTGATGTCACCCTGTAGCGGTCCCGGTCTTTGGCCGGTCTTGAGGATGGCGGAAAGCGCCTCTTCGTTGGCACCCGCCGCAACCAGCTGGGCCGCGAACTGTTCGTACACCAGACGGGCGGCCTGCTCTTTCAGCCGCAGGTCAGCAATACGGTCGCGCAAGGGTCCCAGCTTTTGTTCGTGGCCTTGCCTGGCGGATTCCGACGAGCGCAGTTGTTCGGACAAATCGTCCTGTGAGGCACGCGCCTGCGCGAGATTCTTTTCACGCACGACCCGAATCTCCAATGCATCCCGCAGTTTTTCCTGGAGCGGCTCGTCGCTCAACGTCAGAATTTCCCGTTCAAGATTGCCCAGCTGTTCAAGCATGGCGGCAATCTGGCCGGTTGCATTGGACAGGTTTTTCTCGATCTCTTCGATCTTGTTCCGGCATTCCCTTTGGGCAAATCCCGCGTCCTGCTCTTCGCGCGTGGCGCGTTGCAGCGCCTCGCGCTGCCGGTCAAGAGCTTCCCCGGCCGCTTCAAGCCTCGCCGCCGCTTCGAGCGCGTCGCGACGCACCGTTTCCAGGTCCTCGCGGATCCGCAGCGAATTCTCGTTTGCAGATGCCTGGGCCTCCCTCTCGGAAACCTCATGCGCGGCAATCTCTTCGATTTCCTTCGCGATTTGCGACGCGCGCAGCGTGTAGCGTTCGCCTTCCTGGCTGCGCCTGACGTGCTGAAGTTGCTGTTCGTGGCGCCGCTGCCGCAATTCATCGCCCGCTGCGCGAAGCCTGGATACCGCCGCGTTATGCTCCTCGATCCGGACGATGACCTCCGACAGGAAGATACGCGCGATTTCGACGAGTTCACCGTTCCTGGCGACCTCCTCAATCAGCTGCTCAATCTCCCGCTTGCGGGCAAGCAAGCCGCTGTCCGAGGAATCGGGGGCATGAAAGACAACACCGTACCTGCTGAACTGGTGGCCTTCCCTATTCACCAGCGTTTCCTGCGCGGTAAGACTCAACCGATCATCCAGGGACGGCTGGCCCTCAACGGCATAGAACCCGTTCAGCCAGGTCTCCAGCATTGCACCCAGCCTCGAGTCGGTGGCCTGGACAACGCTCGCCAGGGGCACACGCGGGCCGCCTTGCTGGCTGACCGGGTCCGTTCCCGGCAGATGTACCAATACTCGCGAAGGCGGGGGATCGTTGATTAATGCGGCGAGCCGATCGAGGTCGTCGATTTCGAGGGAGTGAAGCCGTTCCCGCAGCACGGATTCAACGGCCGCCTCCCAGCCTTCCCTGACCGCGATTTTCTGCCAGAGACGGGATTGAGTGTGCACGCCGTGCCGCTCAAGCCACTCGTCCACCTTGCCGTTTTCGTCCGTTTGGCGCTGTATGCGTTGCAGCGTGACCAGCTTCGAATCCAATGCGGAAACTTCCCGCTCAAGGCTCTGGAGTTCAGCCTGTGCACGATCGCGCTCATTGAGGAGCCCCTCGTGCGCTGATTCGAGCTGATTCCGCAGGGCCTCCTGGCGCGCCAGTTCATCATCGCTTTGCGCCAGTTCCTCCACCAGTTGGGCCAGCACATCGGAATCCGGCACAACCAGCTGCCGCTCCTCATCAACCAGACGCTGGCGCCGAGTGTCCAGATTCTGAAGCGTCTTCTCGGCATGCCCGGCATGCGTCTGCTCAAGATCCAGGCGCTTTTCCAATTCGGCGATACGCCCCCGGTTGGCGGAAACTTCCTCCTGTGTCGCGCGGTTGGCAAGCTCCATTTGGGGAAGTTTTTCCGACTCCAGCTCACGGGCTTCAATTGCCTCTGCAGCGCGCCCTCCTGCTTCCTCCAGCCTTGCCTGCCACATGGCCTCGGCCTCGCGAAGCTCGGCACTGCGCCGCTCTTCGTTGTCCAGGCCCGACTTGCCCTGCGCCACCTGCGTGTGGATGCGTTGGCGGGTTTCGGTCAGATACCGGATTTCGGTCTCAAGCCCGGCCACCTCCGTATTCGACTGGTACAACTCACCCTGCGCGACATTCAACACCTCGCTCGCGGTGACGTGCTCGGACCGGATTTCCTCGATCCGAAGCTCCACGTTTCGAAGACCCGCCGTCTCGGCTTCGATTTCAGTCGCGGCGGACTCTATGTCGCCAAGATGCCTTTTTGCTTCGTTGGCCGATTCGTTTTTCTTGAGCAGCGCCAGCAGATTCTGCTTTTCGTCGCGCTCGGTGGAGAGCGCCTGAAATTGTTGCGCAACCTCGGCCTGAGTCTCGAGTTTTTCGATCTGTGAGCCCAGCTCCTGCAGGATGTCCGTAACCCGCGCCAGGTTTTCCCGTGTGTCGGTGAGCCGGTTTTCCGTCTCCCGGCGGCGTTCCTTGTATTTGGAGATGCCGGCCGCTTCCTCCAGAAACACGCGCAGATCTTCGGGCTTTGCCTCGATGATCCGCGAAATCATGCCCTGCTCAATGATGGCGTAGGCGCGAGGTCCGAGTCCCGTTCCCAGAAAAATATCCTGGATGTCGCGGCGACGCACGTGCGTGTTGTTGATGAAATAGCTCGACTCGCCGTCGCGCTGAAGCACGCGTTTTACGGCGATTTCCGCGTATTGTGACCACGCTCCAGCCGCCTTTCCCAGGCTGTTGTCGAAATGCAATTCGACACTGGCCCTAGCGACCGGATTTCTCTGCGCGGATCCGTTGAATATGACGTCCTGCATGGAATCGCCGCGCAGGGCCGAGGCGCGTGATTCGCCCAGCACCCAGCGCACGGCATCAATAATGTTGGATTTTCCGCAGCCGTTAGGGCCGACGACCCCCACCAGTTGGCCCGGCACGTTGATCGCGGTTGGATCGACGAAAGACTTGAAACCTGCAAGTTTGAGTTGCGTCAGGCGCATTTTTACGGATTCGGTGAGGTGGAAAACCGCCTTGACAGCCGCATGTCAGCACTTGTCGCGGAGGAACTTTTCTTGTTTTCGAGACGTTACAGCTTTTTTTGCTGGTGCCGGCGCGCGTTCCCGCACCTGTTACCGCTCGATCCCTAGACAAGCCTAATATAATACCAACAATCCTCCAAACTTCCTTCCAGAAAGCATCACTCAATGCCGTCCAGGCCAAGCAAAACACTGGCGACCTTTCCAAATCCCAATGCGGAACGGGATTACCTGATTCATATGAAGATTCCCGAATTCACCTGCCTGTGCCCCATGACAGGTCAGCCCGATTTCGCGATTCTGACGCTCGATTACGTGCCCGACCGCAAATGCGTGGAACTGAAAAGCCTGAAGGAATATATCTGGTCATTCAGGGACACGGGCGCATTTCACGAAGCGGTTACCAACCGGATTCTCGACGAATTGGTTGCGGCACTGTCGCCCCGTCACGCGCGGCTCAAGGCGCAATTCAATGTGCGCGGGGGGATTTTCACCACGGTGATGGTTTCCCACTCCAAGCGCGGATGGAAGCCTTCGGCCGCGCTGGCGGTACCGGACAACAATACCAACAACAGCATCGGCGACTGATCAGTGAATTCCCTACTGGAAAAACTCCAACCCTACCCTTTCGAAAAGCTCCGGATACTTTTTGACAAAGTCCCGGCTCAACCCGCGTACCGGCGGATTGAACTGCATATTGGAGAACCCAAACATCCCACACCGGACTTCATCAAGAAAGCGTTAGTCGATTCGCTCTCAGGACTGGCGCAATATCCGGCGACGGCAGGCATGCCGCTGCTTCGCGAAACCATCGCGAAATGGCTTGAGCGTCGCTACCACCTGCCGAAAGTGGACCCCTCCACCCAGGTGCTCCCCATCAACGGTTCCCGCGAGGCGTTGTTTGCCATCGGACAATTGATTCTGGAACACAAAGCGGGCGCGCAGGTTCCGCTGGTAATTTCGCCCAATCCTTTTTATCAGATCTACGAAGGGGCAGCCCTGCTGTCGGGCGCGGAACCCTATTTCGTCAATGCGCTGCCGGAAGACGGATTCGCAATGGACTACGCCTCGGTCCCCGACGATGCATGGAAAAGGGTTCAGCTGGTATTCACCTGCTCCCCGGCCAATCCCAGCGGCCGCGTCATGGCCTTGGCCGACTGGAAACTGCTGTTTGAACTCTCGGACCGTCATGGATTCGTCATTGCATCGGACGAGTGCTATTCCGAATTGTATTTCGACGAAGCGAAACCGCCCATGGGTGGATTGCAGGCGGCACAACAGCTGGGCCGAACCGATTTCCGCCGCCTGTTGGTGTTCTCCAGCCTATCCAAGCGCTCAAACGTCCCGGGCATGCGATCAGGATTTGTGGCGGGCGACGCCAAATTGATCAAGGCTTTCCTCCTGTACAGAACCTACCACGGCAGCGCGATGAGCAACACGGTTCAGATGGCATCGGTTGCCGCGTGGAATGATGAATCCCATGTTTTTGAAAATCGTCAGGTATATGCGGCGAAATTCAAGGCCGTGGGGCCGTTGATCAATGCGCCGCTGGTCACCACGCAGCCTGAAGCGGGCTTTTATTACTGGGTGCGAACGCCGGTTGACGACACGGTTTTCGCCCGCGACTTTCTCGAAGCTTATAATGTCACGGTGCTTCCGGGGAGTTATCTTGCCCGCGAGGCACAGGGCGTCAATCCCGGCCGCAACCATATCCGCCTGGCTCTGGTCGCCCCCATCGAAGAATGTGTGGAGGCCGCAGGCCGGCTCAACGAATTTTCCAAGAGATACCAATGACAAACAACACAGAACTGCAGCAAACCATCGACAAGGCCTGGGATGACCGTGCATCGCTTCAGCCGGGCAGCGCCCCCGCCAGAATCGGCGAGGCGGTAGGACAGGTTATCGCCGAACTTGACCAGGGACGCATGCGCGTCGCCGAGAAGATTGGCGGCGAGTGGACCACGCATCAGTGGCTGAAAAAAGCGGTGCTGCTGTCATTCCGGCTGGAGGACAACCGAATCATGCAGGGTGGCGAATTACGCTACTTCGACAAGGTCGAGAGCAAATTCGCTTCGTACGACAAGGAGCAGTTCAATCGCGGCGGTTTTCGAGTCGTGCCGCCGGCGGTGGCTCGAAAAGGGGCGTTCATCGGCAAAAACGTCGTCCTCATGCCCTCGTATGTGAACATCGGCGCCTACGTCGACGAAGGCACCATGGTGGACACCTGGGCCACGGTGGGTTCCTGCGCGCAGATCGGAAAGAACGTCCATCTCTCCGGCGGTGTCGGCATCGGTGGCGTGCTGGAACCGCTGCAGGCCAATCCCACCATCATCGAGGACAACTGCTTCATCGGCGCGCGATCCGAAATCGTGGAGGGTGTGGTCGTCGAGGAAAACTCCGTGATTTCGATGGGCGTATTCATTGGCGCCAGCACCAAGATCTACGACCGCGCCACCGGCAAGGTTCTCTATGGCCGAGTGCCTTCCGGTTCGGTTGTCGTTCCCGGCACCCTGCCCTCGGCCGATGGAAAATACGGCCTGTATTGCGCGGTGATCGTCAAGCAGGTGGACGCGCAGACGAGGGCAAAAACCAGTATCAATGAACTGCTTCGAGGCGACTAGAACCGCAAAATTCGGATTTCGGACAAACGATCAGAACGGGGAGATGGGGCTATGTCGGCAATGAAGCGACTGTTTCAACTGATGGCTGATAAAAAGGCGTCGGACATTTTCATTTCCGTCGGTGCCCCGATCAACATCAAGATCAACGGCATTGCCGTCCCGGTCAATCCGAAGAACATGGATTCCGAGACCATCATGACGCTGCTCTATGAAGTCCTGAACGAGAAGCAGAAAAAGGAATACGAGGAAACGCTGGAACTGAACACCGCCTACACCATCCCGGGTACCGGCAGTTTCCGTATCAGCGCATTCCGGCAGAAAGGCGGGCCTGCGGTGGTGGTGCGTTACATTCCCGGGACCATCCCTCCGTTCGATTCCCTCGACCTGCCGGCGAGCCTCAAGGACGTTATCATGGAGAAGCGCGGACTGATCCTCATGGTCGGGGCGACCGGTTCGGGCAAGTCGACCACGCTTGCGGCCATGCTGGATTACCGGAATGAACAGAAACCGGGCCACATCCTGACCATCGAGGATCCGGTCGAATTCATTTTCCAGAACAAGAAATGCATCGTGAACCAGCGCGAAGTCGGCGCCGATACGCTGGATTTCAGGATTGCGCTGAAGAACGCGCTGCGCCAGGCGCCGGATTGCATTCTGATCGGCGAGGTTCGCGACAAGGACACCATGACCGCGGCCATCCAGTACGCGCAGTCCGGCCATCTGTGCTTGGCGACCCTGCACGCGAACAACAGCTATCACGCGATGAACCGGATCATCAGCTTTTATCCGCTGGAGAACCGCCCCGCCCTGCTGGAGGACTTGTCCGCGACGCTCAAGAGCGTGATCTCGCAGCGCCTGATCCGCAATGTGAAGGGCGGCCGCTCGGCTGCTGTCGAAATCCTGCTCGCAACGCGCCATATCGCCGAACTCATCGGCAAGGGCGAGATCAACGAGATCAAGGAGGCCATGGAGAAAAGCCTGTCCCCGGGGTCCCAGACTTTCGAGCAGACTTTCTTCAACATGATTCTCAAGGGCACGATCACCCAGGAAGAGGCGTTGGCCAATTGCGATTCGCCAACCAACCTCTTGTGGCTGATCAACAATACCGAAGCCGGGAGCGCTCTCAAGAATCAGGTGGCTGGCGCCGCGGAAGCCGCCAAAAACGATACGCCGCCGCCCCCGCCTCCTGCGGCAGCCAGCGGCCCTCTGGAGTTCTCGGACTTCAAACTCAATACGGCTGAAGCCGAGTGACACGGGCAGCAGGCGATTGAGTACTCCGCAAAATGACCTCGGCAAGGCTGCGATTGCGCTCGCCAAGGACCTCATTTCACGCCAGTCGGTCACACCTGAAGACGGTGGCTGCCAGGCGCTGATTGCACAACGCCTGAAGGCCATCGGGTTCACCGTGGAGCCCATGGCGCACGGCGGCGTAGTCAATTTCTGGGCAAGGCGCGGAAAATCAGCGCCCGTGTTCTGCTTCGCCGGCCACACCGATGTTGTGCCGCCCGGTCCGCTGACGCAGTGGCTGCACGATCCCTTCAAGCCCTTTGAGCAGAACGGCAAGCTGTATGGTCGTGGTTCGTCGGACATGAAGTCATCGCTGGCGGCGATGGTGGTGGCCACCGAAAACTTTGTCGCAAAACATCCCGACCATCCGGGTTCCATCGCCTTCCTGCTGACCTCCGACGAAGAAGCCGATGCCGTGGACGGCACGGTCAAGGTGGTCGAGGCATTGAAGAATCGGAATGAACTACTGGACTACTGCATCGTCGGTGAACCCACCTGCGAAACGCGGTTCGGCGATACGGTAAAAGTCGGCCGGCGCGGTTCGCTGCAGGGCCGGCTGAAGGTCAAGGGCATACAGGGCCACATCGCCTACCCCCACCTTGCGCGCAATCCCGTGCACCAGGCCCTGCCTGCGCTCGCAGAATTGGCAACAATCGTCTGGGACAAAGGCAACGAGTCCTTCCCGCCAACCAGCTGGCAGATATCCAACGCCCATGGCGGCACCGGTGTGACCAATGTCATTCCGGGTGAATTCCTGGTGCTGTTCAATTTCAGATTTGGCACCAGCAGTACGGCAGATGGATTGAAGCAGCGAGTCCACGAAGTCCTTGATCGCCACGGTCTCGAATATGAACTTCACTGGACTCTGGGTGCCTCACCTTTTCTCACCGGCAAAGGCCCCTTGATCGAGGCCTCGCTCGCCGCCATCAAGCAGGTCACCGGCGTTGATGCCGCGCCCACCACCACCGGCGGCACATCCGATGGCCGCTTCATCGTCGCTGTGGCAAAGGAGCTCATCGAGTTCGGACCGCTCAATGACAGCATCCATAAACTCAATGAATACATACACTTAAATAGCTTCGAGCCGCTCACGCAGATCTACGAGAACATCCTCGAACGCCTGCTGCTGCGCGCATGAACCGATGGTGAAACGCGTCCCCGAAAAGTACCAGACGCTGGGTGACCTGGTCACCCTGACTGAGCGCCAACTCCGCGCCGCAAAACTTTCCTACGGGCACGGCACGCTCAACGCGCGCGACGAAGCGGCTTGGCTGGTATCCCATGCGGTGGGTCTTGAACCCGACGAACTGGTCGAATCGTTTCTGCGTGTTGCCAGTCAACGGGAAATCAACCGCATCGATTCGCTAATCAGGCAACGCATCAACACACGCAAGCCTCTTGCCTACCTTGTTGGCGAAGCCTGGCTGTCCGGATACAAATTCATCGTCGACCAGCGCGTCATCGTTCCCCGCTCGTTCATCGCTGAGCCCCTGCTCGAATGCTTCAGCCCATGGATAGCCAGACCTGGATCCGTCAAACGAATACTGGACCTGTGCACCGGCTCGGGATGCCTGGCCATCCTCGCGGCCATCGCATTCCCAAAAGCGCAAGTCATCGCCGTGGACATATCGAAACGCGCATTGACCCTCGCGCGAAAGAACGTCAAAGCCTACGGCCTCGACCGCAGAGTCAAACTCATCGAATCGGACCTTTACCGCTCACTGCCAAAACAAAAATTCGACCTCATCATCAGCAACCCGCCTTATGTGGATGCGCGCTCTATGAAACGGCTTCCGGAGGAATACCGCCGCGAACCCGCACTGGCGCTCTACGGTGGAAAGGATGGGTTGGACCTTGTGGACAGAATACTCGGTGACGCCGCTAATTACCTGAAAAACAAGGGAAATATCGTCATCGAAGTCGGCCACAACCGCGCGGCATTTGAACGTCGATACCCGGGAATGAACGCCATCTGGCTGGATTCCGGAGATGATCCGGATGGGCTGGTGTGGATTGAATCCTGCAACCTCGGTTTAACGTGACCCTTCAATTCACGGCAAACGCGGAAGCCCCCTACAGCATAATCTTGCGCGCCATCGTTTCCACGATATCTCCAGTCAGTTAGCGGATTTCATCGCGCGGTTGCGTTCCCTGGCGATTTCATCAGAGGACTTCGTGGCGAGCGGTTGCATTCTGATACCGTCCGGCAGGTGCCACTCGGAAAACCGCGCCTCAGGGAAGTCAACGGGCTGCCAGGCTTCGGTGACGATATCCGTGTCGCTGAAGTATTCGATGGCGCCGCCGAGGGGATACGTGTTCGAGAGCCCCTACGGCGGCTTCTGCACCACCTTCTCGCGTTCTACGGACCGCTTCAATCTGGATGAACTCACCAGCGGCCTGGGCGAACGATTCGAGACCACCCGCATTGCGCTCAAGTTCTATTCCTGCGTCGGCAGCAACCACACCACACTGGATGCCATTCGGGACCTGCAGACGACCCATGGATTCAAGCTGCCCGATATCGAGAAGATACCGTGTTCGGATCCAAGGTCACCGTGGACCACGCCGGCTGGAAATACCGGCCCGAAGGTCTTACCTCCGCGCAGCTGAACCTTCCCTATTGTGTGGCCACGCTGCTGCTCGAGGGCGACGTTTTCGTCGACCAGTTCACCGAAGCCATGGTGGCCGACCCCACACGCATGAAGGTCTCCGAGATCGTCGATGTGGTCGAAGACCCTACCATCACCGCGCGCGGCAATCGCTACCGTCACATGGTCCGGGTGCAGATCAAACTCAAGGGTGGCAAGACACTGGAGCAAACCGTCGAAGCGCCGCGCGGCAGCGAACAGAAATTTGCCACCGCCTCGGATGTCATCGAAAAATTCCGCAAGCTGGCTTCAAGAAGGCTGGCCCAGGCCGCCGTCGAACGCCTGGTGCAGATGATCATGTCGGCGGAAACCCTGCCGAAGGTCTCCAGCCTGCTCGCGGAGCTCGCCGCCGCCTAGCGCGCGACGCAAACCGCCCGGAGACAGCCGCGCAGCCAGTGATGTGCAGCATCGGCATCCCGCCTCGGGTGCCAGAGCATGGATACCGTGAACTCCGGCATCGCAACCGGAAGGGGAAAACTGTGCATGCCGGCCCGCAGGTTTCCGGTGTGCCGTTCCGGAACGCTGGCGATCAGGTCGGAAGCCCGCGCAAGCGCCAGAGCGGCTGAAAACCCGCCAACAACGGTGATGATGTCGCGTTCCAGTCCAAGCGGTTTGAGGGCATCATCGATCGGCCCCTTGTCGAGTCCCCGCCGCGAAACGAAGATGTGCCTGCCGCCCGCGTAACGCGCAGCAGTGATCCTGCCTTTGCACAGTGGATGCCCTTTTCGCACCACGCCGACGAAACGGTCGCGGAACAGGGCCTGCACCCGCACTTCCGGTCCCGTGGTCTTCCCCACCACGCCGGTTTCCAGATCGACGCTTCCGTCGCGAAGGGACGTGCTGTCTTTGTCGGGCTTCTGTACAAAGCGCAGCCGCACGCCGGGTGCCTCTCTGCCAACCCGCGCGATCAGGCCCGGACCGAAGTTCTCGACAAAACCTTCGTTGGTCCGCAGCGTGAAAGTCCGGGCGAGTTTCTCAAGCTTGAGACTCTCTGCGGGGCGAAGCACCGCCTCGCCTTCCTGCACCAGGCGGCCTACACGATCCCGAAGTTCAATGGCCCGGGGCGTGGGAACGAGCCCGCGTCCAGCCCGGACCAGCAGCGGATCGCCCGTCGCCTCGCGCAAGCGCGCCAGCGCCCGGCTCATCGCCGAGGGACTCAAATGCAGACGCAGCGCCGCACGCGCAACGCTGCCCTCCGCGAGCAACACATCCAGGGTGACTAGCAGGTTGAGGTCGGGAATCGACATGCATCGACCTTAGCACCGTTTGAATTCAACATGGCGTCAAACGCATGGATAAAGTGCAGATGGCGCGTCTTCCGCCATGTCTCGCAAAAGACTACTGTTTCAACAAGCCCGAACCGGACGTCACCCGAAAGCCAAGATCATGTTGAAGCCCGCCATTGATGGACCCAATGTTCCACCCGCCGGAAGTTCGGAATCACCCGTTTCGATCCGATGGGTGCTGGCGAGCCTGTCATTGTCCATGCTGTTGTCTTCGCTGGGCACCAGCATCGCCAACGTGGGATTGCCAACCCTGGCCCAGGCGTTCAACGCAAGCTTTCAGGAAGTCCAGTGGGTGGTCCTCGCCTATCTCCTGGCCATCACCACCCTGATCGTGAGCGTCGGACGACTGGGTGACCTCATGGGCCGCCGGCGCCTGCTCCTCACGGGGATCCTCCTGTTCACCGCGGCATCCATCCTCTGCGGTCTCTCGCCCGGGCTCTGGCTGCTCATTGCCGCGCGGGCGGTGCAGGGCCTCGGCGCAGCCATCATGATGTTCCTCACCATGGCCTTTGTCGGCGAAACCGTTCCCAAAGCAAAGACGGGCAGCGCCATGGGTTTGCTCGGAACCATGTCGGCCATCGGCACCGCGCTCGGCCCAACGCTGGGCGGCGTATTGATTGCGGGTTTGGGCTGGCCCGCCATCTTCTTCGTCAACGTACCGCTGGGCATCCTGGCCTTTCTGCTCGCGCAGCGCTTTCTCCCGGCCGATCGCCAGGGAAGCGTGACGGCCAACGGCTTTGACAGGATGGGTACGCTCCTGCTCGCCTTGACGCTCGCGGCCTATGCGCTCGCGGTGACCCTGGGTCGCGGCAATTTCGGCCCGCTCAACTTCGCACTGCTACTGGCCGCCGCTGTCGGCGTCGGGCTCTTCGTGCTTACCGAGTCGAGAACCACATCGCCGTTGATTCGCCTCGCCCTGTTCCGCGATCGGGCGCTGAGTGGCAGCCTGGCCACCAGCGCACTCGTGTCGACGGTCTTGATGGCGACGTTGGTGGTGGGGCCGTTTTATCTCACCGGCGCACTCGGACTCGAGACGGCCATGGTCGGACTGGTCATGTCGGTGGGTCCGGTCGTCGTCGCGCTCACCGGGGTGCCGGCCGGGCGCATGGCGGATCGCTTCGGACCGCAACGCATCACCTTCCTCGGGCTCGCCGGCATTGCCGCCGGTTCCTTCTTCCTTGCGATGATGCCTGCGGCGTTTGGGATCCCCGGCTACATCGCACCCATGATGGTCATCACCGCCGGCTATGCACTGTTCCAGACCGCCAACAACACCGCCGTCATGGCGGACGTTCCCGTGGAGCGTCGGGGCGTCATATCCGGCATGCTGAACCTATCCCGAAATCTCGGCCTCATCACCGGGGCCTCCGTCATGGGCGCGATTTTTGCGATTGCGTCAGCCGCTACGAATCCTTCAACACCCAAGCCGGATGCCATCGCCACTGGACTGCAAATCACCTTCGCCGTCGCTGGGATCCTGATGGTCGTCGCGCTCGTCATTGCGATGGCAAGCCGCATTCCGTCCATGCGAAAACTGCCGGCGGGCGCCCCTTCATGAGACTGCAGGGGCTGATATTGCCACATTCAAGATGCAATAATGTATATTGATGTTATATACAAGAATGTCACCATGCCAACTACACAATCCAATCAATCGGTCGCCATTAATATTCGCGCCAAAGCGCGCCAACGGGACCTGATCGACCAGGCTGCCGGGCGACTCGGTCGCAGCCGGTCGGATTTCATGCTTGAGGCAGCGTGCCGTGAGGCAGAAGACGTGTTGCTCGACCAGACATTTTTCACCGTTGATGCCGGCACTTTCGCCAAATTTCAGGCGTTGCTTGATCGCCCGTTACCGCCGACCGACAAGCTGAGGCGCTTACTCAAGACCAAAGCGCCCTGGGACAAATGATTTGCCTTGAGTCCGTCCATGACCGGTATCACTTTCGTTCCGCCAGCGCCGATAACGGCTACTCATGATCTGACGGATTTCGACAGCGGCGAATTGTCCCTCAACGACTGGCTTAAAAGGCGAGCCCTAAAAAACCACGCTGCCGGCGCTTCGCGATGCTTCGTACTTTGTGTCGGCAAAGGGGTCATCGGTTACTACAGCCTGTCGGCCGGCGCGATCAGCTGCGAAAAAGCGCCAAAGACCTTACGCCGCAAAATGCCCGACCCATTGCCCGTATTGTTGCTTGGCCGGCTTGCCGTTGATCGGCGCTACCACAATCAAGGTCTCGGTCAGGCGTTGCTGCGCGATGCCATGATTCGAGCGGTCAGCGTCGCCGGTGAGGCGGGCGTATTTGCGATGCTCGTACACGCGCTCTCCGACACGGCAAGGCAGTTCTATCTGTCGCGAGGATTTGTGGCCTCGCCGTTGGAACCGATGACTTTGATGGTGACAGTGAAAACCGTCCGATCAATTCTGGTCGAGCCGAATTAGGCAACATCATTGCTGCAGGCTCGCCAACGGTGAACTCAACTTGCGGCTTCAATAATTCACTGCGGTTCATTTCCCACGTCCCTGAATATCCGCCCCCAGCGCTCGCGCTTGACGCGCACGAATGTCTTCCATGCCGGGAAATCGCTTGACGCCGGTGGTCACAACAATGCGCAGCTTGCCCGACTTTGCGAACGACCCCATTGAAACGATGCTTTGCGCATGAGAACAGAGTGACAACGCGCCGCAACGAAGTAGCGCGGCAGCACAGAGTTTCATGTTCACGGATTCACTGTTTCGGTATGTTGTACCGGCGAACGACTTCACCGAGCCGCTCCCGGTCGCGGCGCATGAAGGCTGCGAATTCCTCCGGCGAAGTGACCGCATTCTCAACATGGCGCTCAAGCAGGAATTCGGCGAAAGACTTGTCCGCGAAAAGACTGCCAAGCTCCGCGTTCATTCGCCTCACCGCTGCATCCGGCGCACCCGCCGGCATGCCCAGGCCGTGCCACGCCGCGAACGGCGATTCCGGCAGCCCCACTTCCTGCAACGTAGGCACGTTCGGATACAGCGGAGAGCGCTTGCGACTGTCGATGGCCAGCAGTTTGACCTTGCTGGCCTTGATCTGTCCGAGTGCGTTGAACACGCCGATCCAGCTGAACTGAATTTCATCGGTGACGAGCGCCGGAATGATCTGCGCGCCGCCCTTGTAGTGAATACCGGCCATCTCCGTCTTCCACTGGTCGTTGATCCACATCCGGAAGATGTCCACCTGCGAGTTCGGACCGAGGGTTCCGAAGTTGATCTTTCCCGGCCGGCTGCGCGCGTAGGAAACGAAATCCGCAATGTTGTTGGGCGGCACCGCGATCGAGGCAAACAGTCCGCCCAACAGGAAGTACATGTTGCTGATCGGCTTGAAGTCGCGTTCGGGGTCGTAGGGCAATTTGAGCATTACGTGGGGATTGACCGACATGCCGCTCGAATTGAGCAGGCACATGGTGTAGCCGTCGGGCGCCGAACGCGCGCAGGCCTCCAGCGCGATAACCATGTTTCCACCGGGCCGGTTTTCAACGATCCAGGGCTGCCCGATGCGTTTGGCGATGTCATCGCCTGCCTTGCGAAGGATGATGTCAGGACCTTCACCGGGTGGAAACGGAATGATCACGCGAATAGGCTTGGCGGGATACGGCTGGGCGTGAACGCAGGCGACAAATGATGCGGACACGATGAGTGCGGCGAGACGGCTGAGCGGCATTGACTGTTCCTTCCTGCAGATGAATCGACACACGGCTATGCCGCGTTTCCAGAATGGTATGGGGCGACCGCATTGCATGATCACCACACAACATAACTTATTGAATATTAAGCTATTTCACCCCATTCGATGCAGGGTCGAAAATCGTTCTGGCACCCTCGTCCATTTATCCGCGCAACCCTGCCGCCTGCGCATGCAATTCCAGCAGCGGCTGTATGGTTTCCTTCGGGCGTCGACCGAAGCCGCATTCCGTGCCGACCGCGTAGTCCTTCACATACTTGTCCGCCACCGCCATGCGTCGCCGCGTGCCTTCGATGCCACCGGTCAGGTGCACCAGCCCCAGTGCCAGCGCGGTTCCCGGCTGTACCTTCAGGTTCTCAAGCGGTTCGTAATAGGCATCGTCGAATCGGTTGCGTGGCACAGGCATGTGGATCAACTCAACCGGACGATGGATTCGCGCGATGAGGCGGTTTGAAAACTCCACCAGCAGCGCGGCCGTGGAAGGCTCCACCGAATGGCGGTGGCCCTGGTCGCCGTAACACAGGTGATACATGAGGTCCACGCCCTGCGGAACCAGCTCGCCCAGCTTCGCGTGCCAGCTGCTGAAGGACTCCAGCATTTCCTCCCGGTTCCTGCCGTAGATGGTGGGCGTGTTCTCCTCCAGGTGCTGGAACACGGCCGAGGCCACATCCCACTGAATCGCGAGCTCCTCTTTCGGAATCACTTCGAGCATGCGATGAATTTCTCGCGCCAGTCCTTTTTCGTAGACCGGGCCTATCGCCGCCTGTTCATCGACAACCACGAAGCGGCGCATCACTGAAACGATCCCGGCGAAATCGACCTGCAGCCTGCAGGCTTCGGGAAGCACGCCCTCCGCTTTGAGTTTCGAAAAAACACGATAAGAATCAATGGCAATCTGCGCATGCGGAAGGTTATGGAAATCGAGGCTGTCCACGGACGCTCCAGCCTTCAGCCGGTAGCGCATCTGTGTCGCCGCCTTGCTGAGTTCGACCGGGGTGCGCCGGTAGGTGTCATCGGTCTGCTCGAATGCCTCGTGGGTCGCAAAGATCCGGTCCAGCCACGGCAACCAGTCAAGACGTTCCCCGGTTTCGCCATCCGGCACCCAGCGCAGAGCGGCACCAACCGTGGAACCGAGCGCGCGCAGAACGGCTTCAGTACTCTCCAGCGGGACGGTGCCCACAATGTAGACCGTTCTCATCGCAGGCCTGCCACCTGGGCATGAATTTCCAGTAGTTTCAGAATGGTCGTTGGATCGCGCCGCCCGAAGCCGCATTCGGTCCCGATCATGAAATCCCTGACGTATTTTTGCGCCGCCGCTATCCGCATTTGAGTCCCCTCGACGCCTCCGGTGTAATGGACCAAGCCCAGCGCCAATGTGGTCTCCAGGCGCAGCTTGAGGCGAGACAGCGGCTGGAAGTACGCGTCGTCATGCCGCTCTTTGGGCACGGGCATGTGGATAAGCTCGATGGTGCGGCCGATGTCCGTCGAGAGGGCATTGGCGAAGTTCACCAGGTGCGTCATGTCGCGCGGCTCAACGGAGTGTTTGTGCTTGTTGTCCCCGTAGCAGAAGTGATAGATCAGGTGCACATCCTTCGGGACCGCATTGCCCAGCCGCACATGCATCGGGACGAAGGCCTTCATCATCGCGGCCGCGTTCTCGCCGAAGCGCGTTGGTTTGCCGGTCTCCAGATGAAAGAAGATGGAGGACGCCACGTCGTACTGGATGGCAAGCTCCCCATGTGGAATATCGGCGCAGATTTTCTTTATCTGACCGATGATGGCCTCCTCCACGGCCGGCTCCAGCACATCGTGCAGAGGCTCCACCAGATGGGCGGCAAGCACCGATGGAATGGAGGCGATGTCCACCTGGTAGCGCACATGCTCCGGAATCTTTCCGGCCTTTTTAAGGCGCTGAAAATCCTTCCAGGAATCCATCGCAAATCCATAGTGCGGCAGGTTGCCGGTGAAGCGGATCGATTGGGGATCCACGCCGGGCTTGAGCGTGTAACGCTTGAAGGCCGTGGCACCTGCGTGCACCTGGAACGACTCTCCGGAAAGTTCAAAATCCGGGTGCTCTGAAAACATCGGCGAGATCCACGGCAGCCAGTCCAGTCGCGGACCGGTCTCCCCGTCCGGCAGATAACGCAGTACCGGTCCGACCGCGGACGCTACCGTCTCGAATACTTCGCTGGCATTGTTCATCGGCACACTGCCGACAAGATGGACTCCGTGTTTCATTATTTTCCTTTATGAGGGGAATTTCCGCGGCTCAAGGCGCCCGATGATACTTCGCATGGGACAATGACCTCCATCGGATTGCCTTTTGTCAAACCATGAAAAAAATAACACTCAACAAACTGCTGCAAAAACAGGGATTCGGCACGCGCAGGGAATGCGAGGAGATGATCGCCGATGGTCGCGTCAGGGTGTCAGGGGAAGTGGTGACCACATTCGTTGAAGCCCTGGAGCCCGAATTACTGCCAATCGAGATAGACGATGAGCCCTGGATCTGTCGCGAGTATGTGTATGTCTTGCTGAACAAACCCGCCAACTACGAGTGCTCCCGCAAGCCCAGCCATCACCCCGGCGTACTCTCGCTGCTTCCACCCCAAATCACAGCGCGCAACACCCAGCCCGTAGGACGCCTCGATCACGACACCACCGGCATGCTGCTGCTCTCCGATGACGGCACGTTCATCCACAGGCAGGCATCACCGAAACATCACGTCACCAAGACCTACGAAGCCACCACCCACGACCCCGTCACGCCCGAACTGATCGCCATGCTCCTGAGCGGCGTGAAACTCGCGGACGAACCGGCGCCCCTCAAGGCATTGACCTGCCGCCAACTGGATTCACATCGCGTTGAACTCGTTCTCGACCAGGGGAAGTACCACCAGGTGAAGCGCATGCTGGCCGCAACCGGAAATCACTGTGATGCGCTGGTGCGCACGGCGATTGGAAGACTCAGGCTGGAGCAGCTTGAACTGCAGCAAGGTAAGTGGTGCTACCTCGATGAAGCGCAGTTGGTCTTGCTGGGGCCCTCGACCTAGGCTGCCTTGATTTCTTCCAACAGATCGGGATGCCTGTCCAGTACCTTGAGAAGCTTCACGAGCGCCAACGGCGGTTTCGTTTTGCCATTCTCATATCGGGAAAACGCGTTGACACCGCCTCCAAATATTTCCGCCGCCTCGCGTTGATCCAGGTGGAGTTTTTTCCGGACGCTGACAATGAAAGACGGATCAACAATCGCGGCATTCACCTGCTTGTTGAATTCGAGCATCAACGCACTGGTGCGAGCGGACTCACCCGCATTGAGAACGGCCTCGCCGCACGCCGGACAATAGTCACCGCTGACCGCCGGAATCCTCGTTTCCTCGCCTTTATAGGTATAGGGCATGTCACGGGTGTCAGGCACCACGTCCGCCGCTCCGCAATTCGGACATTTCATGCTCATAACTCCTTGAACGAAACGATGAGAACATCATCGACAACAGTCAGCTTCAGGTACACCTCGCCAGCATCAGTCTTGGGGCGATAGACGTCCTGCCAAATTCTGTGATCACCGTGTGTCGTCATGCTCTTGTAAAAATCCTTTGGCTTAAGAGACATGACGACCGCGACAATTCCTGCAAAATCGAATCACATCGCCGCCGCGCCCCCAAGCGCCGAATACGTCGAGCGAACCTTGCCGGCTTCGACCAAGGTTTTGACAACAGTCAGCTTGCAGTGAGGAGTGCCCTTTTCCACAAACTATAATAACCTAGTTGGTTATATTCGGCGATTTATCAATTGACGCGATGTCTGTGGTCACGCAAAACAATAAAAGCAAAAGGCGTTACGAAATATTCGTAACGCCTTGATATTTATAATATTTATTGGGGTGGCTGATGGGACTCGAACCCACGACAACCGGAATCACAATCCGGGACTCTACCAACTGAGCTACAGCCACCATCGAAATCTTTGCCTGGCGTGCCCGGCGGGAATCGAACCCACAACCCCCAGCTTAGAAGGCTGGTGCTCTATCCGGTTGAGCTACGGGCACCATTCTTTCTGGTTCGCTTCGCAATTTTCGCGAACACCGGTCTTGCCGTTAAATCTTGGTCGGGGTGGAGAGATTTGAACTCCCGACATCCTGGTCCCAAACCAGGCGCGCTACCAGGCTACGCTACACCCCGAGAGGGCCGTATTCTACTCGCCCGGGGTGTGTTCATCAATGTAAAAACTACGCTTGCGGTGTTTCAGCAGAACCTTCAAGCACGGCCTTCATGGAAAGACGCACGCGGCCCTTCTCGTCGGCCTCGAGCACCTTCACATTGACGACCTGGCCCTCTTTCAGATGCTCGGCAACGGTGTTGACGCGCTGGTGGCTGATCTGCGAGATGTGCAGAAGGCCGTCCTTGCCCGGCAGCAGTTGAACGATGGCGCCGAAATCCAGCAGTTTCAGAACCGTGCCCTGATACACGCGGCCGACTTCGACGTCGGCGGTGATGTCCTCGATGCGCTTGCGTGCGGCCTCTCCGCCTTCTGCGGATACGCAGGCGATGGAGATGTTGCCGTCGTCGGCGATTTCGATCGTGGTGCCGGTTTCTTCCTGGATGGCACGGATGACGATGCCGCCCTTGCCGATGACGTCACGGATTTTTTCCGGGTTGATCTTGATCTTGAAGATGCGGGGAGCAAAGTTGGAAATGTCGCCTCGCGAACCACCGAGGGACTCCTGCATGATGCCCAGGATGTGCATGCGGCCTTCCTGCGCCTGCGCCAGTGCGGCGTGCATGATTTCCTTGGTGATGCCCTCGATCTTGATGTCCATCTGCAATGCGGTGATGCCCTTGGATGTGCCGGCCACCTTGAAATCCATGTCGCCAAGGTGATCTTCGTCACCCAGGATGTCGGTCAACACGGCGAAACGCGCCCCTTCCTTGATCAGGCCCATCGCGATGCCCGCGACGTGCGCCTTGCTCGGAACACCGGCGTCCATCAGCGCGAGACTGCCGCCGCAAACCGATGCCATCGAGGAGGAACCGTTGGACTCTGTGATTTCCGACACGAGGCGGATCGAATAACCGAACTCCGCGGGGCTTGGCAGCACATTCAACAGCGCACGCTTGGCGAGGCGGCCGTGGCCGATTTCGCGGCGCTTGGGGGTTCCCACGCGGCCGGTTTCACCGGTGGCATAGGGAGGCATGTTGTAGTGCATCATGAAGCGGTCTTTGTACTCGCCCATGAGCGCGTCGATGATC